>CAZBJB010000019.1:0-24984 GCA_964492105.1 uncultured Zetaproteobacteria bacterium
CAAAACTCTGGGTGGATGAGCGGCCATCCCACTTTGAGACCATTTTCGGGATTGAGTGAGCTACATGGTGGTTCCATAGAGCGAAATTCAAGCTCGAAAATGGGCCGAAGTGGGGAAGCCGACCGCCGCTCATGAGTGTTGCAAGAGGCTCCCTAGACTATTCATAAGTCGCCGCGATGATCGCGCCTGCCTGTGCGTGCCGCACGCAGACAGGCCTGGCCTTTGTTCGCAACGGATTCCCTGCGAAGAAGACCGTAGCGGTGCTTACGGACGCCTGAGCAGGGATTCGTTGTGGACAAAGGAACAAGCGAGGGCGCGGGGCATCAGGAAAGGGTGGCTTCGTTGAATATCATCTCAACATGTCCGTTCCAGTCACGGGCATAAGCATTCAGCCACTGTTCGGCTTGCGTTCGTCCATGGGTAACAGCATCCATCAAGGGCGCAAGATGGATGGCCTCATTTTCTCCTTCCGGACTCAGGCAGTTAAGCCGTTCCAGGCCTGATTGGGCGATATCCAGCACGGTTTCGGCCAGATGCAGAAACGTAGTACTCCGAAACGATGTTCTTAACGCGCTGATCGGGGCCCTGTTACGCATGGACACCACCTCTTCGTATGTCCAGTCCGCCACCAGATCCCACGTCCGCCGGATGGAAATCTCATCGTATAACAACCCCTTCCATAAAGCAGGCAGGGCACAAATCCACAGTTTTCCACCGGCGTCCGCTCCGCGCATTTCCAGAAACCCTTTCAGCCTGACTTCCGGATAGACGGTGGTTGCGTGCAGTTCCCAGTCGTCCATGGTTGGCAACTGGCCGGGAAGAATGGAAAGTTTACCTTGCAGAAAATCGCGAAAACTCTGACCCGCGCAATCCACATAGCGACCCTCGCGTATAACAAAATACATCGGCGCATCCAGCAACCACTCCATATAACGGGAGAAGTTGAAATGATCATTAAAAATCATGGCGGGGACGCCTGTGCGGGTCGGATCGGTATCCAGCCAACAGCGTGCGCGATATGACAGGTAGCCGGACGGTTTACCCTCTACGAAGGGGCTGGCGGCGAACAGGGCGGTGACGATGGGTTGCAGGCAATAGCCGATGCGCATCTTGCGTGCCATATCGGCCTCGGATTCAAAATCCAGATTCACCTGAACTGTCGTGGTTCTGAGCATCATATCCAGGCCATGCGCGCCGACGCGTGGCATGTACCGCCGCATCACGTCATAGCGGCCCTTGGGCATCCACGGAATATCCTCGCGTTTCCACAGAGGTTGAAAGCCCATGCCAAGGAAGCCGATGCGTAATTCATCACGCACCCGATCCAGCAAGTGGAAATGATCGCGCATCTCGGCACACGTCTCATGCACATTGGCCAGCGGCGCACCGGAAAGCTCCAGTTGCCCGCCCGGTTCCAGCGTAATACTGGCCATATTTCGCTTGAGGGCAACGGGATTGCCCGCTTCATACTCAAGCTTCCAGCCTTCAGCCGCGAGCAGTTCCAGTACGCGACGAACACCCCGGTTACCCGCATAGGGGACAGGCTTCAATGTATTCATGCGAAACCCGATTTTTTCGTGTTCCGTCCCCAGGCGCCAATCTTCCCGTGGCTTGCAACCGGAGGAAAATGCCTCAAGGAGATGGTCTTTGGACGTTAGTACATGCGAAGACTCGGATACTTTCATCATTTGCCAATGCTAGGGGCCTGCCGGACTGAGGGGAAGTGCCTGCCTGTGCCGCCACGTCAGCCAGGCAGGGATCGGGAGAAAGCGACGCTGTCCCGACATGCAGCATGTCATGTACAACATCAGAATGCCGGATGAATCAAAGGGTTGTATCCCGTGCCGCATGTCCATGTCGAATCATGAGGCCAATGCAGCCGCTTGCAATCACGGATGAATTTACCCTATCGTTAGGGAAGATTACAGCGAGGGGGGCAATCTATATATGAGCAGCAGCCAGGGTAACCATAGTCCGGCATCCCGATGGGTGATATTCGCCCTGATGACTTCCATGCCATGGATCATGGGGGCTTATCTGCTGTTGCAAGCAGATGTAAATAGCGTATTCATCCTCGCTGTGCTTTCCGTCTTTACATTATTTATCGCTTTCCCCGGGTGTTATCTTATCGGACGATTTAGTCGTCAGTTGCAGGCACTGATTGATGCCACGGGCACGCCGGGTGAGGGGAAAACCGGTAGACCATTGGTGTTGGAGAAATTCGTATCGAAAGAATTACATGATTTGGCCAATAATTTCAACAGGATGCAACGGGAGATGGCACGTCAGAAAAGAAATTTCAGGGAAGTCGGCGACCGCATGCTGGGATATATGCAAGAACTTGATGCCCACAAACAGAAGCTTAAGGAGGAATCCGTCCTGAGAGGCTATATTGCGCGATATGTGGGAAAGGACGTGGTGGATCAGATGATTCTTTCCCATGAAGGGGATCCCCTGGCTAATGAGCGCTGTGAAGCAACGCTGTTGTTCGCCGACATCCGTTCATTTACCAGTATTTCCGAACACATGAGTCCGGAAGAAATTATTTCCATGCTCAACGAGTACTTCAATGCGATGGTGGAGATTATATTCGAACACGGAGGTATTCTGGACAAGTTTGTCGGTGACGAACTGATGGCTGTTTTCCGTCAAAAACCGGATAAATCGCAGGGGCCACTGGATGCGGTATCCACGGCCGTGGATATGCGAAAGAGAATCAGGGACTTGATGCAGGAAAGGAATACCAGAGGTGATCCTGTTTTTGAGGTCGGCATCGGAATCAATACGGGCCAGGTTGTCACGGGTAATGTCGGAGCAAAGAATCGTATGGATTACACCGTGATCGGTGATACAGTCAATGTGGCTGCCCGGTTGGAACAGATGGCTGAAGGCCAGGAAATTATTGTGGGAGAGGAAACCTATCAGTATTGTAAAGACCACATCAAGATGATGGAAAAAGGGGAAATTACGGTCAGGAACCGGGCTCTGCCGGTCAAATGTTATGAAGTGATGATCAAGTGGTAAAAAGCCCATCCATGGGCGCTTTGGTGACTTCCTGTGAAGTCATCAATCACCATGATCCCAGGATTCGGCTGTGACATACGGCGCATGCCGCAACCCTTTAACCCGTCTGGTATTCCGGGAAATTCTTCATCCATGAGAGGATCACATGATTTCTCGAAACGCCATACGAACCCAATGCTCACACCCTGCATCCACATTCACTGGCGGGTCCTGGATCCCAAACAGCCTGTGGTATTTGTGAATAGTCCGGGTTAAAGTCCCGGGTTCATGTTAAATGTAAAACATCCTTGGCTCTCCTCCCTGGCATTCGCCACGTATTTTATTCTCATGCATGCGTGTATTGCGGAGGCGGTGGCGGATGGTTATCGCAATACACCAACGAACATGGCTCAAAATTTTAAACCATATTTTTCCTCCAGGGGAACAGTCGACCCGTTACTGAAAGGGCTCTCCGCACGCGACCTGGCCCACATCCAGGCGGAAGCCAAACGTATTTACGCCAAGCTGTGGCCTGTATTCGCTGAACGTTCCCGCTATGTCCGTGGCCGCATACTGCCCGTATTTGAACAATTGCATGCGCCGCGATCGCTGGACGTTGTTCCCGTCGTCGAATCCGGTTACAATCCATACGCCCTTTCATCCGCGGGAGCGACGGGTTTGTGGCAACTCATGCCTGGGACGGCCCGCGTACTGGGCATGCACGCGCCGCGCGGTATTAACGCCCGTCGCGATGTGGCGCGCGGAACAGAAGGCGCCGTTCGGTATTTGATGGCCATGAAGGCTCGTTTTGGCAACTGGCCACTGGCATTTGCAGCCTATCATCGCGGGCCGGGCAACATTGCGCGCGCCATTCGCCGTCACCCATGGCAGCCTTCGGACGGGCTGGATCATTTACCCGTGCCACTGATTACCCGCACCTATGTTTGCAGTATTCTGGGTCTTTCGGCACTCATCCAGCGCGGCGTATGGCATTTTCCGGCGCCATGGCCCGTACGCGCCCTGACGTTGCGGGCTCCGGTGGACATCAATTTGCTTATCCGCGCCGCGGGCATCAGCCGCGATGCTATGTTCCGATTCAATCCGGGGCTGGATCACAGCCAATATCTTGATGCACCCGTTACCTTATACGCTCCGGAATCCATGCATAACCGCATTCTGGCATTTGCCCTCCAGGCAATTCCAACGCATATATATATCCGTATTCGCCCTGGCGATAATATGTGGACACTGGCCAGAAGATATCACACCACATTGCGCCACTTGAAGCATATCAATCCTGGTACAGGCCATCTGTTACGACCGGGACGTTCCTTACAGGTTCCCGCCAGACGCTTTAATGCTGCCTACCCTTTGCCCAATCCTCTGCTGGCGCGGGGAAGGCGCATTCATTACCGCGTGCGTGGCGGTGATAATCTGTGGAATATCGCCAAGCGCTTTGGCACCACACCCAGGGCAATCGCTCGCGCGAACAGCCTGCGTCAGACCATGCTGCACCCGGGAGACCTGTTGTGGATTCTGGCCCGTATTCGACCTTCCTAGCCCATCTTATTCACAGATACTACCGCACGCTTACTTCTAGCCCGAGCTATTCATAGAATAATGCAGACGAGGAACCGGGATTGCATGTGGATGCAGGCTCATTCCAACCCGTGGCGTATTTTGGGTATTGTATTGTTGACAGGGTGTTTATCCGCCTGTTCCGGCTCTGGTGTTCCCAACCGGAAGCAAGCCGTTGAATCACCCGCGAAACATCACGCTCCAGCATCTGTTCCCGCCAGGGGAGACAGACTGGTGTCCGCCAGCATCGGTGATGCCAGCAACCTGATTCCCATGATTGCCGGCGATGCTGCCAGCCAGGCCATTGCCGGACAAATGTATCTCGCATTGCTGAAATATGACAAGGATCTGAACCTGGCCGGACAACTGGCAAAGTCATGGCATGTATCGAAGGACAACCTCACCATCACCTTTCACCTCCGCCCTGGCCTCCACTGGACGGATGGCACGCCGTTCACGTCCGCTGATTGCGCTTTCACCCTGCATCTGATTCAGGACAAGCATACGCAGAGCGCCTACAAATCCGATTACGCCAACGTGATATCCGTTGAGACCCCTGATGCAACAACATTCATTGTCCATTATGCGGAACCCTTCTCTCCGGCCATGTCTTCGTGGGCTTCGCTGGATATCCTGCCCAAACACGTCTTTGAACATGAAGACATCATGCATACGAAGCTGGCACGGCATCCGAAGGCGACCATTGGGCCTTATCAATTGGCGGACTGGCAATCGCAACAATCCATCCTGATGCGCGCCAACCCCGATTATTTTGACGGCCCGGTATGGATTACCGAGCGGCTAACCCGAATCATCCCCGATCCGGCAACACAATTCCTGGAACTCTCCGCGGGAAATCTGGATTCAATGGATCTGTCGCCCATCCAGTACACCCGCCTGTTCAACACCAAACCGCGGTTGAAAGCGAATTACAATCGCTATCAATATCTGGGCTTTGTCTATACCTATCTCGGATTCAATCTAAGACGACCGCTATTCGCCGATCGCCATGTCCGCGAAGCCATCGCCTATGCCATCAACAGGCAGGAAATCGTGGATGGCGTATTGCTGGGTCTGGGGAAGGTCATTGCCAGCCCGTACAAGCCGGGAACCAAATGGGTCGATAAGCGATTGCATCCCCGCCCCTATGACCCCGGCAAGGCAAGAGAGATTCTCCAGTCCGATGGCTGGAGCGATCATGATGGCGATGGTGTCCTGGAGAAACATGGCAAACGCCTTTCCTTTATCATCCTCACCAACAATGGCAATACACAACGCGCCAATGCCGCTACCATCATCCAGCAGCGCCTGAAAGATGTTGGTATTGAGGTGAAAATCCGCTTGGTGGAATGGTCGGCTTTTATCGGAAATTTCATTAACAAACGAAATTTCGATGCGGTCATTCTGGGCTGGTCGTTATCGCCGGAACCGGATCAGTACAGCATCTGGGATTCCTCGCAGACAGGCAAACGCCAATTCAATTTTCTGTCTTACAAGAACGCCAAGGTGGATCATGCATTGGTCGCGGCGCGCAGAACCTTCGATGAAGCCAAACGCAAAAAACTGTATGACGTGATGCAGGAAGAAATCTATAAGGACGTACCCATGGTGTTTCTTTACGCTCCATATTCGCTACCCGTTTATCAAAAACGCATTCACGGCATCAAACCCGCACCAGCGGGCATCGGCTATAACAGCGAACACTGGTTTGTGCCAAAATCAGAGCAAAAATATCAGGTATCCATTCAACCGTAGCCCAGATTTCGCATGGGATTAGACACGATCCCGAACGGGCCTGAACGATTTATGAATCGTTCAGGCCAGGTTAATCACCATCTGGGCAGGCAACGCCACCATGCTCCGGTTGCAGCGTCGCATGGGCAATGCCCTCGCGGTGCAAGTCTGAAAGCAATACGGGCAAAATCCTCGGCCATTCCGCCATATGCCGGATACACACATGCGCGGATAGCGCCATGCGTTCGTCCGGCAATACCCACGCATGCGCATGGTGTATGCTTTTTACGCCGTCAATAGCGGTCATGCGTATCCTGAGCGCATCCATATCCATTGAGGCGGGCGCAGCCTCCATAATCTGCAACGTCGTATCGCGCACCAGCCGCCAACCGCCCCATGCCAGAATCAGCAGCACCACGAGGGACAGAATCGGATCAATGGGCATCCATCCGGTCCACACAATGACAATCCCGGCCACAATAGCCGCCACTGATCCCAGCACGTCTCCAAGGACATGCCAGTAAACGGCACGTGTATTCAAATCGTGGCTGCCATGAAACCATCTGAGAATAACGACATTGACCACCAGCCCGATCGTGGCAACGATCAACATGAGCGTCCCCCGCACATGTGACGGTGAATGAATACGTCCCACAGCCTCCCATGCAATCCATCCGGCAACAAACCAGAGACCAAAACCGTTCATTTGCGCCGCCAGCACGCGCGCCCGCCCATAGCCATAACTCATACCCGCATGTGCGGGACGAGCGGCAATCCCTTGCGCCAGTGCCGCCAACCCAAGTGCAGCCACATCGGATACCATGTGGACAGCATCAGCCAGCAAAGCCAGCGAACCGGAAATCCATCCCCCCGCCAGTTCCACCGAGGCGAACACCGCGGTTAGAAACAATGCGGCAATCATTTTGCGTTGTGAATGTTCGTGGTGTTCATGCATAACTGCGGCAAGTATGGGTTATGTGTGTCCGAACCTCCATACGAAAGATCGGCTCAACCCAGAGCTTTCAACAATCCAGCGGCTTTATGTTCAGTCTCCATCCATTCAAACAAGGGATCCGAATCCGCCACAATACCGGCGCCGGCAGCCCAGTGGAGCACGTTGTCCGCATGCCAGAAACTGCGAATCAGGATATTCATATCGGATGAACCGTCCCATGCCACATATCCAATACCGCCCGTATATGGCCCGCGCGCCTGATCTTCAAGCTCATGAATAATTTCCATACAGCGCACCTTGGGGCAGCCAGTGATGGTTCCTCCCGGAAACATGGCCCGGAACACATCCAGGACATCCCTGCCCTCCACCAACTTTCCTCGCACATTGGAAACGATATGCTGCACGGTTGCATAGCGCTCCACGGCCATGCGTTCATTGACCTCGACACTGCCCGGCGTACATACACGCCCCAGATCATTACGTTCCAGATCCACCAGCATGATATGCTCGGCACGCTCCTTGACGGATAAAAGCATTTCCTCGCAAAGGCGTACATCCTGCTCTTTTGCTCCGCGCTTGCGCGTGCCGGCAATGGGCCGGGTATCCACCCATCCATCGGTGGAAATACGGAACAGGCGCTCCGGCGATGCCGAGAGAATATGTAACAAACCCTGATCGGATGCAATCCGGACAAAACATGAAAATGGTGCTGCATTGACCCGGCGTAGCCGACTATACAGCGCCAACAGCTGTTCCTGGCGAAACGACATCCTCCAGAATCGCGCGATATTGACCTGAAACACATCCCCGGCGGCAATATACGCCTTCACCCGTCCCGCAGCTGACTGATACCTTTCACCCGGTTCGGGTACTATTTCGCCTGTAGAAGCAGGCATGCCGCAAACATGGGTGTCTTCCACAACCTGACCCAGCATAGCTTCCAGTGTTTCCAGTCCGGCATCACTGATCGCGGCAAGATAAACGCGTGCGGAATCGGGATCAAAGCATAGGGATGCATCGGGATACAATGTCCACAGAACCGTACAGGGGGGGTCGGATCTGGGTGCGGGTAAATGCTCAATCAAGCCCCCCGCCTCGTAAGACGCATACATCAGGCAACGAACCGTCGGGGAATTATTACTGTTGTCCATCAGCCGCCCTTTCCACGCATGAAAGAAAGCGTCTGTATCCCCGTCCGCTACACTATCCAGCGAGCGTCGGATGCCACTACGGGATGTTAGAAATTGCCGACCATACCCCGAAGAATCTTCGAGCAAAGCTGAGAAATACTCGGGAAAACATGAAAAAAGGCCGTACGCGGAACACGCACGGCCTTGCATGGAAACAGTGCGGAAATACACTGCAAATCACCTACCCCGTCTTTCGTTCCATAGCCTCTCCGCGTGCGTGCCCGTGCGGGCAAAAACAACACGCAGACAAATGGATACGTACAGGATACGTACAAACCAGGGCGACATATCCGCTGTTGTGCTCGAACCCTCGCCATATCCCATCCGCGGTATTTACGTAAACTTACGAAATGCCACCGATGCATTGGTACCGCCGAATCCGAATGAATTGGAAACAGCCACATCAATATCGGCGTCACGCGCTTCATTTGCCACATAATCGAGATCACAACCTTCACCCGCTTCATCCAGATTGATGGTGGGCGGAACCACACTGTGATGAATCGCAAGCACCGTGAACCCCGCTTCAATACCACCCGCGGCACCAAGCAGATGTCCGGTCATCGACTTGGTGGATGACACCATTAGCCTCCCCGCATGAGCGCCAAACACCGATTTAATCCCTTCCGTTTCCGCCAGATCGCCGACCTGCGTAGACGTGCCATGGGCATTGATGTAATCCACATCTTCAGGATTCAGCCCCGCACCGTCCAGCATCTGCTTCATACAACGGGCGCCACCTTCACCACCCGGAGCCGGAGCCGTAATATGATAGGCATCGCCGGACATGCCGTACCCCGCAGCTTCGGCCAGAATGTTCGCACCACGCGCCCTGGCCAAGTCCAGCGATTCCAGCACCAGCACACCGGCGCCTTCGCCCATGACAAAACCGTCACGATTCCTGTCCCATGGCCGCGAAGCCTTCTCCGGTTCCTCATTGCGCGTTGAAAGCGCGCGTGATGCGGCAAAACCGCCCACGCCCAACTCACAAATACACGCTTCCGAACCGCCGGCAATCATGGCATCGGCTCCGCCTCGAGCAATGATATCAAATGCATCGCCAATGGCATGCGTGCCTGTAGCGCAGGCTGTCACCGTCGCTAAATTCGGCCCTCTGGCGCCGGTCAGCATGGACACCCACCCTGATGTCATATTGATGATGGTTTGAGCGATAAAGAACGGCGAAATCTTGCGCACACCCCCCGCCTCATAAGCGCGCATGGTCTTTTCAATGCTCGGAAGACCGCCCATTCCCGCTCCAATGATGACCCCCACACGGTTCTCGTTGGCTCCATTGATGTCCAGACCCGAATGTTCCATAGCCATATGAGCCGCGGCAACACCATACCGGATAAAGGTATCCATCTTGCGGGCATCCTTGCGATTAACATACTGACTTATGTCAAAATCGGGAACCTCGCCCGCGATGGTACACGCCATACCCGTCGCTTCGGCATCAAACCGGGTAATACGGCGAATACCCGGTTTACCGGCAATCAGATTATTCCATGTAGTTTCCATGCTGACGCCGAGCGGGGTAACCATCCCGATACCAGTGACGACAACGCGCCGCGACATAAAGATTTACTCGGCTTTAGCCGCAATATAATCAATGGCATTTTGTACGCTCTGAATCTTCTCGGCATCTTCATCCGGAATTTCAATACCAAACTCTTCTTCAAAAGCCATGACCAACTCCACTGTATCCAGCGAATCGGCACCCAGATCATCCACAAAAGATGAATCAGAGTTGATTTCGCTCTCATCAACATTGAGTTGATCAGCAACGATTTTAATAACTTTTGCTTCAATTTCTGCAGACATTTAAGTTCTCCCATCTCGGATTTATACGGCTTCTATCACAGCATTGCCTCTTGCACAAGCCGCTTTTGCAAGGGGTGCGTTCAAGCCAGCCTGCTGTTGATGCCGTTCCCTTCCGCAACAGCAAACTTACACAGGATGGCTTCGTGGACAGTCATCATCACATATACATACCACCATTCACATGAAGGATCTGACCCGTGATATATGCCGCCTTTTCACTGGCGAGGAAAGCCACTGCGTGGGCAATATCATCCGGCTCTCCAAGCCTTCCCAATGGCACCTGCCCCTCTAATGCATGGCGCGCATCATCTCCCAGTTCGGCAGTCATGTCCGTAACAATAAAACCTGGCGCAACGGCATTGACCGTAATACCACGCGATCCCACTTCGCGTGCCAGTGAACGGGTCATGGCATCAATCCCGCCCTTGCTGGCACAATAATTCACCTGACCGGGATTACCCATGGAAGCGACAACCGACGAAATGTTGATGATGCGCCCAAAGCGTGCTTTCATCATGGTCTTAAGCGCCGCCTGTGAGGCATAAAATACCGAGGAAAGATTGGTGTTCAATACCTGTTGCCATTGCTCCGGCTTCATGCGCACGGCAATATTGTCGCGTGTAATTCCCACATTATTCACCAACGCATCCAGCCGTCCGAAATCCTTCGCGGCGTGTGTAATGAAGTGCTGGATCGATTCCCTGTCACATACATCCACAACGCTTGCCGTTACTTCGATGCCATACATGGCATGCATTTCATGCGCGGCCCGTTTGATGGTGTCTTCGTGCATACCACAAATGGCCAGATGGTATCCTGAGGCGGCCAGTTCACTGGCAATCGCATACCCGATACCCCGGCTGGCGCCGGTCACCACCGCAACACGGGCATCACCCATTTCCGCCTCCCTTCGTCTCTTTGATGGCGGATGCCAGATGATCGGGCATGTCCACTGCGTAAACCGTAAAATGCCGGTCAATACGGCGAACAATGCCCGACAATACTCTGCCCGGGCCAATCTCCACACCGTGACATATACCCATCCGGATCATACGACGGATTATTTCCGTCCAGCGCACGGGCGAGACCAGTTGCCGCACCAGGGCAGCTTTTATTTCAGTCGGGTTCTCAAGCGGGGCAGCCAGTGCATTGCTCCATACGGGAATTCCTGGCACACTGATGTTGACATCCCTCAGGCGTTCGTTGATTGCATCAGCCGCAGGCTGCATCAACGGCGTATGCGAAGGCGTGCTTACCGGCAAAACGAGCATACGGCGCGCACCCGCGGCCCTCGCCCGTTCCATCATCCGGTTGACGGCTTCCGCGTGGCCGGCCACTACGATCTGCCCCGGACAATTGTAATTGGCGGGCCACACTTTTTCAGTATCCGTAGACACCTCATGACACAAACGCCGCGCCTGCTCATCATCAAGCCCCATGATCGCGGCCATACGTCCCTTGCCCTGCGGAACAGCCCTGATCATCACCTTGCCACGAAACGCGACCAGCGCAAGCGCATCGGGGAAAGACAGGCTCCCGGCAGCCACCAATGCTGAATATTCGCCCAAACTATGCCCCGCTACGTGGCTGGCCTGCATACCGCCCCGCTGCATCCACAAGCGGAACAGGGCAGTGGACGCTGTAAGCAATGCGGGCTGGGTGTATTCGGTCTGATTCAGTTTTCCATCCGGATTATCACGGGTCAGTTCACGCATATCATACGCAAGCACATCCGAAGCTTCCGTATACGTATCAGCAACGACCTGCTCCGTATCGAAAAATTCGCGGATCATGCCCTGACGTTGTGAACCCTGGCCAGGGAACAGCAACGCAAGTTTTGAACTCAAGGGCAAGTCCAGCGCAGCAGATTGGCACCCCAGACAAATCCCGCGCCAAATGCCTCCAGCAGAATGAGTTGGCCTTTCTTGATCCTGCCGCTACGATAATAGTCGTTCAACGCTAAAGGAATACTGGCCGATGAGGTGTTGGCATGGGTGTCCACCGTAATGGCAATACGTTCGATGCCCATCTTCAATTTCTTCGCCGTAGCATGGATGATGCGAATATTGGCCTGATGAGGAACCAGCCAATCCAGTTCGGACACCTCGGTTTGACAGTGTTCCAATACCTGCCCAACCACCTCGCCCAGTTTGCTGACGGCAATGCGAAACACCTCGTTGCCACGCATTTCGACAGCCGCGACGCCAGCCACATCAACACACATATCCGGCGTGTCGGGACTGGCGCCATGATGCGGATGTCTGGCCATCAGCAGTGGTCTGTACGAACCATCGGCATTCAGAACGGATCCCATCATGCCTCCTTCCTCATCCACACGTTCAAGCACGACGGCACCCGCGCCGTCGCCAAACAGCACACATGTGGATCGATCCTTCCAGTTCAGAATTCGGGACATGGATTCCGCACCGATCAACAGCACCCGGCGAAACATACCCGCTTCCATCATACCCGTAATGTGTGCCAGACCATAAACAAAACCGGAACACACAGCCTGAATATCCCACACGGGAAACCCGGCAGCACCCAATTTGGACTGCACAATGGCGGCTGTGGAGGGAAAAATCATATCCGGCGTCGTGGTAGACACCACCAACGCATCCAGATCAGAGGCTTTTACCCCTGCGCCATCAAGCGCCTGCATGGCCGCTTTAACAGCGATATCCGACGTATGCTGATTCTCATCGATAATGTGCCGTTCCCGTATACCCGTGCGCTCTACGATCCACTCATCCGTCGTGTCCACGATTGATTCCAGTTCGGCGTTCGTCAGGATGCGCTCGGGAAGATAACCGCCAACGCCGGTTATATGCACATGCCGCATCTTCAGACTTTCGTCCATTCATTCATGGCTTCAACAATATGCACCCCTAGTTTTGAATCAACCTCCCGTTGGGCAACCATCATCGCACGTGTGAATGCATGCATACTGGCACCCCCGTGGCTCTTGACCACAATACCGTTCAATCCAAGCAGTGGCGCACCATTGTATTCAGCGGGATCAATTCGGGATTTAAGGCGGTGCATCATCCTCCTGGCCAGCAGCATGCCAACCTTGGCGCTCAGGCTTCTCCTGATCTTGCGGCGCAAGCTGTGCATAATGAAGTGTGCAACCCCTTCCATGGTTTTGAGTGCCACGTTACCTACAAACCCGTCGCAAACCACAACATCCACGGTATCAAAAAAGATATCCGTACCTTCCACGTTACCCACGAAATTTAAATTCATTGCCCTGAGCTCCGCCGCCGCGACCTTCACAACATCCGTTCCCTTGGTGTCTTCGGAACCAATATTGAGCAAACCGACACGGGGTGAATCGATACCTTCTGCGGCTTGCATGTAGCAGGAACCCATGACGGCGAATTGTACCAGATGCTCGGATGAACTATCCACGTTAGCGCCCGAATCCAACAGCAATGTCTGGCCATCAATGGCCGGAATCATGGAGGCAATCGCCGGTCGATCTACGCCGGGGAGTGTTTTCAGAACAAATCTGGATATCGCCATCAGCGCACCGGTATTGCCCGCGCTGACCAGTGCATCCCAATGACCATCGCGCACCTGGCGAGACCCGACATGAATGGACGAGTCTTTCTTGCGCCGTAACGCCATGGCCGGAGATTCGCACATATCAATGGTCTGCATTGCCGGAACGACCTCTACCCGGTCAGCAATGCGCGCGGCATCCAATGCCGGAATGATGACTGCGGGCTGTCCAACAATGCCGAATTGAACATGGCCTAATTCGCCGGAACCTTCCCCGCCGGACAGAATTTCCCGGAGTGATTCGATAATAATCTGCGGAGCGTGGTCTCCACCGTGTCCATCAACAAGAATGCGGGACAAGAACGTCAGACCTCATCGATTGCGATCACCTCGCGGCCCTTGTAGTGACCGCAATGCGGACAGACATGATGTGGACGAATCGTCTCACCGCAATTCTGGCATTCGCTCATCGCGGCTGTACTCACACGGTCATGCGCACGGCGCATATTTCGTTTTGAAGTACTCGTTTTTCTTTTTGGAACTGCCATTTCAATCTCCTGTTACAACTCAGCCGGACTATTCATACCCAGATCCTGCAAGTGCTCGCACCCACATAGCGCAACCCCTTGCAGGATCTGGGTCATAAATTGCCGCGATGATCGTGCCGAACCCCTGTTCGCAGCGGATTCCTGCGAAGAAGACCGTCGTGGCGCTTATGGACGCCTGAGCAGGGATTCGTTGCGAACAAAGGGTTGCGGCATTATGGTGATGCGACAGCCACGGTCAAGTCATAGACATGAACCCGGAATAGTCCGGGTTCATTTGTAAATCCAACCTGTTTTTAACGAGCCGTGGGAAAAACCGCACAAGGAGAGATTTATGTCGGTTTCGTGCTTCCTGATACTGCTTCTGGCAGCCATGATGGCCCTGGCCTTCAGACGTTCCTCACTTGTATTATGGACAGGTACAATCGTTTCCATCCTGGCGCTTGTGACTATTTTACATGTGTTATCGATAGCCTTTTTCGCGTTTGCATGGCTTGTCTTTCTACTGATTTTTCTTCCGTTGAACATCCTGCCTCTTCGCCGACATCTTGTCAGCAGACGCTTACTGCCCGTATTCGAAAAAGCCATGCCATCCATGTCCGATACCGAGCAACAGGCATTGGAAGCCGGAACCACATGGTGGGATGCTGAACTTTTTTCCGGCAAACCGGACTGGCGCACCCTGCTTGACCATCCCGCACCCACATTAAGCACGGAGGAACGTGCTTTTCTCGATGGCCCCGTAGAAGAACTTTGTGCCAGGCTCGACGACTGGGAAATCAATCACACGCTGCACGACCTGCCTCCTGATGTATGGGCATGCATCAAGTCGAATGGCTTCTTCGGTATGATTATACCCAGGAGATTCGGTGGTCTGGAGTTTTCCGCTCAGGCGCATTCCGCCGTGGTGATGAAGGTCGCCAGCCGCAGTATTGCTGCGGCTGTTACCGTGATGGTTCCCAATTCGCTGGGGCCGGGACAATTGTTAATGAATTATGGTACGAAGGAACAACAAAACCATTATCTGCCACGTCTGGCGAAGGGCGAAGAGGTTCCCTGCTTTGCGCTGACCAGTCCCTGGGCCGGCAGCGATGCGGCGGCGATGCGCGACACCGGTATTGTGTGTAAAGGCGAGTTTGACGGGAAGAAGGATGTTTTGGGCATCCGCCTCAACTGGGAAAAGCGATATATCACTCTCGCTCCGGTGGCCACGGTACTCGGTTTGGCCTTCAAGCTGTTTGACCCGGATCATTTACTGGGTGAAGAGGAGGACAGGGGCATCACACTGGCCCTGATCCCCACCGACACACCGGGTATGGAGATCGGCAAGCGTCATATGCCGCTGGAACAGGCGTTCCAGAATGGCCCGGTGACAGGGCATAATGTATTCATCCCCGTGGAATGGATGATCGGCGGCGTGGATTATGCCGGCCAGGGTTGGCGCATGCTGATGGAATGCCTTGCCGACGGGCGCTCGATTTCCCTGCCCTCACTGTCTGCCGGCGCGGGAAAATTGTGTGCGCGCGCGACCGGCGCGTATGCCCGTATTCGCCGCCAGTTCAAGACCCCCATCGGTCGCATGGAAGGTGTGGAAGAAGCATTGGCGCGTATCGCCGGTAATGCCTATGCCATAGATGCCATACGCCAGGTGACCGCCACTGCCGTGGATCAGGGCGAAAAGCCCTCCGTCATATCGGCGATTGCCAAATACCATTGCACGGAACGTATGCGGCAGGTCGTGAATGATGCCATGGACGTATTTGGCGGAACGGCCATTATCATGGGACCGCTAAATCTTCTGGCACGCACTTATGAAGCCATCCCGATCAGCATCACGGTGGAAGGCGCCAATATCCTGACCCGAAGCCTGATCATCTTCGGCCAGGGTATTATTCGCTGCCATCCGTATTTACTGAAGGAAATCCAGGCCGCAAGCGAAAAAGATAAATCCGCTGCGCTCAGGGCGTTTGATCATGCACTGTTCGCCCATATCGGTTTTATGGGTAGTAACAAGGTACGCAGTCTGCTGTTAGGTCTGACTGGCGGAAGACTTGCACGCCCTCCAGTCACTGGCCCTGCGCGGAGGTATGCCCAACACATTGAACGTTTAAGTGCGAATCTTGCCTTTGTTTCCGACATGACCCTGGTCATATTGGGCGGTGCGCTGAAGCGTAAGGAAAGACTGTCCGCTCGCCTGGGCGATGTACTGGCTCAGCTGTACATCGCTTCAGCAGCTATTAAATCCTTTGAAACCGGAGGCAGGCTGGAGGAAGACATCCCCTATCTGCAATGGACATGCGAGGATGCACTGTATCGCGCATGGCAAGGCATGGACGGTTTCCTGAGGAATTTTTCAAACCGCTGGATAGGCGGATTATTACGCGTCATTGTCTTCCCGCTTGGCAAGTTTTGTGTGCCTCCATCAGACGCGCTCGGACACAGCCTCGCTACTTCCATTCTGGAACCGGGCGCAACAAGGGATCGCCTGACCCGTGGAATTTACATCACACATCGATCTGATGATCCGCTGGGGCGCATTGAACATGCGTTTGAAGCGGTGATTGCAGCCAGCGAAGCAGAAAGAAAGCGACACCGTGCACGGAAAGCAGGCATAGTCACGACCCTGGATGATGAAATCGCCATCACGGCACTGCGCAAGGGTAATCTCATCAATGAGGAGGAGGAAGCGCTGTTGCGAGAGGCCGCCCAATCGGTTTGGCAGGCAATTATTGTCGATTCGTTTGATCCGGATCAACTGTGAAAGCACCCGTATTGCAATACCGGAGTCCAGATCATCTGGACTATTCATACGTCCCGCCATGCCCTTGCCCGTTCCTTTGTTCGCAACGCATCCCTCGTCTGTATGCCCGGCTACGCACGCCTTCCCCGGAATCCGTTGTGCACAAAAGGCCAGGCCTGTCTGCGTGCGGCACGCACAGGCAGGCGAAATCATCACGGCGATTCATGAGTTATGCGGGGCATACCATTTCTTCATTCTTCTCATGCTATCTCCATGGTGTCCTCCGCAGTTAGAAATGCCTGTGTCAAAATGACGCACATTGCCTGAAACAGGGTTGACCCCGTGGCGGACGTCCCACATATTTCGGCTGCCGTCCCAACAGGACTCGTGGATTCTCTGCCCGGCCCGGCATCACGTGCCATCCAAGGGTAACAGGCAGGTCGAAGAGGAAACCGGGAAGAGAGGGGGAGGCGTTTTGAACATGGCTCTGGAGCCATCTAGAACAAAGCTCATAGAGTCGAATACAATAGGAGGATATATAAAACATGAAGATGAAGAAAATGATTTTTTCTGCTGCTGCTTTTGCCCTCGTCGCGGTTACCGGCATGGCGCTGGCCCCAACCACGGCATCGGCCATCCCGGCGTTCGCGCGCCAGACGGGAGCGGCCTGCCTAAGCTGCCATTTCCAGGAAGTTCCGGCCCTGACACCTTTCGGTCGCGCTTTCAAAATGGGTTCGTTCACCGATGTCGGCAGCCAGGCACTGGTTGAGGGTGACAACTTGTCCATCCCGGCCGTATTGAATGCATCCATGGTTGTTCGTATGAGTGCGGTTCATAGCTCGGGTAACGGAAACCCTTCCAAAACCGTGTACAACATTCCGCAAGACACCAACTTTCTCGTTGCAGGCCGTATCGGTTCCCATACCGGTGCTTTCGTGGAGTTCGGCGGTGGTAAGGGCGATACTCTCGGTGCCTTCAACAACGTCCAGTTGATGAATAGCTGGGATGTCGGCGGTTTCAAGATCGGCCTTGGCTGGGCTGATACCAGCTTCGGCGGATCATCCGTGATGGAAGTGTCCAACGTGTTCGGCCAGCATTCCGGCGGCGTGGGCGATCTCGGCGGTCACGTTGGCGCGATTAACAACTCCGGCTTTACCAATGAGATGACTGCCATCGGTACATGGATCGGTAACGATCTCGGCTATATTCAGTTCGCTCTGATTGCGCCCGGCGGTTCGGCGGGCTGGACGGTAGGTGGCAATGCCGATTCAGGTATCAGCGCGACGCAGGGTGGCGTGGACGTCGGCCTCAAGCTGGCCAAGCTGGTGCGAGCGGTGGCGACCGTGAACGTCGGCGGTTGGGATACACTGGTCGGATTCGGCCTTGTCACCGGCAAGGTGGGCAAGACCACGGGTACCACGGCTACAACCACACCGGAAATGAACATGGTGTTCCTGGACGGTCAGGTGCAGGGTGAAGTCGGTAACATGAGCCTGGGCGTGTATGCGGACTACGCGCATGCCAAGGGCAAGCCCAACGGCAACATCCTGGGTGCCCAGGATGTGGGAACGACTACAGGTGCCTCTTCCTTGCTTGCCAATTACAGCGCACTCGGTGCAAGTCAGAAGTTCGATGCCTACTCCATCCGAGCCACGCTGGAGCCACTTGCGGGTGTCACGGTGGGAACCGGTTACGGCTATCGCAAGACCACGAATAACACTGCGGGTATGAACCAGCCGAAGCATCAGGTCTTCTCGATTTCGGGTTCCTATCAACTCTATCAGAACTCGATCATCAGCCTGAACTTCACCAATGACAAGATCAG
Organism: uncultured Zetaproteobacteria bacterium; assembly: GCA_964492105.1. Classification (GTDB taxonomy): domain Bacteria; phylum Pseudomonadota; class Zetaproteobacteria; order Mariprofundales; family Mariprofundaceae; genus JAUZQZ01. The sequence goes on from CAZBJB010000019.1 coordinate 18,899, forward strand.
CGGCCTGACAACTGCTGCGAACAATGGCAACCTCAAGACCACCACGCTGGACTGGTTGACCTTGATGTAAGCAACGCGTTCCTTTGGACGTGTACATCCTTCGGGATGAAAGAGAGGAGGGCTTTACGCCCTCCTTTTTTTGTGCATACAACACAAGGATCATTTGCTTCTCTCCGGCCTGAACCTGTACGTGCCGCACGCAGACAGGCCGGGACAAAGGAACAAGCAAGGGAGCCTCTTGCAAAACTCATGAGTAACAAAATCGTAGGTGCTTGATTTTGTTACTCAAGAGTTACCAACCAACAATCATATTGATGCCGTGCGCGAGGAACTGAATCAAAACATTATCACCACAAACACACACCCTGATGGAACCAACAAGTGCCTGGACAAGCTCTTTGAAATCATTGTTCGTCGGGAGGAACACGTCCTGATTGCCAATAAGATTCATGAAAAGGATCGGGAAATCAGGGCAATAAAACAACGCCTGGCGGCTTGGGATAAGAGAAGATGCCCCTGCAACTCGAAACCAACGCCCAAAACTTTCCGCCACGGTATACACAGGGCACACGGGAGAAGGAAAAAAAGCGTGCGTATCTGCGGTCAGGCAGTAGAAAGACTGGTTTATACTGGCGGCGAAACTTCGTCCAGCAATAATTTGTATTCGATTGCATCCACGAGCGCCTGATAGCTGGCATCAATAATATTTGTGGAAACGCCAACCGTGCCCCATTTTCGTCGGCCATCGGTAGATTCGATAAGCACGCGTACGCCGGCCTCGGTTGCTCTTTGCGTCGTCAGAACGCGCACTTTGTAATCAATGAGACGCAGCTCCTTCAACGTTGGATAAAAATCCTTAAGCGCAGCTCTGAGTGCCCGATCCATGGCATTTACCGGGCCGTTTCCCATGCTGACCGTATGTGCTATTTTTTCACCGACGCGTACCATCACCGTGGCCTCGGCCTGTGGTGTTTCATCGTGCTTGCGTTTTTCATCAATGACGCGAAAGCCCTTCAGATCAAAAAAATGATGGAATTGTTTCTTTGTTTTCAACAGCATCAAATGAAACGAGGCTTCCGCACCCTCGAAAGCAAAGCCATGATCTTCCAGTGTCTTGATCCGCCTGACCAGCTTTACGACGGCGGGATCCTTTTCGTCCAGTTTCAACCCGAACCCGGTTCTGGCCGCCATCACCAGCACGTTGCTGCGTCCGGCCTGATCAGATACCGTGATGCGCTGCCGGTTACCCACGGTTTCCGGTGACAGATGTTCATACAGGCTGGGCAGCTTGCGTACGGCTGAAACATGCACACCGGCTTTGTGGGCGAAAGCATTCTGACCCACAAAGGGCTGGTGCCGCCATGGCAGACGATTGGCCATCTCGTTAACAAAATCCGATAGCGCTTTTAATCTGGCAAGCTGTTCCTGCCCGATACCGCAATCCATGTTTGTTTTCAGTACCAGATTTGGAATAATGGAAATCAGGTTCGCATTGCCGCAACGTTCACCGATGCCATTGATGGTGCCCTGTACGTGCCTTGCTCCGTTTTCCACCGCAGCCAGGGTGTTGGCAACGGCCAGTTCGCTGTCATTGTGTGCATGAATACCCACCACGGCATTCGGAAAACAGGTAACAATATTCCTGACGACCATGCTGATGGTGGACGGAAGATTGCCGCCATTGGTATCACATAAAACCAGTGCATTTGCGCCTGCATCCATCGCAACTGCCAGTACCTGCATGGCGTATTCCGGATCTTCTTTATAGCCATCAAAAAAGTGCTCGGCATCAAACAAGACCTCGGGAAAATGCCGTTTCAGATAATGAATGGAGTCATGCACCAGCTTCAGATTGTCTTCCAGTGAAATACCCAGTGCTTTTTTAACGTGCAAGTCCCAAGCCTTTCCAAAAATACAGGCCGCATCCGCACCGGAAGTAATGATTCTTTTTAATCCTGCGTCGTGGCTGGGCGGGCCACCGGGCCGGGCCGTGGAGCCAAAGGCTACAAGCCTGGATGTTTGCCACTTCCGATTGCGAACCAATTCGAAGAAACGGTCATCTTTGGGGCTGGCGCCGGGCCAGCCCCCTTCGATATAGTCCATGCCAAATTCAGCCATACGCTCCGCGATATGTTGTTTGTCTCCGGCGGAAAAGCTGATGCCCGTCGTCTGACCTCCGTCGCGCAAGGTGGTATCCAGCAACGTGACGCGGCGTGGATTTTGCGGACTGGAAGAAAGGGGGGTGCACTTATAAATAATACAAGCTCGGAAGGGTAAGAATTTCCACACCGGTTTCAGTGATTGCAATCGTATGTTCAAACTGGGCGGAGAGCGATTTATCGCGTGTCACCACGGTCCAACCGTCACGCAATACCTTCACGCCCGCTTTACCCAGATTTACCATCGGTTCAATGGTAAAGACCATGCCGGGTTTGATAACAACACCTGTGTTCGGTTGTCCATAGTGGAGTACCTGCGGATCTTCATGAAAATCGCGGCCGATGCCATGCCCGCAATATTCACGCACAATGGAACATTTCTCGGATTCCACATAGTGCTGGATGGCGTGGCCGATATCACCCAGAGTGATGCCGGGACGGACGGCGGCAACACCTGTTTCCAGCGCTTTTCTGGAAACTTCGGTTACCTTTTTCCCCTTAACCGACGGCTTACCGACGTAAAAGGTTTTGCTGGTATCGCCATGCCAGCCATCCATGATGCTGGTAACATCGACATTGATGATGTCTCCCTCTTTCAGTTTTTTGTCACCGGGGATGCCGTGGCACACCACATGATTGACCGAGGTACAGACCGATTTGGGGAAGCCGTGGTAATGGAGCTGCGCCGGTATCGCATTGGCTTTAATGGCGAACGCATGCACCAGATTGTTAATATCATCGGTGGTGACACCGGGCCGGATATGCGATTCAATCATGACCAGTGTGTCCGCCGCCTGATGACAGGCCGAACGCATTCGCTCAATTTCTTCAGGTGATTTAATATGAATCATACGATGAATGCTTGATATACCATCCACGAATTGCAACCCTGGGAAATATGATTAAATTTCCCAATCCTGAGCGTGCTGATGCCAATGGCCTACTGGCTGCGGGAGGTGACCTCGCACCCGAAACGTTAATGACCGCATACAGGGAGGGGATTTTTCCGTGGTACGAGGCGGGTGGGCCGATCCTCTGGTGGAGCCCTGATCCTCGCATGGTACTGTTCCCCGATGCGTTTCACCGTTCGCGCAGGCTCGTCCGGCGCATGCGGCAACAGTGCTTCCGGATCAGTGAAAACCGGGCATTTACTGATGTAATATCCGCCTGCGCCAACAGGCAGGAGGGGACGTGGATTACGCCGGAGATGATTGCCGCCTATACGCGATTGTTTGATTTGGGATATGCCCGTTCAATCGAAATCTGGAAAGGTGATATACTTGTGGGTGGGCTATACGGGGTAACCATGGGGCGAGCGTTCTTTGCGGAATCCATGTTTCACAGGTGGACGGACGCCTCCAAGATTGCCATGGCGCATCTGGTTGAGGATGCACGGCATGAACACTGGGCGCTGATTGATTGTCAGTTTCATACCGGACATTTGGCGAGCCTCGGCGCACGCACGATCCCCAGACGAGAATTTCTTCATTTTCTTGAACGCGCACTTTCATAAAAAAGCCACCGGGATTTCCCCGACGGCCAGGCCTCGTTACACATCCATCGATCGTCTACCTGCGCGTGTACGCATGCAGACAGAACCGGCGTGTTGCAATGGGCTCAAGCGTTACGAAATACGGTATTCTCCGGTACATACGAGAGAGACCAAACCTTCCAGCATGATTGCATCAGGCGTACCGGATACAACAACATCACCGCCATGCATATGAATGGTTAGTGGCCGGACATGTTGTTCCATGGCCCAGATGGCCACGGCCACTGCACAGGCACCGCTGCCGCAGGCGAGCGTATAGCCTGAACCTCGTTCAATCATATCCACATAAACGTCATCACCGGTCTGCCCGCTAATGATGTCAATATTACGATCCTCGGAACATCCTTCCGCGCCTTTGAAAAAAACCCGATGCGAATTGCCAATTTCAACATCTACATGGCTGTCAGTGCGATCCGTTACTGTTGCGGCACCCATGTGGACGAGAATTCCGGTCTCGTGCCTTTCCGCATGGATTAAGCGGTCACTGATTCTTATATCAACGGAAGGGGCATCATGATGTTCAAGTAACAGGCCAGCGACGCAACGTAAGCCATTTCCGCAGTTTTCAGCTTCGGATCCATCGTTATTAAAAATTCGTAAGCGAATATCAGCGTTTTCATCCGGTAACATCCCCAGGAGTTGATCGCAACCAATACCATGATGCCGTTCAGTAATTCCGCGAACAAATTCACGGGTTAACTCAGGTAGTGGGTTTATGCGGCCATCCAGAATGACGAAATCGTTTCCCTGAGCCTGCATTTTGGTGAAGGAAAGCGCGTCGTGATGCTCCACGACTACGGTCGTGTAGATGCCGCCGCGTACATTGAACGCAGTTGTGAGCTTCAGATAGCGTGGATCGAGTAATGCGATCAACTCGTCCGCAATCATATGGGTGACCTGTTCGTGAAAGTGGCCTTCATCACGAAAACTCCAGTAATAGAGCTTCAATGACTTCAACTCCACGCAAAGCTGATTCGGTACATAATCGATTTGAATTTCGGCGAAGTCCGGTTGCCCGGTCTTCGGACACAGGCAAGTGAATTCCCGAGAATCAATGTGGATATGGTAATCATGTGCCGGATTCGGGTTCGGGAATGTTTCCATCTGTCTGGACGGTTTGGATGTTGATTGCTTCTTTACCAATTCAGGCCTCAAAATGTGTAATAATGTCCGTATAAATATCCGTCAGGGTGTTCAGTTCACCGACGGTAACACATTCTCCAATCTGGTGAATGGTGGAGTTGGTGAGTCCCAGTTCCGCGACGGGTACGCCTGCCGCCGCCAGAAAACGTCCATCGGAAGTACCACCACCGGTATCACGCCGGGTCATGATGCCGGTTACGCGCTGTACCGATAACTCGACAAGATCAAGGAACGCACCATCGGGCGTGGAAAACACCTCGGCCTGATGCTGAATGTTCAGCATGACGTTCACGTCGGCGCAAGCTTCAACGAGGCATTGCCTGATGCAGTCAAAATCAATGCCTGGATTATACCGGATATCAAGTGCGACAGAGCACGCGCCGGGTATAACATTGGCCGCACCCGTACCGGCCCGGATATTGGTAATCTGGCAGGTCGTGGGCGGGAAGCCGGGGGTTGCCTTGCCCCAGTCGATGTGCGTGATCCGGTCAAGAACCGGAACGGCCAGATGGATGGCATTGACAGCATCGTGCGGATAGGCGGAATGCCCCTGTTTCCCCTCAAACACTGCGGCAACCTGCACTACGCCACGGCGTCCACGACGTATGACATCGCCAACCCTGTTCGCAGATGAGGGCTCGCCGACAATCGCCGCAGCGGGTAGCGCATCGTTCGCCTGTAGCGTCTCGACCATGCGGATGGTGCCATTGACGGATTCCCCTTCCTCATCCGAGGTGATGAGCAATTGAATGGAGGGCAGAAGGACATTTTTCGCGAGCAATCGCTCCAGCGCGGCCAGCCAGCAGGCAATACCGCCTTTCATGTCCTGTGCGCCCCGTCCGTATAATATATCATTCTTGACAACGGCTCCAAAGGGAGGGTGCGGCCATTGTTCCACGGGGCCGCTTGGCACCACGTCGGTATGCCCGACAAACGCAAGGCATCCCGTTTTCTCACCATAACGCTCGTAAATACTGTTTGTTATACCACCCGTATCGATGTGGGTTCGGGTAAATCCCAACGGTTCCAGCAGCGATTCGAGATAATCCTGACAACCAGAGTCATCGGGCGTAGTGGATCTCCTTTGAATTAATTCGATGGCATGAAGTAGTGCTGTTGAGTTAGACATCGCGACACCCTAACAGTTAGCGGGAATGATGAGTATTAACCTGAACTGTTCATAAACTGAAGTTTCACCGTTTATGATCTGATTCATTCACGCAACCATTCGT
>CAZBJB010000020.1:0-24961 GCA_964492105.1 uncultured Zetaproteobacteria bacterium
CCTCCATGTCGAACCGGAAAAACATGCCGGAAAACATCGTAAGGCGGCCAAACCCGCGAAACACCCTTCCGGTCAGCCCGGTACTTCATCCGGCACGCCGTGATGCTTGCCGTGAAATCGTCTTCCATGCGGACGTGCATGAGAATTGAAGCGGGACAAGTGGATATCGAAAGGACACTCCGTTTTTCACTGGCGGTGCTGCGTTCGGGCCCCGTGTTGCCACTGATGCCCATGGAGGATGAAGAAAATCCCGTTGCCGTCCCTGCGGATGATGACTGGCCCTGGCCGTTGCTGGATGACATTCGGCGCGAACTTAATACTGAAATCACACCCGTGCTCGTTCCGCGTGAAAAAATTCTGCTGGAACTTAATCGTACCTTTGATATGGCCAGCGCCTCGGCCGAACAAATGCTGGAGGGTTTCGGAACTGCCGGGGAACTAGGTCGCGAAATTGAACAGGCACAGGATCTGCTGGATGCGGATGACGAAGCTCCGGTAATCCGGCTGGTGAATACGCTCATCTCACAGGCGCTGAAGGAACGGGCCAGCGATATTCACATTGAGCCATTTGAGAGTGAAGTTCTGGTACGTTTTCGCGTGGATGGGGTGTTGCATACGGCGGTGACACCACCCAAGGGCGTGCAGGCAGCCATCACCAGTCGTATCAAGGTGATGAGTGGCATGGATATTGCCGAAAAGCGGCATCCGCAGGATGGGCGATTTCGGGTCTGCGTGGCCGGACGCGAAGTGGACGTGCGCGTATCGGTGCTGCCCACGGCCTATGGCGAGCGGGTGGTGATGCGTCTGCTGGATCGCGGTCAGCGGCTCCTGACCTTGCAGGAACTGGGCATGGTTGAGGCACATCTGGATATCGTTAAGGATGTGGTGGCGGCGCCGCACGGCATTGTGCTGGTTACCGGCCCGACCGGTTCGGGCAAATCCACCACCTTGTATGCCGCACTGATGAACGTGGATCGAAAAAACCGCAACGTGATTACCATTGAGGATCCCATTGAGTATCAACTGGAGGGCGTGGGTCAGATGCAGGTGCAACCCAAAATCGGGTTGGATTTTGCCACTGGTCTGCGCTCCATCCTGCGTCAGGATCCTGATATCGTGATGATCGGTGAAATGCGCGATCTGGAAACCGCCGAGATTGCTATCCAGGCCAGCCTGACCGGGCATCTGGTGTTTTCCACGCTGCATACCAACGATGCGCTGACGTCCGTAATGCGTTTGCAGGATATGGGCGTGGAGCCGTATCTGGTCGCTTCCTCGCTACTCATGGTGCAGGCGCAGCGACTGGTTCGAACCTTGTGCCCGCATTGCAGGGAACCCAGAAAACTGTGCGAAGCAGACTGGAAGGCTTTGCGCGTGGATGCTGATATCTTTACCCGTGCGGAGTATATCTATGAATCAAAAGGCTGCGATCAGTGCATACAAACAGGTTACCTGGGGCGTATCGGTATCTTTGAAATGCTCCGAATCTCTAATGATATGCGCGGGGCTATCCACGATGGTGAAGGGTTGTTGGCACTCAAGAGATTAGCAAGGAAGGAGGGGATGCGGAGTCTGGCTGAAAATGGAGCGCGGCATGTGGCAGCGGGTGTTACCAGCGTGGATGAGGTATTGAGGGTGACGCGGCAGGATACGGTAGTGGTGGAATCGTGAGTAACGATTCAGGTGCGCCGTCTCGTGTTCCATGGCTGCGTTACTGCGATGCTCGCACCCTCATATCTCATCACAGATGTTCCGGTCTCGCGCCTTGCCACGAAGCAAAACCTAAAGCACCTGAGCCGTTACCGTGAGCCTGTTCACCTACGAAGCGATTGATGCGCGCGGTCGAACCAGGAAAGGAGAAATCGAGGCACCATCGGAGCGGGATGTCCGCGTACAATTGAAAGCAAAAGGTCTGATACCCCGACGGTTGGCAGGGGTCGCTCCGCCGACCTCGCAAGGTGGCGGAAGAGTGCCTCATGGGTTGAATCAGGCGGAAACAGTCACGTTTCTGCAACAACTGGCCACGCTGCTGGATGCAGGCATGCCTTTGGCGGAAGCTCTGGGCTCCATTGCTGACGGGATGGAATCCAGGCGTTCCATGCAGGCCACCGCGGCCCTTCGGCAGCAAGTGCTGGAGGGTAATTCCCTGGCAGATGCCATGGCGTCACAGGGATTTGACGATACGATTCGTAATATGGTGGCTGCCGGCGAGGAGACCGGGCAGCTGGATACCGTGGCCGCGAGGCTGTCTGACTTACTGGAACATCGGCAACAACTGCATCAGGATATTCTCTCCGCCGTTCTGTACCCGCTTATTATTACCGGCTTCGGTATGCTGGTGATGGTGTTTCTGCTCATCGTTGTTGTGCCTCAGGTAGCCGGGGTCTTCGCTCGTGCAGGCGGCCATTTACCATGGCTGACACAATTACTGATTGATGCGTCCGGGGGCCTCAGGTCATACGGAATATGGATATTCCTGTTTTTGACCGGGTCGGTATTCTTGTATCGTATCGCCTTGCGCCGACATGTTGTGCGGCAGGCCAGGGATCAATTTCTACTGACACTGCCCGGCATCGGAACATTGTTACGAAAAATTGATACAGCACGCTACACACGCACACTGGGAATGCTGCTTTCAGGTGGAGTGCCCGTATTGTCAGCCATGTATATCGCCGCTCAGAGCGTAGGCATGTTGCCTATACGGCAGGCAACCATGGAAGCCCGCGATTCATTGCGTGAGGGAGAGAGTCTCGCAGCCCAATTGGCGCAGAGCGGTTATATACCCCACCTGGCAGTACGCCTGATTGCCGTCGGGGAACAAAGTGGCAAGCTGGATGCCATGCTGATGCGCGTGGCCGATAGCTATGAGGTCGAATCGACGCGCAATCTGAAACGCCTGGTCACCATTCTGGAGCCATTACTGGTGATGGTCATGGCCGTGTTGGTTGGCACGCTGGCCATGGCGATCCTGCTGCCGATCATGGAAATGAACGAGCTGGTACGGTGAATGGAATTCGGAGTGTTACATCTTGGCACCCCATCGTTACCGGGTATGCCTGAAATATTCGAAAGGGAAATCGAGTCTGTCATCGGTTGTGCATGGCGGTGGAAGCTGGTCTGCCCTTCACACACACATCGCTCTTCAGCGAGTGATTGACCGGTTATAGCCTGCGTTATTCACACATTCTGCCGCGCCCTCGCTTGCTCCTTTATTCGCACCGAACCCCCTGTTCAGGCGTTGGTAAGCATCGCTACGCACTTCTTCGCAAGCATCCGTTGCGAACAAAGACCCGACGTAATCATCACGGTGATTCATGAATAGTCCGGGTTAGATTTTTACCCAGATCCTGCAAGTGATTGTGCTATGCATGTGCAATCACTTGCAGGATCTGGGCCAAATAGGAAAAGTTCTGGTCCGGCTGACGCTTGCCATAGCGCCCCTGTCCTAGCAGCCTGCCTGCCCATGCAGGCGCATTTCGATCCCGAGGAAATAAAAAAATTCGAGGCGATGGCCGAGGAATGGTGGAATCCAGCCGGAGCATTCAAGCCGTTACACCGTATTAACCCCATACGTCTGGATTATATCACCTCCCGTACGACACTGGGAGACGCGCATGCACTGGATGTAGGCTGCGGCGGCGGTCTGCTGGCCGAAGGGCTGGCTGGTAACGGCATCATCACAACAGGCATTGACCGTTCGGAAAAAGCACTGACAGTCGCCCGCATCCATGCCGAAGGGACAGGTATAAATATCCAGTATGAAGCAAGTGATGCACAGACATGGGCGGCTGATCATGCCGATGAATACGATATTATCACCTGTATGGAAGTCCTGGAGCATGTACCCGATATGTCCGGCACCATTGCAGCCTGTACCGCCATGCTCAAGCCCGGTGGACTGTTCTTCTTTGCTACCCTGAATCGCACACCCCATGCTTATGTAAGCGCTATCCTTGGTGCTGAATATGTCCTCGGCTGGTTGCCCAAAGGTACGCATCAATATGATAAATTCATCCGCCCCTCGGAAATGTATGCGGCTTGCCGCATGTCCCGCCTTGATGTTCAGGATCTGCGTGGCATGTCCTACCGGATGCTGATGGATTGTTTTGAGCTGTCCGATGATTTGTCCGTCAACTATCTCGGCTACGCCATCAAACCCGTCTGAACTGACCACCTATGCGTTTGTTTCTTCTTCCCTGCCTGTTGCTGGCATGGATAACGCTGATCCCGCAGCCTTCCGTATGGGCCGAAGATGTAAATATTACGGCCAACAAGATCGTGCGCAATGCCGAGGGCGTAGCTACGGCCAGCGGCAAGGTGGAAGTGAAGCGCATGGATGAAACCATCCATGCCGATACAGTGCGTTATGATGCTCTCAACCATCGGATCAAGGCCAGGGGCAATGTTGTCATACGATCTCCCAGGGCCATTATCAAGGCCAGATCCGCCGTTCTGAACACCGTTTCCAAACAAGGGGTGCTGCATGATGCCACAGTCACCTTACCCGACGGAGAACGCCTGTCGGCCAAACAAATAGAGCGTGTGGATGAACTCACCTACAAGGCGCTTCAGCCCAGCTTCACTACCTGTCCCGTGGATCATAATGCATGGACGGTTCGCGCATCAAGTGCCGTACTCGACCAGAAAAACGGTATATACACGGCCAGAAACGCACGGTTTGAAGTCGCCGGTATTCCGGTGTTTTATACTCCCTACTGGCGGCAGACCACCCGGCGAAAATCCGGCTTTCTCCTGCCCACGATCGGATCGGGAAAACGGCGCGGTACGGAACTGGCGCTCCCCCTGTACCTCGCGCCGGCCCCGAACTGGGATATGACGTTGACACCACACTGGATGAGTACGCGCGGTTTTATGTCCGAGGCCGAATTACGCCATGTCTCACCCATGGGTAGCGAAACCATAACAGGCGCGGTGCTGCGCGACAGGCTGGCGGGGCGCACCCGTAGCCGTTTGCAGGCCCAGACATCATGGCAGTTGCCTGATGGCATGAACCTGACCGTCGATGCCGATCATGTAAGCGACTATAATTATCTGGCGGATTTCTCCAGCAATACATCAAAAGTCGCCACCCGCTTCCTGCACAGCCTCGCCAGCCTCTCGCAACAAAGTGAACACGGGAGCTGGCGACTGTGGGTTCAGCATCAGCAGGATCTGACTTCACCCTCCAATGACAGTACGCTTCAAATCTTGCCGAGATTCGAGAGTGAACTGACTCTACCCGTGTTAAAGCGGCTGGTCATCCTGCATTTTAACCAGCAAACCACACGTTTTGCCCGTCGCACGGGGCTTGATGGTTGGCGCGTGGATCTGCATCCATGGCTGGAGATCCCGTTGGAACTGGCTGGTGGTGGCCTTTCCACCACGGTACATATCGGCATGCGTCATGCCCGTTACTGGCTCAATAACAGCGCTACCTTGCGTCGACCGACTCGTACCAGCGGTGAGTTTTCCATCGAAACACGCGCTATATTCGAACGCATCAGCAAAGACAGAACCCTCCGCCACAGTATCGAGCCCATCCTGCGCTATGATCTGGTCGATGTTGGTGATCAGACCGGATTACCTAACTTCGATTCCGCCTTTGGCCGGCTCACCCTGAATAATCTCCTGTCCGGAAACCGTTCCTCGGGTATGGATCGGGTGGAAAGCGTAAATCGCGTCAGTCTGTTGCTAGTTAACCGCTTACAGACCAAATCAGACAAGAACGGCACAGCCAGGGAGGTGCTCAATATGCGGGTAGGGGCAACGTATAATATTCGCAGGCGACTCAGCGATCGGGCACTGCAAGCCAAACCACCTCGCCCATTTTCCAATCTGGTGGGTGCGTTCAATATTACACCGATCCCGTCGCTAAATCTTTCCGCCACGGGCCAGTATGATCCCGCCGGACGTTTCTGGGACACCGCCACTACGGCATTGGACTGGAACCCAGCCTCGGGATATCAATTGTATGTCGGCTATCGCGTCACCGATGCGCGCTTCGCGTTCGAAAGCCAGACGATTAATGTTTCGGGCAAGTTAAACATGGGATCGCGCTGGCGCACCTTCGCGACATGGAATTACGATACCTTGCTCAAAATTACACAGCACGCCAGTCTGGGCATCGAATATAAGCACCCATGCTGGTATCTCACGGTGGCAGCCTATCGCATCAATCGCCCCAGCGGTACATCCCGCACATCCGCCACATCCAATTTTGGCGTGAATTTCTTGCTCGGTATTAACGGGATCGGTAGCATCGGGCAATGCACGAAATAGTAGCCCGGATCTGCAGCTGTTTTTTTCCAGAGACTTGATCCTGCCCATGAAAGGTATCCTGCGATATACCGACAAGCACGTAGATCAAGTCCTTGCCTGTGAGCCTCTTGCAACACTTGTGAGCGGCGATCCGCTTCCCCGCTTTGGCCCATTTTCGAGCTGGGATTGCCGCGCATCCACCCGGAGTTTTGCAAGAGGCTCCTATGGCTTGATTTATGCGATTGTTGGTACCATTGCCCTGAACGGATTACTGTTTTTGTGGTCCGGGACTGCTGATGCCGGGGTGTTGGACAGCATTGCCGCCATCGTGAACAACCAGGCCATTACCTGTTATCAGATTAATCGATCGATGGGTGATCTGATGCAACAACTCAAACGGTCCGGCATGAAACACCTTCCCTCACACAAAAACTTGCGGGAACGCACGCTGGACGAACAAATTACCAGGACATTGCAATTACAGGAGGCGAAAAAGCAGGGCATTGGTGTTTCGGAGGATGAGATCAAGAAGGCCATCGCCAACGTTGAGGATAGCAACAACATTCCGGCCGGTCAGTTGCTCAATATTCTCAAAGTGCGCGGCATCAATGTAAATCACTACAAAAACATGCTGAAGGATCGCCTGATGATCAGCAAGCTAACGGGTGCCGAAGTGCGTTCCAGGCTTCAGGTCAGCGAGGAATCCATACGTGAGTACTATCGTAAATATATGGAACATCCGAAGCCCATGCGGGAAATCCAGCTGGCCGAAATTCTTATCGCTTTACCTCCCGACCCATCGCCGGAGCAGGCTGCAAAGGCGCGCAAAAGAATCGAGATACTTCGCGACCGGATACGGGCAGGGGATGCTTTTGCACGGCTTGCGAGACTACAGTCGGATGCGCCGGATGCCTCGCGAGATGGACGGATGGGGTGGTTCCTTCCCGGTTCCATGCCCCCCAGATTTATACCCGTTTTTGACTTGCCCGTAGGCGGTCTGAGCCAACCTATACGCTCGCCGTCGGGGTTTCATCTGTTCACCGTCACCAGGGTGCGCTGGCATCAGCCCAGGCAACGCGCTAAAGCCTATGATCAGGTTCATGCACGACATATTCTGCTGAGGTTATCCAATACGATGACGGATGAGGAAAAAGCCAAGGTCCGAACCGAGGCAGAACAAATCGCGGAAGAAATGAAGGATGCAACCGACAAGGAATTCGCTACCCGGGCAAGAGAGATTTCACAAGGCCCCAGCGCGTCCAAGGGAGGTGATCTGGGCTGGTTTAAGCGTGGCGTCATGGTTCCTGCTTTTGACAAGGCAGTTTTTTCCATGAAGGCAGGGGAAACCAGCGGTGTAGTGCAGTCTCCCTTTGGCCTGCACATTATCCGTGTGATCGCACGTAGACATATCGACCCCGATTCATTGGAAGCGCATCGAAGCGAGATCCGGAATATCCTCCTGAATGCCGAAATGCGGGATCAGATGCCGCGCTGGCTGGCCAGGCTCCGGGCCAAAGCCATCATTGAACGGAGAAGCTGCCCTTAACCCGTGACTCCGATTCTGATGACACTGGGTGAACCTGCAGGTATCGGATCGGACTGCGTTCTGCTTGCCTTCCACGCCGATCCGAAGGCTTTTGCCGAAACATGCGTGTGCGCCCCCGCCGGATGGTTGAAGGATCGTGCCGACATGCTGGGAATCCAGGTTGTCATTCGCGAGGTTCCCGCACCCGAGGTCTCCGCACACGGGTTAGCCTGCTGGAATCCCGGTATGGGTACCGGCTTGAATGCCTGCATAAACAAAGCCCCGGCCATCACACCCGGCATACCGGAAACAGGAACCGCTTCCGCCGTGATGTCCTGTATCGAAGCCGCGGCCAGGGCATGCATGGGGGGAAAAGCCCGCGCCATGGTCACCGGCCCCATTGAAAAATCCGTGCTTCGCGATGCAGGTTTTGATTTTCCGGGGCATACCGAATTTCTTGCATACCTCGCCCATGTGCCAAAGGTGGTCATGATGCTGGCCAGTCGTGAATTACGCGTGGTGCTTCTGACTACGCATATGGCGCTTGCGGATGTCCCGGCGGTATTGAGCGTGAAAGATACGCTGGAAACCCTGCGTATCACGCACCGCAACCTGCTGCACTTTTTTAGAGTCGCCCACCCGAAACTGGCGCTTTGCGGTCTTAATCCACATGCAGGCGAATCCGGTCACTTTGGCCGGGAGGAGATGGATATTTTGCAACCTGCCATCGAACAGGCGCGTCGCGAAGGGATTGATGTCATGGGCCCTTTACCCGCCGACACCCTGTTTGCAACGGATCATCGCAAGGCACTTGATGCCATCGTTTGCTGTTATCACGATCAGGGATTGATTCCCCTCAAGGTATTGAGTTTCGGTCATGCGGTCAATGTCACCCTCGGCCTGCCTTTTATTCGCACCAGCGTGGATCACGGCACGGCGCTGGATCGTGCGGGAAGTGGAAAAGTATCCTATAGTAGCCTTATGGCCGCATTGCATTTAGCTAAGGATATGATCCGCGCGGAGACAGGCCATGCAAGCAAGTGACTTGACCGGACGGATATTGCTCGCCACACCGACACTTACGGATCCACATTTTGCGGATAGCGTCGTGTTGCTCTGCCATCACGATGAGGATGGCAGCATGGGACTCCTGATTAACCGGCCCCAGCATATTACGGTGAGTGCCGTACTGGACGATATGAAGCTGGGGAAGGATGCGATGGATGCGCCCACCTTTGAAGGCGGCCCGGTAGAACCGTTCCGTGGTTTTGTTTTGCATGATGGCTGGCATATTTATGATTCGACCCTGTGCGTGACCCCGGAAATCCATCTTACGACTTCGCGCGATGTACTGGAAGAACTGGCCAAGGGCGGCGGCCCCGAACACTTCATGCTTTTGCTGGGCTACGCGGGTTGGGATGCGGGGCAACTGGACGAGGAAATCAGCCGTAATGACTGGCTGATTGTCCCGTCCAGCAGCCATATCATCTTCCATACGCCAATTGAAAATCGCTGGACACTCGGAGCGCGGGCCGTGGGCATAACCAAAGCGCAGCTTTCCGATCAGATCGGTCATGCATAAGAGCCTCTTGCAACACTCGTGAGCGACGATCTGCTTCCCCGCTTTGGCCCATTTTCGAGCTGGAATCTTTATTCCATGGAACTACCATGTGGTTCATTCATCCCGAAAATGGACTCACAATAGGATTGTCGATCATCCACCCGAAGTGTTGCAAGAGGTGCCAAGAACATGCGTCAGATGGCATTTTGTACTCAAATGGTGTTTGATTGTCTGCGCGTAACTGGAAAAATATAATCCCCGCCGATGAGTAAGGTTAGAACGGCTTAGCCGAGGCGGTATTTGTGAATAATGCAGGTTGGTATTTGACCCGGCGCTGAGATGCGACACAATCGGCGTTATGCAGGTTACGGTACTATTGTTAGCGGCTGGCAGTGGGCAGCGTGTCGGAGGCGGGCCTCCCAAGCAGTATCAGTGCGTAAATCATATGCCCATGGTGGTGATTGCGCTGAATAGCCTGGCAAAGGAATCCCGAATCCGTGCTGTGCAACCGGTGCTAGCCGAAAACGATGAATATTTCTCCTTGTGCATGGAAGGGCAATCCTTTCCGTTTGATATACTGCCCCCCGTAACGGGAGGGCCGGAACGTGCCATTTCCATGGCCAACGGCATGGCCACACTTCCCAGCGATGCGGAATGGGTGGCGGTACAGGATGCGGCGCGTCCTGTTCCTTCTCCTTTGTTGTTGACCCGCGTGCTGGATGCGGCATACCAGCATGGTGCAGCCGCGCCTGGGATACCGGTACATGACACGGTTAAGTGTGTAGATGATGAAGGGCGGGTGCTTCAAACACTGGATCGTCGTGTCTTGCGTGCGGTGCAAACGCCGCAGGTCGCACGTCGGGAATGGTTTGCGATGGCCATTGCATCGGAAAAGGAACGTATGCACCGCCATACGGATGACGCTTCCATGCTGGAAGCTGCCGGGTTTCCCGTCTTCATCAGTCCGGGCAATGTAAATAACCGGAAAATTACAACACCGGAGGATATGATGTGGTTACAACGTTATATGGAGGTGAGGGAATGAACCTACGCATAGGTCAGGGATTTGATGTCCATGCGTTTTCGGAAGGCCGCAAGCTGATTCTGGGTGGCGTGCATGTTCCGTATGCACTTGGATTGGCGGGGCATTCTGATGCGGATGTGCTGACCCATGCCGTGTGTGATGCGTTGTTGGGTGCCGCCGGGCTGGGCGATATCGGTAATCTTTTCCCTGATACCGATGAACATTACAAGAATGCGGTTAGTCTGAAACTGCTGATCCAGGTCATGCGCCTTGTGGATAAGAGCGGTCTTAAAGTCGTGAATGTTGATACCACGATTCTGGCACAAGAGCCAAAACTTGCATCCCATATACCAGATATGAGGAGAAATATGGCCGTCATTATGGGTGTGGATGTTGCCCGCCTCAGTATTAAGGCGAGCACTACGGAACATCTCGGTTTTACCGGACGGCAAGAGGGCATGGCAGCCATGGCCGTGGCCTTGCTCGAACTGCGGGAAGAGTGCGCCAATCCGGACGGTTCATGAATAGTTCAGGCTAAGTGGAACAGGAATACGGTGCTTGCTCTCTGGTTATTTAAACCCTATTATTGGCAGTATTGAAAGTGAGCTACGGCTCGCTTTTTTTGTTTCTGGAGCCTCTTGAAAAACTCTGGGTGGATGAGCGGCAGCTGATCGCCGCTCATGAGTTTCACAAGAGGCTCTCTGGAGAGCCCATTGATTGAAGATCGTATCCGGGACATGCTGACGCTCATTGCCGGGAAAATGAATGTGGACGTGCTAAAGGTAAGTCTGGGCGGTGGCGGCCATCAGCAGTTGCTTCGGGTGATCATCGATCAGGCTGGCGGCGTGCCTTTTGACGGTCTGGAGAGGATCAGCCGGGCATTATCCCTTCAACTGGATGCGGAGGATTTGATTCAGGGCCATTATCGTCTGGAGGTGAGTTCACCGGGGCTGGACTGGCCACTTCGGAAGGAAGCCGATTTCAGGCGGCATGCGGGCGAGATGTTGCAGGTGTGTTTTGAAGGCCGTTCGGATCTTACGGGTGAGAATCTTGGGCCTTGTAGCGGTGGTGTCCGGATTCGGGATGCACAAGGCAATGCGCATGAGATCGTCTTGCGTGAAGTGGTGAAAATCATACGTGCAGTCGAATGGGGGCGCACCCGTAAGAAGAAAAGGGAAGAAAAGGCGAAGCAGGTGAGGAAATATTGATGAATATTCAGATGTTACAGGTTGCACAGGCCGTGGCGCGCGAAAAAGGCGTTGAAGAGGAACTGGTGATTGATGCCATGGAGCAGGCCATCAAAACAGCCGCCCGGCGCACGTATGGCGATAAGAACGTGGAAACCAGGATTGATCGCGAAACCGGGACGATGGAACTGTACCATGTACGCACGGTTGTTGAAGAAGTGGAAGATGAACTTAATGAGCTGACGCTTGAAGAAGCCTCCGGCCTGGATGCCAATGCGGAAATCGGTACGGAGTTCAGGGAACTCCTTCCCCCCATTGAGCTGGGCCGCATTGCCGCCCAGACAGCCAAGCAGGTGATCAATCAGAAAATCCGGGAGGCCGAACGGGATCGTGTTGTTGCCGAGTATGAACCTCGCGTAGGGGAATTGATTACCGGTATCATCAAACGTGTTGAACGGGGCAATGTCTATGTTGATCTGGGCAGGGGAGAGGCCGTGATGTACCGCGAGGATCTGTTACCGCGCGAATCCTACCGCCAGGGAGATCGGGTGCGTGCCTATCTTCGGGAGGTTCGCAACCAGCCCAAAGGTCCCCTGGTCTTTGTATCACGTTCGGATGCGGGCATGGTGCAGCGCTTGTTCGAGCAGGAAGTCCCGGAGATTGCCGATGGACTGGTCGCGATTCAGGCGATTGCCCGCGATCCTGGTTCACGCACCAAGATTGCCGTCATTTCGAATGATGCCGCCGTTGACCCCGTTGGTGCCTGCGTGGGTATGCGAGGCGCACGCGTGCAGGCGGTGGTGAATGAATTGCATGGTGAGAAGATTGACATTATCGAATGGACACCGGACACAGTGACCTTTGTCGTGAATGCATTAGCCCCGGCCGAGATTGATCGCGTGATGGTGGATGAGGAAAACAATACCATCGAGGTTGCCGTAGCTGAAGATCAGTTAGCTATTGCGATCGGACGCAGGGGGCAGAATGTCCGTCTGGCTTCCGAGTTAAGTGGTTGGAATATCGAGATCATGACTGCCGGCGAGGAACGTAATAAACGTGCCGCGGAAATCGATGTGGCCAGTTCGATGTTCCAGGCATCCCTTGATATTGATGAGAGCTTCGCCACATTGCTTTGTAATGAGGGCTTTGTTTCTCTGGAGAACCTGGCCTACGGCGCGGTCGAAGAATTGACGGCCATTGATGCGCTGGATGAGGAAACCGCGCATGAATTACAAAATCGTGCACGAAATGTCCTTTTGCAACAGGAACTGGGTAAAAAAGATCGCGCAGAGATTGAGGACAGTCTGCTACAATTACCGGAGATGAACGAGGCGTTAGCGGATCAACTCGCCATCCACGGCATTGGTAATGCGAAAACACTGGCGGATGCGGCACTTGATGATCTGGATGGGGTGGAAGGTGTTTCCCGTGAACAACTGGAGGCGTTAATCCTCGCAGCCAGGGAGGCATGCGGCTGGTTTGACTGAAGCATTTGAGGCGCAACGTCGTTGTATTCGCTGTCGGCAATCACGTAATAAAAGCGATCTGTTGCGCCTGGTATGCGATGAGGAAGGCTCGGTATGGCCTGATATATTGCAAAAGATACCTGGCCGGGGCGCATACGTGTGCTGGGGCGAATGTCTGAATCATTTGCATGACAGGCATGTGTGCGCGGCATGGAAAGGCGAAAAATCCGGTACGCCCCGTGTGGATGATCTGTACCGGCGTTTGGCAGTGGCGCTTTTGCACTTGTGTCGGCAATATGTGCGTTGCGGAAAGCGCGGCGTGAACATCGGACGTGGGGCCGTGATGCATCGCATGTGGCGTCATGCGCCGGTATTGATTGTGCTGGCGCTGGATGCCGGGGATGCGCTGAAACGGCAGATACGCGTGGCTTGCGCCAGACGGAAGGATGCGGGACTGAAAACAACATGTATTTCTTTTGAAAAGTCGGTCTTGTTGGGTGAATTTCTGGAAAGGAATAAGGTGTCGGTATTGGCGATGGATGATACGCCCGCAAATGAAAAATGGTGGCGATACTGTATATGGTATGAGCAGTTGATGATGATGAAATCATCACTATTGAACATGGAGTGAATAACAGATGGCGAAAATACGCATCCTTGATCTGGCCAGGGAACTCAATATCGAAGTCTCCCGATTGCAGTCCGTTGCACGCAATTGTGGCGTAGTAGTGGGTGGCCCCACCAGCATGCTGACGGCGGAAGATCACGTGAAGATAACGGGTTCGCTCCGTCAGAATGGCCAGAAGACTTCATCCAACAAACCGGGAAGCCGCACACTAACGCTGAACAAGCCTATTGTTGCAGGTCAGGGAAGAACTGGCCAGAAGGCGAGAGGGCGAGGACATACCGTCCATGTTGAGGTCAGGCGCAAAGCCCGGCATACGCTGACGGTTCCTGCCTTACAGCCTTCCGACGCGACGTCCGGGCTCGCGGCGTCACCGACACAAATTGCCTCGAAACCCGTTAATATCAAACGGGAAAATACATTGTCCGGAAGATCAGATACAGGCCGAACCCAAGCTACAAACAGGCATCATGACAGGTCGCAAACCCCGGGAAGACGCCCGACAGGCGGTGCTTCCCGCACGGGTGGGCCGCGCACAACCATTCGCCGTGGACAGACACCCGCACAGATTGCGGCAAGCAAGGCACCCCGATCTTCCCTGAAGCAAATTGAAGCAAGTATCAAAAGTGACCGTTCCGGCTCCGGGCGCGGTAAACGTCCGCCTCAGACTACAAGATCAGTGACGGCGACGGTCAGTCGGGCGCCTTCCGTGGCTGTCGCGCCGGAGCTGCCGGGAACTGCGGGCGGCCAGCGCCGGAGGCAAGGTCCGCAAGGCACCTTTAAACGGCGCCGTTTGTCGCCGGCGGAAAAGGCCGCACGCCGTGCCTATGCGGAGAAACGTCATGTCGTGCTGACGGAGGAAGAGGAAGAGCGCATGGCAAGGCTGGCGCGTGGCAGTCGTCGGAAAGCTACGATTACCAAGAATGATGTGGATTTTGTAGTGCGTGAAGTTGAGGTGTCTGAAACCATTATCGTATCTGAGCTTGCGGGCCGTATGGCCATCAAGGGTGCTGATGTGGTCACAAAACTCTTTGAAATGGGTGTTGCCACGACAGCAAACGAAAGTATTGATGTGGATACAGCCTTGTTGATTATCGAAGAATTTGGGCATAAACCAAAGCGAATCAATGAAGCCGCCGTTGAAGATGTGCTGATCGATGCTGAAGAAGACGATGATTCCCTGCTGCGCCCAAGACCGCCGGTGGTGGTCGTCATGGGGCATGTTGATCATGGCAAGACATCGATCCTTGACGCGCTGCGCAAGGCCCGTGTGGCCGAGGGTGAGGCGGGTGGCATTACCCAGCATATTGGTGCCTATATGGTGAAGGTGGCCAGCGGGGAGCGCGTTGTCTTTATCGACACACCGGGACATGAGGCATTCACCGGGTTGCGCGCCCGTGGGGCCAAGCTGACCGATGTAGCCGTCCTGGTCGTAGCGGCTGATGATGGCGTCAAGCCGCAAACAGTGGAGGCGATTAATCATGCACGCGCCGCGAAGGTTCCCATCATCGTAGCCGTGAATAAGATGGATAAGGAGGGGGCGGACCCGGAAATGGTCAAACGTCAAATGGCTGAGCATAAGGTTACGCCCGAGGATTGGGGTGGCGATACGATCTTTGTCAATGTTTCGGCCAAAACGGGCGAGGGGCTGGATGAATTGCTCGAAATGCTGGCGTTGCAAACCGAAGTGCTTGACCTCAATGCCAATCCGGATCGCCGTGGCCGTGGCGTGGTGATTGAATCCCGGCTGGATAAAGGTTGTGGTCCGGCGGCAACGGTGCTGGTGCAGAACGGAACCTTCAAAAAGGGTGATATCGTTGTGGTTGGCTCCGTCACGGGACACATCCGGGCTATTGTGGATGAAAATGAAGTACAACATCGTACTGCGGGCCCATCCATTCCATTTGAATTATTGGGGTTGGAGTCAGTGCCTGAAGCAGGGCAGGAAATCGTGGTGGTGGAGAGCGAAAGGCAGGCTCGGGAAATCATCCGTTATCGTAAAGATCAGCAGCGACAAATCGGCACCGGGCAACAAAAGCGTGTAAGTATGGAGGATCTGTTTGCGGCGGCCCAGGGAGAAATGATAAAATCAGTGAATATCGTGATCAAGGGCGATGTGACCGGATCCGTTGAAGCGATGGCGGAATCTCTGGCCAAGGCTGGAACCGAGGAGGTACAGGTTAATGTCGTGCACAGGGCCATTGGCGGTATCACTGAGTCGGATGTGATGCTGGCTTCCGCATCAAGTGCCATTGTCATTGGCTTCAATGTCCGCCCTGAAGTCAAGGCCAGGAATCTGGCCGAGGCCGAAGGTGTGGATGTACGTTTTTATAAGGTTATTTATGATGCTATTGACGACATGAAAGCTGCCATGGCGGGTATGCTGGCACCGGAAGAAAAGGAAAAGGTTATCGGCAGTGCCGAGGTGCGAGATGTATTTCAGGTGCCGAAGGCCGGTGTTGTCGCTGGTTGCTATGTTAACGACGGTTCTGTCATCCGGGATGCCTGCGTTCGGGTATTGCGTGAAAGTGTATTGATTTATGATGGGAGGCTGACTTCGCTCAGACGGTTCAAGGATGATGTGAAGGAAGTCAAAAGTGGGTATGAGTGTGGTATTGGCATTGAAAAGTTCAATGATATCAAGCCTGGAGATAGTTTTGAGTTTTATGTGATTGAGGAAGTCGCGGCAACGCTATAACCATGTTTAGATCGAACAGAACACCTGCTCGGGCGCGCCTGCATGCTGATATCAAACGCTTGCTTTCCACGCTTATGCAACGGGATATTGCCGATCCGCGTCTTTTTGGTGTGTGTATCACGCGCGTCGAACCTTGGCACGGAGACCATGCTGTGCGTATCTGGGTTCATAAACCCGATGAGGGTGATACAGATGTCTGTATTGACCGGTTAAATCACCTTTCCGTACATTTTGCCCACAAGTTGCGCCGGACTATGCCAAAACGGCATTTGCCAAACCTTCTATTCTGCTGGGATCAATCGATAGAAGACGGTGCTGACATGATCCGGTTACTACATTCGATCGGCCCGGACTATTCATGACGGATTGGGACAAGGCCTGTGAAGCAATTCGCGGGGCGAACGGCATCATGCTGACGACCCATTGCAATCCCGACGGCGATGGTATTGGTTCCCAGATTGCCTTGTATCACGCACTCAGGTACACGGGCAAGAATGTTTATATGCATAACCGCGACAGTGTTCCCCGCATCTATCATTTTCTTTCCGGCACGGATGCCGTGGGTGAGGGAGAAGACTTCACGCAAAAGGGTGTTGACCTTATTATCAGTCTTGATGCGGGTTCCAGAGCGCGGCTGGGTTTTCCCGATCTTTTTTTTGAAGGGCGAACACTGCTAAATATTGATCATCATACCAGCAATGGCAGGTTTGGCGACATTAATCTACTGGAAATAAATGCATGCTCGACTGGCGCCATCATTCTTGAAATGATCGAACGTCTCGGGCTACGCTTGTCCACAGTCAGCGCCACCGCAATCTATGTCACAGTCCTGACGGATACTTCAAGTTTCCGCAATGCCGCCACGACAGCGGATACGTTTGATCTGGCCGCCAAACTGATTCGCGCTGGAGCCGAACCCTGGCCGATTGCCCGTGAAGTTTATGAAAGCCAGAGCAGGGAACAACTCAGTCTTTTGTTGACCTGCCTGGGGATGGTTGATTTGCGCAATGGCGGACGATCCGCATGGTTGCATGTTAATGCCGCGATGTATGAAAATACAGGCGGTGATGTACAGGATACCGAAGGTATCATTGAATATGCGCGATCACTCCAGGGCGTTGAAATTGCCGTGTTTATCCGACCGGAGATGTGTGCGGACAGGCATGTGGGCTGGAAGGTTACGTTCCGGGGTAAATACGATATTGATGTGGGAGCGCTGGCCGTATCCCTGGGTGGTGGCGGCCATCATCATGCCGCGGGCTGCACTATGCACGGAACCTTTGAGGAAGTGCGACACCATGTTCGGCATGCGGTCAGTACAGTCCTGGAGAGTCATTCCTGACCTCCGGCATTGTTTTCCTGGATAAACCGCGGGGTTGGACATCGCATAAAGCAGTCAATGAAATAGCCCGCCTGTTTACGCATGCAGAGGAGCAACGCATCAAGGCCGGGCATGCGGGTACGCTTGATCCGCTGGCGACAGGAATGTTGCCGGTTTTACTCGGGGAAGCCACGCGTTTCTCCGCTATGGGGCTGGATGCGGACAAGACCTATGAAGTGACGATGGATTTAAGTTATCAGACGGATACGCTGGATGCGGAAGGTGAGACTACCGCACGTTTTAATATGCAGGCCAAACAAAAAGACGTGGAAGGCATCCTCCCGCATTTTACCGGAACGCTGGCGCAGACGCCGCCCGCATATTCGGCAATTCATGTCAATGGTCAGCGTGCCTACAAGATTGCGCGCAAGGGAAGACGGGTAGTACTCGCGGCGCGTCCGGTCCAAATCCGCGCACTCCAGCTGATTCATTTTTCTTTTCCAGAAGTTGTGTTGCGTGTATGTTGTTCGAAAGGAACCTATGTTCGATCCTTGACACGGGATATTGGCATCCGAATGGGTATGGGAGGTTGTGTTACAGCACTGCGGCGTTTATCTACAGGCGATTGGCCTGAAGCTATGATGCTGCCCCTTTATGAAGTGGCCAAACAGCGTGAGGCGTGCGTTCTTTCTTTGCAACAGTGGCTGCGGCATTTGCCAAAAATACTATTACAGAGGGCGGAGGCGCAGCGCTTTGCGCAGGGGCAACGGATTCAGATGGATAACGGAACGCAAGGTGAGGTTGCCGTTCTTTTTGAGCATATATTGCTTGGAACTGGCATGATGCAACCGGGGATGTATCGCATGGTGTTGCATCCAAAGAGAGGGATTCCTTCGGCGCAACAGAGGTTGTTAACCCTGGCTATTCATGAATAGTCCGGGTTAACATGAGATTCGTCATTATCACTTTGTTATTGGTTCCGTTCACCATCAGTGTTGCATACTTGTTTACGCACCCCGTGCCATCGCATAATCCGGCGCTTCTTGAGGCCGTATTCAGTGGCAGATCACTGTCGCGGGGAAAAGAGATTGAAGCGAAAATGAAGTGGAGAATGAGACTGTTCAAGAAAGCGCCGCGGGCAGGTGATACAGGCATTCCGAAGGGAAATCATATCAGGGTGGAGACGAAACTCGGTTCATTTACCTTTGAACTGTTTCCGGGGGAAGCCCCGAACACCGTTGCCAACTTCAAGGCTCTGGCAGGCAAGGGGTTCTATGACGGGTTGACTTTTTATCGCGTGATTGCCGGTTTTGCCGCTCAGGGTGGCGATCCGGCAGGTAATGGTACAGGTGGCCCGGGTTATCATATTAAGGCTGAGTTCAACGCCCATAAGCATGTGACCGGATCGGTAGCCATGACCCGATCATCCGAGCTTGATTCTGCTGGCAGCCGATTCTATATCTGTTACGGTGCACATCCGCGTCTGGACGGGCATGACACGGTATTCGGGCAAGTCACCAAAGGGCAAAAGGTGGTGGATCGGATCACCAGGGGAACGGTGATGATAAAGGTTAGCGTGCTACCCTGAGGACACCTCCATGTGTCAAGGGCAGGGCCAGATAGATTGCTAACAGTCAATCAGAGTAGTATGATCTCAGAACGTATATAGTCAGGAGGCAAGTGTTTTATGGTATCCGCATTGGAAATATCCAGTCTGCCGCTTTTCCGAAGGGAGATGCGCCGTTTTCCCCGCCTTTCACGGGACGAGGAATATCGTCTGGCGCGCCGCTGGAGGGATGAGCAGGATCGCGACGCGGCGAAGGAACTGGTTTGCGCCAATCTTTATGCCGTAGCGGCGATTGCGCGTGAATATCACCACTTTGGGCTACCGGAAATGGACTTGATTCAGGAAGGCGCCATTGGGCTGATGCAGGCCGTCAGACGTTTTGATCCGGATCGTGGCTTCCGTCTGATGACCTATGCATCATGGTGGGTGCGCGCTGCGATTCATGATTTCATTCTAAATTCGTGGAGTATCGTCAAGTTGGGTACGACCAAGCTTCAACGCAGAATTTTTGCCGGCCTTCAGAAAGCTAAAAATGCCATTGCCGCCATGGAAGGCCACAAAGCCGAAGAGGTGGGCGCCGAATTCGGTCTTTCAGCCCATGAATACCAGGAAGCGGCTACCGCATTTATTCAACGTGATCTGTCTCTGGATATGGAGATCGGGGAAGCTTCGGCGCTGGTACATGCGCTACCATCACCCGACGCCACACCGGAAGAGATTGTCATGGAATCCAACTGGGAGAGCCATCAAAAATCCACATTATACTCCGCCCTGAATCATCTGTCGGAACGTGACAGAACTATCGTGGAGCGCCGGCATTTGACGGATGAACCTGCGACACTCAGGGAACTTTCCGGGGAATTCGGGGTGTCTATTGAACGGATACGGCAGCTTGAGTCCCGCGCCATGAGAAAGCTCAGGGAATCATTGAGCTAATTGACGTATTTCTCTGGCCTTGAGCGGCCGTGTGGCACCTCCGGGCAGGTTCCCCAGTTGCAACGAGGCAAAGCTCACCCGAATCAGCCTGCGCACCGTATGGCCGCATGCCTTCAGTGTGCGCCGGACTTCGCGCCAGCGGCCCCGATGAATGGTAATGGTAACCCAGCTGTTCCCTTTCGTTTCAGAATCCACAATGACATCCCATGCATCGCTTTTCTCATCCCGGCCAATATCAAGACCGCCGGATCGAAGTATTTCCAGTTCTTCCATACCCAGTTGCCCGGTAATGCGGGCACGATAACAGCGCGGAACTTGCGTACCCGGATGGGTCAGGGCGCGTGTCAGATCGCCGTCATCCGTCAGTAGCAATAAGCCCTCGCTATCCATATCCAGGCGACCAACGGACTGCACATTAGCGGCGACGTCCAGTTCGTCATAGATCAATGGTCTGCCCCGGTCGTCTCGTCGTGAACACAACAGGCCGCGTGGTTTGTGATACATGATATAGGTGTATTGACTGACGGGTTCAACCCGTTTTTGATCCGCCAACACAACATCGCCGTGTTGCACCCGGTGGCCCATATCCTGCACCGTTTTGCCGTTGATGCTGATACGCCCGGTGGCAATTCGGCGGTCAGCCTCACGCCGTGAACACAGGCCGGTGCGGGCAAGATAGCGGTTCAACCGTTCACCGAGCCTGATCCGCAGTAGCGCAGGATACAGATCAGATCGCGAGACTTTCAGTGTCTTCGTTTTCAGTGGTTGTTTTAATTTCATCGTTGTCCATTAGATCAGTAATATTTGGCAGGTCACCCAGCGTATTCAAACCGAAATCGACCAGAAATGATTTACCTGTGCCATACAGATACGGACGGCCCGGAACCTCCTTGCGCCCAAGTACCTTGATCCACCCCCGTTCCTGCAGGGCGGCGACTATGGTACTGGAAACCTTCACCCCGCGTAACGATTCAATTTCCGCACGGGTAGTTGGCTGGCGATAGGCAATGATAGCCAGCGTTTCCAGCATGGAACGTGATAGCCGCGGTGGTCGTGTTTTCCATAATTGTCGCACAATGCTCGCGTATTCAGATGCACTGCGAAACTGCCAGCCTTCGGCCACCTCCTGCAAACGGATGCCGCGATCTTCATAATCCGCCTGAAGATCAGTCAATGTCCGCCGGATATCAGCAGACGCCACACCTTCGAGCAAATTACGGAGCTTCTGTATAGAGACAGGTTCGTCACTGGCAAAGATAACAGCCTCAATGCGTGAGGAGAGACTCATACGGACTTCTTCGGCAGGATACTGATGGATCCAAAACAGGTGTCCTGCACGACGGTAATGGCTTGATCACGCCACAATTCGAGGATGGCGAGGAAGGTTGTGACAATCAATTCCCGGCCCGGCTGAACCAATAATTCTTCCAGCATCACGCCGCCTTTCTTCAGGCGATCGAGTATAAAGGCCATTTGTTCGCGCACGTTCATTGTATCCATAAACACATGGTGACGCACTTCACCGCCCACGCGCCGCAGCACATGACGGAACGCCAGCAGCAATCCGTCCAGATCGGCTGCCGGCAGAGGCCGTTCCACGTCACGGGCTTCGGGAAATACAGACCGGGTAAAAACATCACGCTTCAAACGGGGATACTCATCCATCTCCTCCGCAGCTGCGCGGTATTGTTCGTAGGCAAGCAGTTGCGCTACCAGTTCGGCGCGCGGATCGATGGCCTCTCCATCCTCGTTAAGATCCTGACGTGGCAGCAGCATGCGGCTCTTGATTTGAGCGAGTGTGCTGGCCATGACCAGGTACTCGCCAGCAAATTCAAGGTTTAACGGTTTTTGTATATCAATGATTTGAAGATACTGCACTGCCAGACTGGCAATGGGGATATCAAAAATATCCATCTTCTGATCGTGAATCAGATGCAGCAATACATCCAGCGGACCTTCAAAAGCATCAAGATGGACGGAGAGAGACGGCAATATGTCCGTCCCGGCTACTGTTTTCCGAACGCCAGCCATCATACGCGATATCCCATTTTCAATGTGCGGCGAACCTTGTCCATGGTGTGTTCGGCCTCGCTTCGGGCGCGTTCGTTACCGTCGCGCACGATGTCGCGCACGTCATCCATATGCGCCGTAATATCGGTACGCCGATTATGAATGGGTTGTAGTTCCTCTTCCAGGTGGTTGAGCAATACCTTTTTACAATCCAGACACCCGATTTCAGCGCTCGTACAACCCTCATGTACCCACTTGCGCTCGTCTTCCGTGGAATAAATGCGGTGAAAATCCCATACCGGGCATTTCTCCGGCGTTCCCGGGTCGTCACGGCGTATGCGCGCAGGATCCGTCGGCATGGTTTTCACCTTCTTGTCCGTGACGTTCCATGTTTCGGACAATTCAATGGTATTGTTGTAGGACTTGCTCATCTTGCGCCCGTCCAGACCCGGCAGTTTGGCCGTGGGCATCAGCAGGGCTTCCGGTTCCGGAAACAGTGGCTGTACCTGTTTGCGATAGAGATGGTTGAAGCGGCGGGCGATTTCGCGCGTTAATTCCACATGCGGTAACTGATCCGCGCCCACGGGAACCGCATCGGCGCGATACATCAGGATATCCGCTGCCTGCAGAAGCGGATATCCGAGAAATCCGTAAGTCCCCAAGTCTTTCTCGCGCAATTGTTCAATCTGATCCTTGTAGGTAGGCACGCGCTCCAGCCACGGCAGAGGCGTAATAAATGAAAACAGCAAGTATAATTCAGCGTGTTGCGGCACCTCGGATTGAATAAATATGACGCATTTCCCGGGATCAATGCCAACGGCCAGCCAGTCCACCAGCATGTCCCAGATGGTATCCTTGACGATGCCCGGGTTGGCGTACTCCGTGGTCAGAGCGTGCCAGTCGGCGGCAAAAAAGAAGCATTGATGCTTCTGCTGGAGTGTGAGCCAGTTTTCCAGAACACCCTTCATATGCCCCAGATGCAGACGTCCGGTGGGGCGCATGCCGGACAGGATACGCATGGGTTTGTCCTGAGTATTTTCGGGCGTGGTCAAGTCTTTATCCTCCCTGCTATTTTATGATACGAAAGAGCCTCTTGCAAAACTCATGAGCGGCGATCGGCTTCCCCGCTTCGGCCCATTTCCGAGCTTGAATTTCGCTCCATGGAACTACCATGCAGCTCATTCAATCCCGAAAAAGGTCTCAAAGTGGGATTGCCGCTCATCCACCCAGAGTTTTGCAAGAGGCTCGAAAGATAGCAAAGGATCGGGACAATGGCGAAAATATGTTAAACAGGAAGCCAATGGATCTTCCTGCAACACCCGTGCGCGGAAATCTGCTTCCCTTCCTTCTGGTTTATGTCGTAAATGTCGCTTAGCTTACCAGCAAAGGAGATTAGCCCTGCGCCTGAATCGGTATCCATGCGGTATGTACGCCAAGTCTTGGGAGTGAGTTGCTTTGTCCCGCCGCGTAGTAGCTTTGTTCCACAAGGGGAACAGACACATGCCCAGCTATGATGATGTGCGTTTACTTGCCTGTCCGGCTGAACATGTATTTGGTGTGGTGATGGACATAGCCGCCTATCCGGAGTTTTTGCCGTGGGTGGCGGATGCGCGTGTTTTGTCGCGGGGGGAGGCTGTACTGACTGCGGAACTGGTAGCAGATTTCAAGGGGATCCGGCAGCCCTTCAGAACCATTGATCGGTTTATTCCCGGGGAACGGATCCAGATTCGTCTTCTGGAAGGTCCGTTTCGTTTTCTTGAAAGCGTATGGTCATTTGAGGATACCGGTAAAACCTCATGTCGTGTTCATTTTTCCATTACGTTCGAGTTTAAGAGTGTGATGCTGGGCATGGTGGCGTCCCCGATTTTTGGCCATGCCTGCATGACCATGGCGCATGTGTTTGAAAAACGGGCGATGGCATTGTACTAACCCAACTCCACCATTCGCCACGCCATATCACCCATTTCTTTATTCCGCAAGAACAGTGGGATGAACGAATCGGATAAGACATACGCCACCACCAACCCGATCCCCGTCCTGGGGGATGAGAGCAATAAACCCAAGATCCGGAATTGACATGCAGCGCATGGCCTCCGGGTTCATTAGTCCGGACTATTCATGGATGCTGCCACACCCTTGCTCGTTCCTTTGCACACAAAAAGGCCCGACCTGTCTGCGTGTGGCACGCACAGGCAGGCGCAATCATCACGGTGATTCAATGGAAGTCCGGGCTGGAGGCTAATTCTTCCTGCGTGCTCTCCAACACCTCCCAGCGCACGTAGGCGTCGGCGAACGCCTGCTCAAGATCAGATAATCTCTGCTGATCACGCCGATAGCGGTCAGCATCGTTGCTGAAATAATCCGGAGCGCAGAAGCGTGCTTCAATTTCGACTTTTTCTAATTCCAGCATCTTCATCTGGTCAGGCAGCGCATCCAGTTCCCGCTGATCCTTGTATGACAGCTTGACCTTTATTTTCTCTGTTCGCTTGTTACTTTTTGTTTGTTTCCCTTGTTTCTTTTGCCTTTTTTTCTCGATCTGGTGTATTTTCCATGCCTGATAATCCGAATAACCGCCCTCAATTGGCACGATCAGGCCAGCACCCTCAAAGGCCAACACCTTCGATACGACACGATCCATAAAAGCGCGATCATGCGAGACGATGATGACTGTGCCGCCATAGTTGGCCAGTGCCTGCTCCAGCACGGCCAGCGTGCCAATATCCAGATCGTTGGGGGTGCAATACAAAAAAGTACACCATTTAAGCTTCTAATGGTTGGTCTTC
>CAZBJB010000021.1:0-24889 GCA_964492105.1 uncultured Zetaproteobacteria bacterium
TGGATGGAGAAGCAACGCAAGTTGGAGCCGGGATATGCGGTGAGCCGGAAGCTAACGATATATTTTGGGTCGCATCAAGCTTGGCTGGCGATGACGGAATCGTTCAATAACGGCCCGGCGGAGATCCTGGAAGCAGCATTGATGCCGGGAAATATGCGTTCACGGAACCGCCGTGTACGGGGCCGTACGCACGGTGGTGTGGGAGGGGGAGTCAGTCATGGCTCTCCCTGCCTGATGACGACCGTCGACGACGACCGGATTCTGGTTCATCAATTGTCCTCATCAAACTCGGGCATCGGTTCCATCAGGCTGGCCGGGTCTTCGTGGATGATAATCTCGGAGTCTGGATAGGCATTCCGGATCATGGCTTCCACTGAGTCGGAAATGGTGTGGGCATGAAGCAGCGTCAGGTTATCGTCCAGTTCGAGGTGTAACTGGATAAAGGCCGTCGTACCGGCGCGGCGTGTGCGCAAGTCATGCATACCCTTCACATGTTTCTGACTGAACACAATTTCATGAATACGCTTTCGATCTTCATCCGGAAGTTCACGATCCATCAGGCTCTGGATCGCTTCACTGGCAATACCCCATGAGCTGTAGAGAATGTAGGCGACAATCGCGACCGCAAAGAGTACATCAAATCCGGACCAGCCCCAGGCCGCAAGAATCAGGGCGGCAATGACGCTGATACTTATCATCAGATCCGTGGAATAATGAAGATAATCAGCCTTGATGGCCGTGGAACCGGACAGTGTAATGACGTGGCGCTGGATCATCATCAACACCAGAGTGGCGATAATCGAAAATACCATCACGGCGATACCAACGCCGGCAACATGTACAGGCTGTGGGTGGATAAATCGTCCGGCAGCTTCCAGCAACAGGAAACCGGCGGATCCCGCGATAAACATGGATTGCCCTAAACCAGCCAGTGATTCCGCCTTTCCATGGCCAAACCGGTGTTCACGATCCGCGGGCGTAAGCGCATGGCGTACGGCCAGCAGGTTGATGAGCGCGGCTAACGCATCCAGAGATGAGTCAATTAAGGAGGCCAGGATACTAATTGAATCGGTCCATAGCCAGGCAGCAAGCTTGGCGACGATCAGAATGACGGCTGTGGCCACGGAAGCATATGTGGCCCACTTCATTAAACGGACGGTGTTATCCCGAGGTGTGGCGGACATGGGGCTAGTGTGACCGGAACATCATCAGGAATAAAAAATATTTTTACAACGTGGCGTTGCAAAAATGCGATGTCGGATGAGCCTCTTGCAAAACTCTGGGTGGATGAGCGGCAATCCCACTTTGAGTTCATTTTCGGGATGGAATGAGGTGCATGGTGGTTCCATGGATCGAAATTCCAGCGTGGAAATGGGCCAAAGTGGGGAAGCCGATCGCCGCTCACGGGTTTTGCAAGAGGCTCGGATGACATATAAGAGGCGCGTAAGCCCAATAAGGAGCATGTCCATTGGCCGAGTATAGCTGTAACTTGCATACATGGGGTAAGAAAATGCAAGATGACGCAATGCGTCACCTCGATTCTCCTCATCACAATGCACGTCCGAAGGGTGTGGAGATTGATTTGATCGTGCTGCATGCCATCAGCTTGCCACCGGGACAGTATGGCATGGATCATGTGCAGGCATTACTTACCGGGCAGCTGGATGTGACTGTGCATACGTCATTGGCCGGACTGGGCGGCTTGCGTGTGTCAGCACATTTTGCAGTGGACAGGGCGGGCATGATAACACAGTTCGTTTCAACGTCCCGGCGTGCATGGCATGCGGGGGCATCAGAATGGGAGGGACATAAAAATTGTAACGATTTTTCTATTGGAATCGAAATCATTGGCGATGAACTGAGCCCTTTTTCCGATGCACAATATAGAGAAACCGCGCGTCTGTGCCGGGTATTGATGAAGATTTATCGGGGCATCAACACGGAACGCATCGTCGGTCATTTCGATATTGCACCGGGCCGAAAATGGGACCCGGGCAAACAGTGGGACTGGGCACATTTCCACAGATCGCTTGGGCATGTTCGGCGGCTTGATCCGGAGGTGTGTTAGTGTTCCGTCCCGAACTGTGCGAATGATTCAGATTACAATTCTGGCATTTCGCACCACGCATAGATGCCGCCGGAGGGCTTGATCAGACGAGTTAGTGCAAACGCCGCCATACCTTTTCTCCAGGATTCCGGAATCATCGTTATAGCTTCGGGAAAGACTCTGGCCATGATGGTACTGGCCTCTCCCGCCAGCTTCTCCATGATGAGTTCACGCAAGCCGGGTTTGGGTCGGAGGCGTTGCACCTGATAATTTTTACCCAGTTTTGCGCGTTTCGCTGCTGCGGCAATGGCATCATCCAGCGTCCCCAGCTTATCCACCAGGCCCAGACGGAGGGCATCCGCGCCTGTCCATACCCGTCCTTGCGCCAGTGCGCGCACCCTGGAGACCGCCATGTTTCTACCTTGGGATACATGCCTGATAAAATCACCATAGATATGATCCACGCTCATTTGAATAACCTTGGCCAGTGCGGGGTCAAGTGGCCGGTCAGCACGCATAGCACCAGCGATTTGCGTGGTTCCCAATCCATCGGTATGGATGCCAAGCGCATTTAATCCCCGATCAACACTGGGAAAGAGTCCAAATACGCCGATGGATCCGGTCAGAGTGTTGGGGGAAGCCCATATTTCGTTAGCGGCGGAAGCTACCCAATACGCGCCCGACGCGGCCATGCTACCCATGGAGACAACCACCGGTTTGCCTGCCTGTTTCAACCGTTCAATGGCTAACCGAATGGTCTCGGACGCCATGGCGCTGCCACCGGGGCTGTCAATGCGCAGGACGACGGCTTTGATATGGGGGTCTCGCCCCGCCACGTCAACCAACCTGCTGAGGGACTCCCCACCAATTGCGCCGGGTGGCTGATTACCATCCAGAATGGGGCCGCTGGCAACGATCAGGCCGACCTGCCTGTCTCCATCCGGCAAGGCCTCCGATCCCAACGATCTCAGATATTGTTTGTACGTCACCGAAGGCGGAACGGACGCATGGCTGATGCCCAATTGACGGGCAATGATTGCCTGTACTTCGGCATGCGTGGCGAGTTTATCCACCAAATGTATGTTCAGTTCCAGTTGCGCGAGATTACCGCCATATTTGTTCACATAAGCAGGAAGGTGATCCAGCATGTTCTGGATGTTATCCGCCTTCACATGTCGCATGCTTGCCACGCCCCGTGTATAGGATTGCCACAATTGCGTCAATAACACCTTGTCGGCCATGCGCGCGGCGGCAGACATATGGTTACGCACCAGTGGTTCGGCGGCGGATTTATATTCCCCCACTCGGAACAAATGGACTTTTACCTTCATTTTGTCCAGCGCATCCTTGAAATAATTGCGGTACAGGGAAAAACCGCTGAGCAGCACCATGCCCATGGGATGGAGATAGACCGTGTCGGCGCTGGCCGCAAGATAATATTGAGACTGTGTATAATTATCCGAGACAGCAATGACCTTTTTGCCGCTTGTTTTGAAGTCGTCAATGGCGCGCCGCAGGGTTTGCAGTTTGGTGAGGGACGTCCGATCCATGCCCTTCAAATCGAGCAGCAGCATGCGGATGCGCTTATCATCGCGGGCGGCATGAATTACGCGCACCAGATCGCGCACGCGTGTCTGTTCAGCAGTCGGCAGGGTGAACGGGAATGCCGCACCCGGTTCCGCCAGTTCCTCCACCAATGCGCCTTTGGGATTCAGCACCAGTACCGCCTGATCGGGAATCGACGGGTACGTGGCCTTGATGGCCACAACCAGCACGACAATGATTAACAGGAATAGCAACCCGGAAAACACACGGCGTACATTGTCCAGCACATGCAGCAGTTTACTCCACACAACTACCTCCAATGTTCCCGCAGTCCATGGTGGGTTCCGTCATCGGGAAGTCAAGCCCAGGAACCGACATGGAATGTGGATGCAAGGTGTAAGCATTGGGTTCGTATGGTGTTTCGAGAAAGAATGTGGTCACCTCACGGGTGATGAATGAGTTTTGCAATGGGCTCTGAACTATTCATACATTCCGCCATGCCCGCGTCGGCGCACCTCGTGGACTGACATCCCCGCGAATCGCTGTATGTAAATTTCTTTATATTGGTTTTAGTATCAAATGTCTCATAGACTTGCGGTCATGAAGAAACTGTTTGTCATCCTCTGCATGCCATTGATGCTGGCAGCATGCGCCAGTAATCCAGCCGTAAAAAAGAGTGCCGCTGAAGTCGATTATGAGCGTGCAAAAACGTTGTTGGCCAAAGGTTCATATTCAACCGTAGCTCTGGATCTTGAGAAGTTCGGATCCAGTCATCCCTACAGCCAATACGCCGTTCGGGCGGAATTATTGCGTATCTTCGCGGCTTATAAGGACGGGGAATATATTTTATCTGAAACACTCAGCAGCGAATTTGTACGCAGGCATCCCCGTTACCCGAATGTGGATTATGCGCAGTATATGCTGGGAATGAGCCACTACCAGGAGTCTTCTCCTTCCGAGAAGGATCAGTCGCAAACCCTCGCTGCCATGGACAGTTTTAAGCTGTTGCTCAAAAAATATCCGAAAAGTGCGTATGCGAGGGATGGATCCCGCCGTCTGCAACTGCTTTATAACCGACTGGCCGACCATGAATTGAACGTTGGCAAGTTTTATTTCAAACGTCACCTCTATGTCGCCGCGGCCAACCGTTTTCAAACCGTCCTGGAAAGATACCAGACCACGCCTGCCATTGAAGAGGCCTTGTATTACCTGGCGGCTTCCTTCTCCAGGTTGGGTGTGGCGGATGACGCCCGCAATTCGGCCCTGCTGTTAAGGCATAATTACCCCAAGAGTGAATGGAGCCGCAAAGCGGCGCAATTTCTTTAAGTAAAAACATTTTTATCGATATATCCTGACGAATCATGATGCCCCGAACAACGATGTTGGCTTCCTGCCTTTTCCTGTTTATCGCTGCATGCGGCGGTGCGGACAATGCATCCATCAATGCCGTACTGGATGCGCGTGATACCGCTATCACGACACGCGATATTGGCGCATATTCCAGCCTGATTGTGCCCGATTACATGGATCATCACCGCAGTAAGGTGGATGTCGTTGCCCGGATGATTCATCTGTTCGGCCAGTTTGATGCGCTGGATATGCATTCATTCGATCGTGAAATTCATCTGGTGGATGACACGCATGCCGATTGCGCCCAGTCTTACCGGCTCAAGGTACGTTCAGGCGGTCGCTGGCGGAAAATGGTGCAACGCGAGGAATTATCGCTGGAGCGTACGCCCGCAGGCTGGAAAATCAGCGCTGGTTTATAGAAGAAAATTGGTAACTACTCAGCACCCTCCGTCTTTTCCCCTCTGGCGACGTTGCTGCGATGCTCAAATCCTCACATATAACCCATACGCTACGGATTCTGCGCGTCTCGCGCCTTGCCAGAGAACAAAATTCGAGGGGTGCTGAGTAGTTACGAAAATTGTATTGTTTCCTGTTTCGGTCAATGGGTTTCAGCCCGCTGGAATGCAGGGAGGGTGGCAAAACTGATCCTGACCCGGGCTAAAAATGTAGTAAAAAGCGCACGATGCCCCGCGTCCGATTCGAGAACAATGAGGATGTATAGTAACTTCCGGCAATGCGCTTGTTCACCTCCGCCAAGGTCGGATACGGCGCAATCATGCCCGCAATATCACTCATCTTCATCTTCCGGCCAATGGCCAGTATCCACGGCTGAATCAGTTCTCCCGCATGGAGACCCACCATGGTCGTGCCCAGAATCCGCCCGTTTGTAGCGGTAACGACCTTGACCCTGCCTTCCGTACGCCGTTCAGTCTGCGCCCGATCATTCTCCTCAAATGACCATCTCAGCACACGAACCGGCTTGCCGGATTGTTCCGCATCAGCCTCGGACATGCCCACATGCGCCAGTTCCGGATCGGTATACGTCACCCACGGAACGGTCGAATAATCCACTTTCGCCGGCAGCTTGAACAATATATTACGGATGACGATACCCGCCTGATAAGCCGCCATGTGCGTAAACCGGTAGGGGCCCGTCACATCGCCAATGGCAAAAATTCGTTTATTGGATGAACGCAAACGTGCATCCACATCCACGCCGCACGTTGAATATTTTACCCCCGCTGCGTCCAGATTCAGACCATTCACGTTGGCCCGCCGCCCGGTGGAAATGAGCAGGTGCGAGCCATGAATGCACGAGTTGCCCTCATCCAGTTCACAATAAACGGCAATATCTTCATCAGTTTTCTCGAACCGGAGATTGCGTCCTCCTTCGTAGAAGACGATGCCTTCTTCCCGCAAACGCGCGATGACCACGCCGGCCAGTTCCGGGTCATCCCTGACCAGCAGGCGAGCCACTTCCATTACCGTGACCTTCGCCCCCAGACGGCGATGCGCCTGCGCCATTTCCATGCCAATCGGGCCACCACCGATAATGATGAGATGATTCACCGGATCCCGGTTATCGAAGATGTTTTCATTGGTGAAGTATTTCACCTCATTCAAGCCTTTGATTGGTGGCACAAAGGGAGATGATCCCGTAGCAATCACAAAATATCTGGCACGAACGGTCACATTTCCAGCCCGAAGCGTGCGCTCATCGACAAAAGCTCCGACGGCACGAATCACCTTGACACCAAACCCTTCGAAACGTTTTCGGGAATCGTTGGGTGCGATCCTGTCAATCACCTGATGCACATGCCGGTTGACCATAGCCCAATCGACAATGGGCTCGGCAGCCTGAATCCCGAAGTATTGCGCATCGCGCACGGCCTGTGCCTTCTCTCCCGCAGCCAGCAATGCCTTGGACGGCACACAGCCGGTATTCAGGCAATCCCCGCCCATCTTTCCTTTCTCGACCAGCGCCACCGTAGCCCCCATCCGGGAAGCGCCCGCTGCCACCGAAAGCCCACCGGAACCGGCGCCAATCACGCAAATATCCACCTTCAACAGATTGCCCACTCATCTTCTCCCTTTGATCTTCTTGTAGGCTACCGGCGCCAGTGCCAACACACCCAATCCCACCAGTGCCGCAATGATTTGTGGTGTCATCACGCCGGCCAAAGTAAAGGTTTCGCCGCGATCAAATACACTACCCAGACCCGCACCGACGAGGGCATACACGAAGGTGCCGGGTATGATGCCGAGAAAGGTGGCGATGAGATACACGCGCAGGGGCAGGCCAAAGAATGCCGGTGCCAGATTCACCAGAAAGAATGGAAACAGGGGAACCAGCCGCAATATCAACATGTAACTGAGCGCATCTTCCTCAAATCCCGCCTGCATCTTCCTGATGGCGGGGCCCGCCTTCGCCAGTAGATAATCTCCCAGCGATGTTTTGGCAATCAGAAACAACGCCGTGGCTCCCAGCGTCGCACCGGTAACGGCATAGACGCCACCCATCACCGCACCAAACAGGAAGCCGCCGCTGATGGTCATCACTGCCCCGCCGGGTAGTGAAAATGCAGCCAGAACAACGTAGGCCAAGATATAAACCATGGGGGCAAGCAGGCTATTTGCGCTAACCCAGTTCAGTAGAGCTACACGGTGCTCTCCCAAGGCGGCAAAACTGAGATAACGATTCAGATCAAGGACAAAAAACATTACCAGACCGGTAACAAGTAGCAGTAACGGCATGACGTGCCGCCACGATAATCCGGAAGACTCGTTCGTATTGCTCATATCCGATACCCCCGCATTTCATTTGGTTACACCGGATGCCGGTATTGCCTGACTGCGCCCGTTCTGCTGCCATCCAATGGTCATGATTGCGCATCAAGCACCACGCATAGAAACCGTTCCGCTGCATCCGGAAACATTGTACTGTGAGCCTCTTGCAAAACTCATGAGCGGTGATCGGCTTCCCTACTTCGGCCCATTTCCGAGCTTGAATTTCGCTCCATGGAACCACCATGCAGCTCATTCAATTCCGAAAATGGTCTCAAAGTTGGATTGACGCTCATCCACCCGGAGTTTTGCAAGAGGCTTCTGCGTCAACCATATACGCACAATATTTACGTCCGTAACCTCAAAGCCACCGGCACACCCAACAAAGCCACCACTGAACATACCATGAATGCCATCCGGAATCCTGAGGTGCCCGATTGTGACGATATCCAACCGCAGGCCATGATGCCCAGGGCCGCGCCCAGACCAAATCCCGAAGCGGAATACCAGCCTTGCGCACTCGCCTGGCGGCCACGTGGTGAAAGCCTGCTGACCCACGTGACTGCGTTGATATGGAAAGCGGCAAAGCTTGCCGCATGCAGTAATTGCAACAATGCCAGTAGCCACCATATCTGCGTCAGGCCAATACCTAACCAGCGAACCGATGCCAGGAACAGGCATATGGATAATACCAGGGCGGGTGAGGCCTCACCAACAGGGCGAGACCACTTCCACATTAACACAATCTCGGCTACGGCACCAAGCACCCAGAAGCCACCAATCATCCAGCCTGCATAACCGGCTTTAAGCAAATACAGGCTGTAAAAACCATAATAAGCGCCATGCGATGCCTGCATCAAAAAGCTGACCAGAAGCAACAAACCGAACGATGATGAAAAATATTTTTTTCGTGATGATGCACGTTCATGGTGCATTGTATTGACAGGGAATCCTTTGGCGGAAAGCGCTGTCACCAGCAATGTTGCCATCAGCCAGTAGGGAAAACGGGACTGATTCTCACCTGTCAGCCAGATACCTCCAGCCAGGGATGCCGCGACAAACCCGATGGATCCCCATACGCGCAATCGCCCATAATCCACCAGAGCCGCTTCGGAGACAGCTACCGACAAGCCATCGGTTAACGGCAAGACCACCGCCCACAGACACCCGAATGCCAATATGGTCAGCGCCAGCATCACGCCGGATTCTATCCATGGCAGCGACAGCGCCAGCATGGCTGCGGCAAGGGATGCGGTAAGAATAAAACGGGACGTATTGGAAGTGCGATCCAGCGCGCGTCCCGCCAATGGTGGTGCCAGCATCCTGGAAATGGCCAGCAGTCCCGTAAACAGCCCGATGGCTGTTGCATCCATGCCTCTGCCCGCGAGATAAACCGGGAAAAATGGCAATATAATGCCCATCGTGGCGAAGTAGGAGGCATAAAACAGGCGGATGGAATGTAAGGATGTGGTAGAAACCATAGCCCAAAGCATAAGGTAAGCATGCGGGTTAAGTCATTTATGCATTTTGGACGCGGGATTTTTTCTCGTTTTCAAGGCGCGTAAACAGACGTAGCCCTGCTATGTAACTGAAATTTCACCATTTCTGTTTGTTGTTAACGCGAGGTTTAAACGATTTAACCCGGACTATTCATGAATTACCGTGATGATTATTGCGACATAGGCAACCTGGTAAGGAGACGCAAATACACAACACGGGCTTTTATACGGTGAAATTTGTGTCAGATTGGTGTGATGCGATTGATCGA
This sequence comes from uncultured Zetaproteobacteria bacterium, assembly GCA_964492105.1. Lineage (GTDB taxonomy): Bacteria > Pseudomonadota > Zetaproteobacteria > Mariprofundales > Mariprofundaceae > JAUZQZ01. The sequence goes on from CAZBJB010000021.1 coordinate 9,495, forward strand.
AATTCAAGCTCGGAAATGGGCCGAAGTGGGGAAGCCGATCACCGCTCATGAGTTTTGCAAGAGGCTCCTAAGGTTATACCCAGGATCCGACATTGACATGCGGCGCATGTCGCGATCCTTTGATTCGCATGGCATTCCGAAAAATCACTCAGACGTTGAAACGAAAGTGCATGACGTCTCCATCCCGTACAACATAATCTTTCCCCTCCAGATGCATCCTGCCGGCCTCTCTGGCACCCTGTTCACCATGATGGGCGATAAAAGCATCATAGGCAATCGTTTCCGCACGGATAAAACCTTTCTCGAAATCGGTATGAATTACCGCTGCCGCCTGTGGCGCAGTATCGCCCCGATGAATCGTCCATGCATGCACCTCTTTTTCACCTGCCGTGAAGTAGGTGATAAGATTTAATAAGGTATAGGCTTCGCGGATGACCGTGTTCAATCCCGGTTCGGAGAGACCAAGGTCGACAAAAAATTCCCTCCTGGAATCAGCATCCATCCCGGCCAGTTCCGACTCGATTTGTGCCGAGACGATGACCACGCGCGCGCCTTCGCCATCTGCATGCCGACGAACCGGATCAACCAGCGCGTTGCCGTCGGGCAGGGATGCATCATCCACATTGGCGATATACAACACAGGCTTGCCTGTGAGCAGGCAAAGGTCTTTGATTTGTCCGGTTTCGTCTTCATTCAACCCCTGACGTCGAACGGTATTCCCGTCTTCCAACCCTTGCTGTACTTTTTCGTATAATGAGCGCATGGCCAGCGCATCCCTGTTGCCTGTCCTGGTCTGCCGCTGCATGCGCGCCGTGGCTTTATCCATGGTTTCCATGTCCTTGAGCATCAGTTCGGTATTGATGATCTCAATATCAGCCAGCGGATCGAGCCGACCCGCCACATGCGTAACATTGTCGTCTTCAAAACACCGGAGCACATGCGCAATAGCAGAGCATTCACGAATATTAGCCAAAAACTGGTTACCCAGCCCCTCACCGCTAGCTGCGCCCGCAACAAGTCCTGCGATGTCCACAAATTCTACCGCCGCATGCCGCACAGCCTGCGGCTTGACGATATCCGCCAGCGCATCCAGACGCAAATCAGGAACAGGCACAATGCCCACATTGGGATCAATGGTACAAAATGGGTAATTGGCCGCTTCCGCGCCGCCACCATTAAGCGCGTTAAACAGTGTTGATTTTCCAACATTGGGCAAACCCGCGATGCCAATGCTTAGTGTCATGTTGTAACCTCTTTATTCAGCCCGCATGATTTATAAAGACTGCAATGCCAGATGCATGCGATTACTGGCCAGCGCCAGGTCGCCGTTGAGGACAAGGGATAATTCTTTCATCAAGGCGTTAAAGATGCGTTTTTCCTGTTGCCGATCGGTGGCCGTTGCCTTGCCCAGCACCCATGCGGTAATATCCATATTGTTCAACGGACGCCCGATGCCAAGCTTCAGGCGACGATAATTACTGTCTGGCAGGCACTGATTGAGTGAACGCAGACCATTGTGACCACCGTGACCGCCACCGGTCTTCAAGCGGAATTTTCCCTTCTCCAGGTCGAGGTCATCGTAAATGATGAAGATATTCTCTGTTTCCACGCCATAGTAGCGCGCCAGCGGGCCAATGCTCTCGCCAGAATTGTTCATGAAGGTCCGGGGCCTGACCAACAGTACGTTATGCTCATCCTGCTTCCATTCGGCTGTTTCGGCATAAAAACGGGGAGCCACAACCAGGCTCAGCCCCTGTGCCGTTCCCAATGCATCAATGAACCGGAAGCCAATATTGTGACGTGTATTTTTATACCTGTTGCCCGGATTCCCCAGGCCAACAAGTAGTTGCACACCCGTCCTGATCAGGATGCCTCAGGCTCGGATCCATGTTCCACAGGGGCTTCGGTGATTATTTTAGCGCCTTCAGTTCCTTCAGCCTCGGCGGACTCTTCTTCAACCCTCGGGGCGGCAAGGGTAAGGATCGTGAAATTCACATCATGCGGCGCTTCCACGCCATCCTGTAATTGCAAGCCTTCCACATGTACGGAATCGCCGATATCCAGATCAGCGCAGTCTATTTCAATGGCATCGGGGATGCTGTCAGCACGGCAGGACACCTCAAGCGTATGACGGATAACTTCGAGCAGGCCACCCTTGATATCACCGGGGCATTTCTCAAAGTTGACCACATTGACCGGGATCTCAATCTGCACCACATCGGAGGAAGATACCCGGTGAAAATCAATATGCATGGCCTCATCGCGAACGGGATGCCACTGAATGTCCTTCACCAGTCCTGTATTGGTTCCGCGTGTACCCTTTATCCTGAGATCAATGATCGAAGTATGGAATGCTTCAATATCCAGAAGTCTTCCCGTACTTAGCTTATCCAGCGTAATGGCCAGTTCCGGCTTGCCGCCACCGTAGATAACAGCAGGCAGCTTCCCTGTACGGCGCAAGCGGCGAGCCGCGCCTCTTCCCGTTTCTTCTCTTAATTCTGCTTCAAGCACGAAATCATTCATGGGTATCTCCTCTACATCAATGCACCAGTGGTCGGCCCGTAACGGCGTGGACAATACGTGGGACGCAGATCTTCTTTCCGAAGATCATGTGCAATCAGGAAATGCTACGGAAATCAAGATGGTGCCCCCTGTATTTCCGAGCGCGGGATTATAGAGCCTTGAATCAGTTATACAAGCTACTGACGGAACGCGCGTTATAAATGCGGCTGATGGCTTCGGCAAGCAGCGGTGCGGCCGTAAGAATGCGAACCTTGCCGGTATCTACGGTAGCCTTCGGTTGCGCGATCGTGTCCGTAATCACCAGTTCATGTAATTGGGAATCAGCCAGTCGTTCGGCTGCCGGTCCGGAAAGGACGCCATGGGTGGCATAAGCCGAGACCTTGCTTGCGCCCTGCTCCAGCAGGGCCAGGGCAGCACTACACAGGGTTCCCGCCGTATCGACGATATCATCGATCAGGATGCAGTGGCGCCCCTCAATTTCACCGATAATATTCATGACCTCGGCGTGATTTGGCGCGGGACGCCGTTTGTCCACGATAGCGATGTCCACATGCAGGCGCTTGGCCAGGGCGCGAGCCCGAACTACGCCGCCTACATCTGGGGATACGATGATAACATCATCCATGGGGCGGGACTCGATATCCCTCTGGAAAATGGGAGCAGCATAAATATTATCCACCGGAATATTGAAAAATCCCTGAATGGCGCCTGCGTGCAAGTCCATGGTGAGTACGCGTGATGCTCCCGCCGCCGTGATCATGTCAGCCACCAGTTTGGCGGTAATCGGTGTACGGCTGGCGCTTTTACGTTCTTGGCGGGCATAGCCGAAGTAGGGCATAACAGCGCAGATATGATGCGCTGACGCGCGTTTGGCGGCATCTATAAAAATCAGCAATTCCATCAGATTATCATTGGAGGGCGCGGAGGTACTTTGAATAAAGAAGGCATCCAGGCCACGGATGGTTTCACCAATCTGAACAAAAATTTCACCGTCCGAGAAATGTTGTGTTTGTAAATCACCCGGCGAAATATGCAGATAGCTTCCGATATTGCCGGTCAACTCCGGATTGGCGGTTCCCGAGAAGAGACGAAGGCGTTCTTCCATCATATTGCGTGCTCCTTGTTTGGGGCATTCATAAGTATGGCTGGGGCGGCAGGGTTCGAACCTGCGCATGACGGGATCAAAACCCGTTGCCTTACCACTTGGCTACGCCCCAATCATCCGGTTCAAGCTCATGTCATACAGGGGGTGGCGGAGCAGGATGTTTCCGGCATGGGTCCATGCCGCAAGTTTTTCCCGCCTCAACCTGCGTACCAGCCTGTGTGTATCCTCCGCGCGTTCCAGCAGAGCCACGCATGTGGTACCACTCCCGCTCATCCAGGCGCACCGTACCTGACTGCGCATGGCTTCCAGGAGTACGGCTAACTTTGGGCACATCCCGCAGGCCACACGTTCCAGAACATTCTTTCCCAAGGGAAAATGTATATTCTCAGCCTGCGTGGCGTCGGCGCGGATGGTATCTTTCGCTTCGGAAGGGGTCAATTGCACCGCATCGTGATGCGGCATGCTGTCATAGCAGGAGAATACATCCGCTGTCGAAAGGCCGATACCGGGATGGGCGAGCACCAGATACGCACCTTCAAGGCCGGGATCCAGAGCCTCCATCCGTTCACCTACCCCTGTTGCCCGGCTTGCCTGGCCAAACAGGAAGCAGGGAATGTCCGCACCAAACGGCGTAGCAAATTCAATCAGCGCCTTGTTGTCCAGATGGAGTCCCCACAGCTCATTGGCGGCCATGATGGCGGTTGCCGCATCGGATGAGCCGCCACCTAGTCCAGCCTGTATGGGCAGTGTTTTTTTGATATGCACCTTCAATCCCCGTGCGACGCTAAAGGTATCACGCATACCTTCCAGCACACGAAAGACCAGATTGTTCCGGGTATTCAGGTTCGGATCAGAGCACGTGACATGCAGACGGTTTGCGTTCGCAATGAAGAGGGTGTCACCGACATCCACGTATGAAAAACTGGTATCCAGTGTATGGTAGCCGTTCACGGTTTTTCCGGTTACTGTGAGGTGAAGATTAATTTTAGCGGGTGCCGGCAGTTTAAGCACGGGGCGTTGGGGAGGGGCTGCTTTTCAGAATAATCATGGTGGCCTTGCGCCCATGGCTGATGTCGCTGAAGATCAAGCGCTTCTTTTGCGCGTTCCATTCCACACGAACACGGCTGTTGTTACGGTGAATGCTCCACCGGTTCGGGCCTTCCTGCTGGAAGCCTGGTGGCACATGGCCGCCAAGGAATTCAGATAATTCCCACAGGCTGATAACCATACCGTGGGACGCCAGTTCCTCCTTGCTGACAGGGTGCCACTGCGGACTCCCGATCTGATTATTACGCAGCCACATTTCATCATGTCGCCAGCGGAACTCCACGATACGTCCGATCACGGGTTGGACAATACGCATTCTTCCTTCACCGGATCGCCCGGACTGCCAATCCATCATGGCTTGCCAGACACGTTTGGGTCCCATCACCAGAATTCTTGCCGTAACGCGGCGATAGGGACCAATCGTGGATGACGGCCTGATATTGGAGAATTTATCGGTGGGCAGACTGGCGCATGCCGACAGCAACAGGGCACTGACAATAACATACATGAAGCCGCGTACGGCCAGAGTCAGCACGTCCCTGAATCAGGCTTCATCGCATGCCTGTGTCGATCTTCTGTCGAATGCGATCTGCATGATCGTGCCCCAGGCCGAGGGATTTTCTCCATGCGGCACGGGCTGCATCCGGCTTTCCGGCTTTCCACAGGATATCACCCAGATGTTCCCGCATGACCGGATCATCGGGAATTTTTTCGACGGCCTTGCGCTGGAAGGACAATGCCTTGGCATAGTCTCCGCGTTTGTAATGCACCCATGCCAGCGAATCAAGGTAGTAACCGTTACCGGGCCTCTGCTTCAAAGCGCGGAGAATCAGGCCCGTGGCTTCCTTCAGACGAATGCCCTGTTCGGCATAGAGATAACCGAGAAAATTCAGCGCTTCGATATTATCGGGTTCGATGACGAACAGCCTTTTGATTTGGCCGGCTGCTTTTGCATATTGCTTCAAACCTTCGAAAGCCGCAGCACGATTAAACAGTAATCGCACTGAAACCCCCGGAAGTCCCAGAGCGGCTTGTGTGTCCACCAGTAATGTTCGATATTTTTTTTGGCGCAGTAATACGGATGAGAGCAAGGTATAGGCATTCTCTACCTTGGGGTTTTCCCGGATGACGGTATGAATCCGGGATAGCGCGGCATCGGTTCGTTCGGCTTGTAAATCCATGGTTGCCAACCGTAATTGGGCATCCGTGTAGCTCGCGCTATTGTGTTTGATGCTCCGGTAAATCTGTTCCGCCCCGGTTTTTTTACCCATGGCTTCCAGACTGGCGGCCAGATAGAAGCGGATCTTGCTTGAGGCGCGTTTGGCCAGCGCCTGGCGGAACCGGGCGATGGCATGGCGATAGTCTTTTTGCTGGTAATACAGCAGGCCAAGTGCGGTCAGCAGTTCGGTGTTTCTTCCAATCCTTCGGGAAATACCTTCATAAATAGCAATGGCTTCCTTACCGCGTTTCTGTCGCACCAAAAGCCGGCCCAGCGCATTACCTACGCTTAAGTCCCGGGGGTGTCCGGCCAGAAACTTGCGTAGCACTTCCTCAGCCTCAATGATGTCTTCCTGACGCAGTGCCAGGCGGCTGAGCATTAGTACCGGCGCGGACTGATCGGGTGCTAATTTGTGCAATGTCGCTAAAGATCGCCTGGCTTTCTCCAGCTGTCCCTGACGTATGTAAAGATCGGCATCAACAGGATATAACCGGATGCTCGCGCCGAATTTGATACCCTCATGAATCAGTCGATGCGCTTCGTCAAACTGTCCTTCTTTCTCCATCAGGCGTATCAGCATCATACGTGGCGTCAAAGCGCCGGGATTCTTCCGTAACACTTGTTTCAGTACGCCAATGGCGTCCGATCGTTTGCCATCCACGGTCAGAATCCGGGCATAAAGGATCCGAATTTTTGTCACGCTTGTCAGCGACAGGCCATGCATGCCCAGGAGCACAGCCACCTGTTTCCCTGCTTCCTGCGTATGTCCATTCCGTAACAACAGTTCCACCAGCTGAATACGTGGAGAAACGGCCGACTTATCCTTGCTGACCAACGCCTCAAGAAATCTAATGGCCAACGCGGGATCATTATTCTGTAGCGCATCTTCAGCCGCCAGATACAGAAAACCGGTATTCATCTCGGATATGGGTGTTTGTATCCGAACGGGTTTTTTGGAAGCGGCGGGTGTCGGAAACGGCATGCCCACCGTGCATGAAACGAGAAAGATGCCGCTTATGAGGATCAGTGTGCGTGTAGTCATATTGTAGTCATGCGGATTGGCCCCTCTCGGCACGCCAGTCCCGTACGGTGACCGTCCGGAATTGGTTTCCTTTCGCGTTTAATGTCCAGCATTGCGTATCCGTGGCATGTCCCTGACAGGTGCTGACGATGATGTAGGCAAAACCGTCCCATGCATTGGCAAGATCGCTCGGCGAAGGTTTGGCCGGGCAGTCCGGGTGACTGTGATAGATACCAATGATTTCACGGCCCGTTCCACGCAACTCACGATCCACCATCCGGTATGCTTCCGGATCCAGCATAAAGCGATCTGCGGATCTTTCGGTATTGAGGTTGGATACCTCGCGCCCTTCGTCAATGTACCAGCCTTTATCCGCTCGTTGGCCCAACAGCAAGCCGCAGGCCTCCTTCGGATAGTGGCGTTCCGCGGCGGTGTGTATATTCTGTATAGCGGCGCTCCGCATCAGACACAATTGCTCCGCTGGCGATGCATCCAGGACATCAAGATAGGCATGGCTGCGGAATCGATCGGGCATGACACGTTCGGTGACGGAGCGTTCATGTTCCTGCATTTTCTTCCCCTTCAGGCGAGTTCCGGCGGGCGTGCGGCTGCGTTGTACTCGTTTTGATTGACCATGACCAGCCCTGCCTCGCGCGCGGTGCCACACATCCCGTCAGAAATTACTGATGGTTCGCGGGTATACGGGACGCAACACTAGCGTGTGGCGTTCGCTTGCCAAGATATACGGCATATCATGTCGGGCAAGGATGAAGTGGAGGTGAAAAATAAAACGGATGCATATCGTGGAGCCTCTTGCAAAACTCTGGGTGAATGAGCGGCAATCCCACTTTGAGACCATTTTCGGGATTGAATAAGCTGCATGGTGGTTCCATGGAGCGAAATTCAAGCTCGGAAATGGGCCGAAGTGGGGAAGCCGATCACCGCTCATGAGTTTTGCAAGAGGCTCCGTGGTCAAATAATAAGCCGTGTAACGGCGCTACGGCACGGATGGAACGTACGGGTCAAAACGCAGAGGCGCCGAGACTTGCGAGTGTTTGTGTATATGTCCGTCCGGCGGCGATCAGGTTGGCTTCCAGCAGCAGGAATGATGCAACGAACAGGATGCCGGCGGGATACGTAAACCATTCCGGCCATACGACCGCAGCCGAAAGCAATAGCAGTGCCGACACATGGACAAGCATCTGGCGGCGTGCGCGGCGATCCGGAATGATTTCCTTTACCGTTGGAAGCCCGGCCTGGTTCATGTATCGGCTTTGCAGATGAAACCAAATCAGGAAGGGTACGACTTTGTAGAGCATACCATTGATCACCGATACGGCGAATCCGGCAATATATGTGGTTCCGATCAGTAAATCGTACGGTGACCACACGGTTGGATCCGGCAGAAACTGACCGGCGATCCAGAAAAAAATGCTTGCGAGAAGGGCAAGCATGCCAATACGCCAGAAGTCCATGGTCACGTTGGGACGGTGCCTGCGTCTGTGGCTAAGCAAATAAAGCGTTGTGATGGCGAAGCAAATAAACATCGCCGCCATGCATAAGCCGAGCAGTGTGAGGAGCCAGCCGGGCATGGCCAGCAGGCAGGCGCCAGTCCATAATATCAAAACGATGAGCATCGATTCACTCAGCCAGCGCCGCATCCATGCGGGATAGGGTGGTGTCAGCTGGAACATCGGGACAACTTCATAGGCGATGCTGAGGATCAGCAAGCCTACCCAGCCGATCAACGCCCAGGCCAGATGTATGTTTGCCCATGAATGGGCCATAGGTGTTTGAAACTGCCAGATATGTTCCACACCAATTCTCAGACCCAGGGTGAGAGTCATTGCCAGGGAGAAAACAGCCAGACGCATCCCGATCACGGTTGAACTGCGCACCATGGCCCGTGCCAGGCTCCATGTCATGGTAGCCAAAAATAATACCAGTGCCATGGCCAGCATAAGCAGGGCAAGCCGCATGAGGCCTGTATGGTCAAACCAGAAGCCACCACCCAGAGCCGCAACACCCAGACATAACAGTGAATGGATCGCGGTACTGACCAGATGAGGGCGCCATGTCGGAGATCCGGCGACGACCGGCATCATTTGCAGCATAGCGCCCATCATGGCCATCGTGATGAAACCCAGTGTTACAAGATGGGTCAGCGCCATGGTTTCAGGTGTCCAGCGCATGGACAGGATATCGGGGCCGGAGACGATGAGAACAATAGCCGCCGCGAGTCCGAAAAGCGGTGCGCTGAGAAAGAAACGGAGCGGTACAGATATCGGTGGTGCCTGCTCCAGAACCAGGCCGGGGGCGCGTCTCATCAGGAACGGGAATTAACCCGAACGATCCAACGAATCGCCCTGCATGGCGGCCTGCACGAGATCACGCGCCATCTTGTCCTGAGCAGGCCAGATGAACAATTCAAAAGCGCTGTGCCGCCCCAGCCGGATGGTATAGGAAAACCTTTCTCGCTCCAGAATATCGTAGAGGGGGAATGGTTCGCGGTGTATCCATACTTTCAAATAGCAGCCCTGCTCAAGGGCATCCATGGCCGAAAGAATGTATTCCATCGGTTCCGGTGGTTCGAGTTGGCTGACATCAAGACACTGTTCCGGATTCATGATGAATCAGTGTTCTCCATCCTGGGCAATGAATTGCGCCATGATATTGTTTTGCTCACCGGCAAGTATCTGGTCGGCCATGGCGTAGAGGATCGTTTCTTCCTTGAGATTATGCTGCTGGATCAGCATCAGCAAGGTATCCGCCAGTCCCAGACAGCGTTCGGCCTGCCGCCTGGTTATATCTTCCTTAATTTCGCTGAACAGTCGGCGCATATTTTCGTGTTCTCCGCGCATCACCTGAACGGGTCCCATACCCGTTCCCGTCTTCTGCTCCATGGCAGGGAAAAGTACTTTTTCTTCCTTACCCAGGTGACGTTCCATACTGGCCACAAAGTCAGCAAAAAGGTTGCCCGCATCATTCCAGTGACACTGTTCCACCGATTCCTCGAATACATCGATCAGTCCATCACAAGCGCGATGCTCGCGAGTAAGTGCGGTACTGATATTTTCCATACATGGCTCCTGGCCCGCACGATTCATGAATACCGTCGCGCCAACGTCCGGCGCAAACCCTGAAAGCTGAAGGCCGACATCAATCATGACGGCGATTCATGAAGCAATAACAGGCAAAATAATATACATTACGAGCCTCTTGCAAAACTCTGGGTGGACTCAAAGCGGGGAAGCAGATCGCCGCTCACGGGTGTTGCAAGAGGCTCGTACTTTCTAACCGACATGTTCATGGTTGCCTTGATGTGTATCAAGGGGGGAAATGTGCGCCTCCCCTTTTATTACAGATCAGCGTGACTGCGGAACCAGGCTATGGCATCGCGCAGGGCTTCGGTGGCGGGACGGTGCGTGTAACCCAGTTCCCGTTCGGCTTTGGCGGAAGAGTAAAACATGTGTTTTTTGGCCATGCGTACGCCATCCACGGTCATGATGGGTTGAGTCGCGCCCGAGATGCGGGCGAGACCCTGCGCGATCCAGGCAAGGGGCAAGACCACATGATGGGGCAAACGAATGTGCGGAGGCTGATGATTCGTGATGGTTGCAACTTGTGACAGGATCTCCTTCAAACTCATATTGTCTCCGCCGAGGATATAACGTTCTCCAATCATTCCTTTGTCCAGTGCCAGCAGGTGTCCCGTTGCCACGTCGTCCACATGCACGATATTGAGCCCCGTATCGACATAGGCGGGCATACGCTCGCGCGCGGCATTGAGGATCATTTTTCCGGTAGGCGTCGGTTTGATGTCGCGCGGCCCCACCGGCGTGGACGGATTAACGATGACAGCGGGGAGTTTTTCCTGTTCCACCAGATCGTGCACAACCTTCTCAGCCATGAATTTCGACCGTTTGTAATGGCCAATCATGTTATCAAGGCAGGATGGCGTTTCTTCATTGGCGGACGTACTATCCTGACGGAGCCCCAGCGTGGCCACACTGCTTGTATAGACGATGCGTTGCACGCCGACATCCAGTGCAGCCCGCATCATGTTACGCGTGCCATCCACATTGGCAGTATACATAGCTTGCGGATGAGGTGCCCAGATACGGTAGTCTGCTGCCGCATGGAAGAGCGTTGAGCAGCCGTCCGCAGCCTGTTTCAATGATGAGATGTTAGTCAAATCCCCGATGACGGTTTCCACATCCAGGCCCGCAATATTGTCCTTCGGGCTATTGGGGCGCAGCAATGCACGAACGGAAAAGTCGGCATCCAGCAATTGGCGCACGATGGCCGAACCAACGAAACCGGAGGCTCCGGTAACCAGCGTAGTCATACATCAGAGCCAATATGCATGAATCGTCGTGATGATGACGCAGGGCTCTTGTTCGCAACGGACTCCGGGAACATAGGCCGTTGCCATGCGTACGACCGACCGATGAGGGCTTCGGTACAAACGAAGGAATACGCAAGGAACCGGTAGCATGTATGCATCATGCGGGTTAGAGCCATTGACCTGAGATCCGACATGAACATACGGTGCATGCCGCAACCCTTTGATCCGTCTGGCATTCCGGGAAGCCGATCTCCGCGCACGCGTGTTGCAAGAGGATCTCCCGGTACGGAACGCAACAGCAAATCAGCATCCACATTTTGATGGAACATCAGGGGGAATGGAACAGCGAGTCTGAGTCTTTCGATACAACACGTAACGTATGCGTGGCGGCACGGAAATGCAGCCCCAACCGGATCATGGACGGCCATTGCCACGGCTGGCCGATCAATGTGGAAAGAATGTGCCCTGTTTGTATTTGTTTTTTGTCGGAGATCATGTTTACAATGCATGGCGGCAGCGCCTCGTCTGCGGTGTCGGCAATCGCCCGGATGACCATGAATGGAATCCCGGCCTGGCTGGCAACCTGGCCAATAGCGGCACTTTCCATATCCACGGCAACGGCACCGGAACGGCGCGCCAATTGTTTTTTCCCTTCTTCGCTCCGGATTACCTTGCTGCTTTCAACAAGCATACCTTCGTGCCAGTCCAATGTGCGGGATAGATGCTCCACCCATCGCTTATGCCATATTGTATCGGTATAAATCGTGTGGCCATCCTCCGTAAGAATGGTGCGAGGCAGCAACAGTTCGCCTGGGACAGCCTTCTTTGATAATGCCCCCGCACATCCCCAACTGAGCAGGGCTACGGCACCATGCTCCACAAGCACGGTAGCCGCAGTGCGCGCTGCCTGCGGACCGATGCCGGATATGGAGAGCAATGGTTTTTCAATCTGTCCCGATGGTAAGGGAAGCGATGCTCGCGATATATTCCAATATCGATTCGGCCAACCGGCCAGACATTTCGCCTCGGCGGGAAGCGCCGTGACAATGCCTAGCCTGTATAATTCACGCTGAATGTTGAAGGTTGCGGTATCGGGCCAGCGCCCACAACGGAAAATATTTGTCGTAGCCGTGATATTTCAGATAAAACACACGCGGAAATCCCGGAGCAGTGAATCCGGGATCATTCCACAGCCCGTCGGTTTGCTGATGTCCAGTCAGATACCGCACGCCCCGCCGCACCTCGCGGCTGTTACATTCACTCGCTTCCATCAGGGCGAGTAAGGCCCACGCCGTCTGAAAGGCTGTACTGGCCTGGCCATGCCCGGCCATTTCCGGATGTTCATAGGTGTCGTTGCTTTCACCCCAGCCACCATCCAGATGTTGCATGTTTTTAAGCCAGCGTACAGCACGCCGGATCATGGGATCATCATGATCGATACCGGCTTGCAGCAGGCCTGTGACGACTGACCATGTGCCATAAATATAGTTGGTTCCCCAACGGCCAAACCACGCACCGCTGGCTTCCTGCTCACTCCGCAGAAAATCCAGGCATGCATCAAGATGCGGCTGATATGTTATATCCTGCCGGGCGAGACGCCCCAGTACAATGGCCAGACGGGCGCTGACATCGCTGGTAGGCGGGTCAAGCAGGGCGCCATGGTCAGCGAAAGGGATGTGATTGAGATAATCACAGGTCGCGTTCGAATCAAACGCAGCAAAACCGCCATTTTCGGATTGCATACCACAGGCCCAATCCATGGCACGCAGGATAACCTCCTCGTAACGTTCATCTTCAGCACGATCCAGAGCCCATGCCACCATGCCTGTATCATCCAGATCAGGATAGAAGCTGTTCTCAAACTGAAACGCCCAGCCGCCACCGGCAAGATCCGGATGACGTTCCCGCCAGTCTCCCGGTTCATCCCGCAATTGTTGCGTTGTTAGCCAGTCCAGCCCAAGGTATGAAGCGGTTATCGCTTCTTTTGATCCTGTTTCCTGAAGGGCAAGGCAGGCAATCGCGGTGTCCCATATTGGGGAGTTACAGGGTTGACACCATGCGTTTTCACCGGTTTCGATGATCAGGTCATGCAGCGCCTGCCCGGCCCGTTTACGTACGGGATGATCAGGAGCATAGCCCATGTGGGCCAGTGCTTCATAGGCATTGATCATGGCCGGGAAGATAGCCCCCAGGCCGCCTTTACCGAGCCGTTCCAGTATCCATGCTTCAGTTTTTATTAGTGCTTTGCGGCGTACCCATGCGGGAATCAGGGGTTCAAGCAGGCGGACGGTTCGCTCCATCAGAAGGAACACATGATTGAGCCGTGAACGGATGGGAAAATAATTTTTTTCTTCCCGCGCCGGTACGGAAAACAGTTCCGGGATACCCACATTTCCGGGATTCCCGGCTTGTACGCGCAGGGTATACAAGATGAGCAGAGGTGCCATAACCGTACGCGACCAATATGAGATTTTACTGATATGAAAGGGAAACCAGCGGGGGAACAGCATAATCTCGGCAGGCATAAACGGTACGCCACGCCAGGGTATCTGGCCGAATTTGGCCAGTTCAATGCGTGTGAAGACATTGCATCGTGCGGCACCCCCCTGATCCAGAATAAACTGCTTTGCATGGCTCATGTGGTAAGCATCGGAGGGATCGCCGACCAGTTTCAACGCATAATAACTCTTGACTGAAGCACTGATTTCAGACTTGCCAGCATGATAAAGCGGCCACCCGCCATCACGGCCCTGATGCGTACGCAGATAGTTGGCGAGTTTCGCTTGCAGGGATTCATCCACTTCATCCATGAAGTGCATCATTAGAATATACTCAGCGGGAATGGTACAATCCGCTTCCAGTTCAAAACTCCAATAGCCTGGGTTGCACTGTAATGTAAGCAGGGCGCGGGCAGCCTGATCCACAGCCCTGTCCAGGATCGTGGCATGATCATCCTCGATAATTCCAGAGGGTTCGCCAATTTGTTGCGTATCCTGAAGATCAAGATCGAAGGCCTGCGCCTCGGCAGTTTCGCCCCGCATGCTGAACAGCCTGAATCCCGGCTTATCCCACATGGTTATTCCCTTCCCGCTGTCCGCATGTTGGCTTGGGTAAACAACAATCAGTGCTCCTTTTACTTTTGATGCAAAAAATACATATATATTTTCGGCGCAAGTTTAACCTAGCTATAAGTCTGCGTATAGTCGCAGCCTTTTCCAATATGAAATGAGCCTGAAATTCTGATGGATCCGTCCAGCGCAGGGGGATGTTGATACGATTGGAATAGGAATAGGGTCTACCATCGGATTTTGCATGGTAGCGGAGGCTAAGCACCCTTGCTAAGATAGTCCATTGGCGGGGGTGTGGCTCTTGGGGTCGGCAGGCTGTTACAGGTTCTGCTCAGCTTCTGAAATGCCGCCCCCGCCATCCATGCGTCATCCGAACAAGTCTTCCGGGATGATGCCGATTCACACGTGAATAGGACTCGAATAGGAATAGGGTCACACGGAATAGGGTCAGGCTTCGATATTGTGCTTATTCAGATGCATTATCGTTTGGCATCATGGCACGCAAACCACGCATTCACCTTCCGGGCGGCATTTACCATGTCATGCTGCGCGGCAACGGCGGTCAGGATATTTTTGTTTCGGACGCTGATCGCTGTCAGTTTCTTCTGCTTCTTCAGGAAGGTATTGCCCGGTTCTTGGACGCTCACAGGAATTGAGCCTCTTTTGCTCATGAAAGTTGACCCAGCAGATGCGCGCGCGAATTTATTCATTCACGCAACAGCCAGGGATTTTTTCTGTTATTGAGAGGATTTAACCAGGTGCTAAAAATCTGCTGTTCTGCGGAGCCGTGCGTTGCCCTTACGAAGTCCACGGCGGCGCACGGCTCCGTGGAATAGCAGATTTCCTACCATGTTCTGTGGTGAGTGTAGAGCTTCATAGAAGTGCTCAATTAGGCAAAAAAACGTGGACTTTCAATAGATAAATATGAAAGACGCTACTCTTCACCAAGTTACGGTGATAAGTTAATCCAAATTATCGCACACCTGCGAAGACACTGCGCAACTTACTATGCTGAAGTTTCACCGTTTTTGAATGGGTTGGCAACGATGGCATACGAATCCACC
>CAZBJB010000022.1:0-24525 GCA_964492105.1 uncultured Zetaproteobacteria bacterium
CGCTGTATTCCGAAGTGATCTCAGCTACCGTCTTTTGTCCCTTGATCGCTTCCAGGGCCACCTGCGCTTTCACCGCTTTGCTATAATGTTTTCGTGTCATCCTCTTCTCCTTTCTGGAGAGAAACACTACCCTTGAATCTACCTTAAGAACCTGTCCTGAATTTGGGATCCACTATAGTTCGTTTTGTGGGACGTTCTTGTTGTCTGTGAGGCGCTATGTCGAATATCCAGCGGAAAAGGCTGATGCTTGCCATTATCATAAATCAAGACTAGGCTTTCCGATCGGAGTGGCGGCGGGAGATTGTCCACGGTATGGAGGTATGATTTGCTGCGCACCGCCATCTTTTTCCTGTTTTATACGATTGGCTTTTTGTCCGCTAACGCCGCACCTCCGGCTCACGCCGCCGCGTGGATGCTTCCCCCTGTTTCCTACCCTTCATCCGATCCTTATAGTGCCGCCAAGGCAAAGCTTGGACGTAAGCTGTTCTTTGATCCACGGCTTTCCGGTAATCCTGCCCAAACATGCGCCACCTGCCATCACCCGGGTCTGGGATGGGCTGATGGTATGGCGCGGACCATGGGAGAAGGACATGCGCTGGGCCGCCATACGCCAAGCCTTATCAACATCGGTTACGCCAAGGCATTTTTCTGGGATGGCCGTGCCACCAGCCTGGAGGACGCCGTCAATCAGGACATCCTTACCCCGGCCATGGCAGATGCCAAGACACCGCATGACATTGTAATCCATATTGCATCCCTGTCCGGATACCGCAAGGAATTCGCACAGGTCTTTGGCACGAGAGGTGTCACTTTTGATCGTATAACCGATGCCCTTGCAACATTCATCCGTGGCATCGTTTCCGGCCCGAGTCCATTCGACCACTGGTTGAATGGCGATGATCAGGCTATTTCCGATGGTGCCAAAAAAGGTTTCGCCTTGTTCACGGGCAAAGCCAAATGTGTGCGTTGTCATACCGGCCCGACCTTTACGGATTATCGCTTTCATAACACAGGTCTCAACAGTGTTGACCCGGGACATTTTGAAATATCGGGCAAGAAAACGGACAGGGATGCGTTCAAGACGAGTGGACTGAGGGACGTTGCCATCACGCCTCCCTATATGCATAACGGTTCGGAAAAAACGTTGATGGAAGTCATTAACTTTTACAATCGCGGAGGCGACCGGATTGGTCAGGGGAACGAACTTTCTCCCCTGAATCTGAGTATTCAGGAAAAACAGGATTTATTGATGTTTCTGCGCAGTCTTACCGGTACGCGGAAGGAAACCACCATCCCCTTGCTTCCTGTCGGTTAATAACTCTTCTTGAACTCCGTGCCATGGCACTTCGGGCACGGCGGCACGCGTCCTGTTTTCTTCAAATGAATGTCATGCCTACAGGAAATACACGTAAGCGTGCCCGCGCTGGTCACCTCGCCTGAACGGCACAGTAGACCCTTTTCGGCGCGACCGGCCACATCGGACAGCACAGAACTGGCGGCATGCAACAGTAATGAAATGGATGACAATGCTCCTGCACCGAGACGCGCCGGATTCAGCCGCTCACGCGCTTCATCACGCATGGATCCCGCAAGTTGCGTAAAATCACGTTCCATAAAACCCTTGAGTTTCTTTCCCTGCTCTTCACTGAATGTGCCAGCAGCCGTTAATTGCTGGCGTGCCTTCTCCAGTGCGGCATGGGCAAACTCACTGCTTCTTTCTGCTCCGGTCTCAAACAATTCCTTGAAGCGGGCCGCCAACAGATCGTACTGATCAGCTTCTTCACCGGCTTTATCATCCATATGTTCAATGACCGCGTCGCCAAACTCCGATGTGGAAAGCCTGGTCGCACTGTTCATCATGCGATGAAAGTCATAGGTCACCGTTTTGGCGGCAATGGCCCCGGCAATGCCTTTCTCAACCCTGTCTGCCGCTTCTTCCCATCCCATATAACGGAGCATCATGGCGCCGGAAAGCGTCATGGATGAGGGATTCACCATATTCTTACCGGCATATTTCGGTGCGGTTCCATGCGTGGCTTCGAAGATCGCACGACCCGTGTCATAATTGATATTCGCACCCGGCGCAATGCCAATCCCGCCAACCTGAGCTGCCAGGGCATCGGATAAATAATCACCATTCAGGTTCAGCGTGGCAATGACATCGAACTCCCTGGCGCGTGTCAGAACCTGCTGCAACGCAATATCCGCAATCGCATCCTTGACGACAATCCCGTTTGGCAATTTGCACCACGGGCCGTCATCAATCTCTCGCGCGTTAAACTCACGCTTGGCCAGTTCATATCCCCAGTTACGGAACCCTCCCTCCGTGTATTTCATGATATTGCCCTTGTGGATAAGGGTGACCGATTGAAGTTTGTGCTCAATGGCATATCGGATCGCTGCTCGAACCAGGCGTTCCGTTCCCTCACGACTGACCGGCTTGATGCCGATAGCGGAGGTTTCCGGAAACCGGATTTTGGTGACGTTCATTTCATCCCGCAGGAAATCAATCACCTTCCTGACTTCAGGGGAACCTTCCGGCCATTCGATACCGGCATAGATATCCTCGGTATTTTCGCGAAAAATAGCCATATCCACATCTTCAGGACGCTTTACCGGCGATGGCACGCCCGCATAATACTTCACGGGCCGCAGGCATACATACAAATCCAGCGTTTGCCGAATCGCTACGTTCAATGAACCCATCCCGCCTCCGACAGGTGTGGTTAACGGACCTTTAATGCCTATCAGATATTCACGCAAGGCATCCAGCGTGTCCTTGGGCAACCAGGCATCATCCGTCTGTCCATAGTGATTCCACGCCTTTTCGCCGGCATACACCTCCATCCAGGCAATCCTGCGTTTACCTCCATAGGATTTTTCCACCGCCGCGTCGAGGATGCGATGCGTAGCACGCCATATATCCGGTCCGATACCATCACCCTCAATAAAGGTTACAATCGGCTGATCCGGGACATCCAGCGCCCCGCCTTTACCCATGGTAATCTTTTCGCCGAACTCAGGTGGTCGGATGTTCGAATGGCTCATGTTATTACTGCCTTTTCTGTTTAAGTTTTGCCGCCATCCGGGCTTTTCGCCTGGCTTCCACTGCCAGGCGGCGCGCCCGTTCATAATGTTCTTTACCAATGGAATGCGCGGCTTCCGCAAGGGATCGTTCCGCGCTCTTTAACGATGTGGCAGCTTCAGGCCCTCCATTGGGAAGGCTTTTGGCGATACTAATAGCCGAGCGCGCAGCAGCCATTTCCTGCACCGGTGGGCTGGTTGCACACGCTGCCAGTATAAACATCACGATGAGTAATCCCTGCTGCATACCTTGCATCATTAAACGTCGAAAGCACTTTGTCAAAGCGTAACTATGCAGGAACAACCACCCGGCGTTTTCTTAGGCCAAGCTCTTTCAATTGATCTTCTCCCACTTCCGATGGCGCTTCGCACATCAAGTCAGCCGCCCGCTGTGTTTTGGGGAAAGCAATGACATCGCGAATGGATTCCGCGCCCAACATTAACGCCAGCACACGATCCAGGCCAAAGGCCAGACCACCGTGTGGCGGTGCGCCATATTTGAGGGCATTCAACAGGAAGCCAAATTTTCTTTGTGCTTCATCATCACTGATTTGCAGTGCCTGAAATACCTTTGACTGTATTTCAGGGTCATGAATACGAATGGAGCCACCGCCGATTTCAGTTCCATTCCATACCAGATCGTAGGCCTGGGAACGCATACTCAAAGGATTGGAGCTCAGAAGATGCGTATCTTCCCGTACCGGCGCGGTAAATGGATGGTGCAGCGCTTCCGGACGTTTTTCATCATCATTCCATCCAAACATCGGAAAATCCACCACCCACACGAAATTATGATCCCCTTCATGAGACCATCCAAGATCATGGCCAAGCTTTACCCTTAGGTGCCCCAGCGCATCATTCACAACCTTCGTATCCCCGGCGCCAAAGAACAGCAGATCACCATCTCTCGCACCACATCGGGATAATAAATCCTTCAGCACCGAATCGGGCAGAAATTTCACAATCGGCGACTGCAGCCCGCCGGGAATATCAATGACGTCGTTTACCTTGATCCATGCCAGACCTTTTGCGCCATAAATACCAACAAAAGTGGCATAATCGTCAATCTGTTTGCGCGTGAGTTTGCCGCCATCGGGCACACGCAGCACCTTTACCAACCCCCCCTTGTCGGCCGGATCACGAAACACCTTGAATGCGACCTGCTTCATCAAATTGGTGATATCCGTGTGCTCCAGTCCGAAGCGAAGGTCGGGCCGATCAAGGCCATATTTTTCCATGGCCTCACAATAGCCAATCCTGGCAAACGGTGTTTCCAGCCTTACATCCAATCCTGCCTCGAACATGGCGGAAATCAGGCCCTCAGCCACGTGCATCACATCATCCTGCGTCACGAAGGACATCTCCAGATCAATCTGGGTGAACTCCGGCTGACGATCCGCACGCAAATCCTCATCGCGAAAACAGCGCGCAATCTGGTAATAGCGATCCATACCCGCCACCATTAACAATTGTTTGAAGATTTGCGGGCTTTGTGGCAAGGCATAAAATGATCCCGGATAAATACGTGAAGGCACCAGATAGTCACGCGCGCCTTCCGGCGTCGACTTATTCAAAATCGGCGTTTCAATCTCAAGGAAGTCCCGTGAATCCAGATAATTTCGCGCCGCATGTGTTACCCTGTGCCTGATCGCCATGTTTGCTTGCATCCGTGGACGGCGTAAATCCAGATAACGGTATTCCAGGCGGTGCTGTTCGCTCGCGTCGCAATCATCTTCAATCTGAAAGGGTGGCGTTTCCGCCCGATTCAACAGCAGAATCTCATGTGCTTTCACTTCAATCGCACCGGTCGCCAGCCTGGAGTTGACGGTTTCCGGTGAACGGGAGATGACTTTTCCCAGCACTTCAACCACATCCTGCTGCCGCAGGCCATGCGCCAGTTTATGGATTTCAGGCGTATCCGGATGTGCCACCACCTGCACCAGACCGAAGCGATCACGCACATCAAGGAATACGACGCCACCATGGTCGCGGTTCGTCTGTACCCAGCCATAAAGCCGAACATTCTGGCCGATCTGATCGGCTTTGAGACTACCGCAACGGGTACGCTGTGCCATCGCTGAAAACCTCCTGAATAAAGGCGGTGCAGCTTACGCTGCTGATCATACCATGCAAAGCGATAAACGTAGTGATGATCATGATGCAGTGGACAATCGGGTGACTATCCTGACTGCTTCCTCAAGATATGCGTCAGAAACATAGAAATGCGGGGAAAAGCGGATACCTCCACCCCTGAACGCACAGATCACCCGCTGCTGCATCAATTGTGAATGAATATATTCATGTCCTGCCCTGTTGATGCCCCTGAAACGAACATTGACGATACCAGCAAAACGATCGGGTTCACGCGGTGTCAACAGTTCGGTTCCCGGTGCCTGCTCAAGCATACGCATCAATACCCGTGCGCGATCCAGCACACACCGTTCAATCTCACGCATCCCCACTTCTTCCAGTAGCGAAAGACTGGCATTGAGTGCGTGAATCCCAAGCATATTGAGGCTTCCCGGCTCAAAACGGCGAGCGCTCTTCGCAGCTTGCCAGTCGTGCCGGTCAAAATCCCCTGCCTGTTCCACCATATGCCAGCCAAACTGGCTCAGCTTCAACTGATCTCGCAGTTCAGATCGAATGTAAAAAAGGGCCAGACCTTCGGATCCCAGCATCCATTTGTGCCCGTCCGCCACGACCACATCCGCATGGCAGGCTTGTGCATCGAAGCGTAACGCACCAAGACTTTGTATGGCATCAACACAAAAAATAATGCCATTGTCCCGGCAAAATGCACCCAGACGCTTAAGATGCAGCCTCAGGCCGGAAGCATACTGCACGGAACTGACCGTCAGCAGACGGGTGTTCGTATCACAAAGCGCCAGTATGGCTGATTCAGGATCATCATTGTCGAGATCGGCCAGATAAAGGTTCACACCCCTGCCCTTCAATGATTCCCATACCATGCGATTGGATGGAAATTCCCGATTGGTGGAAACGATATTGTCATCCGGCCGCCAGTCCAGCCCATAAGCCAGCAAGGACAGCCCCTCGGAGGTGTTCTTGACGAGTGCAATATCGTCTCGGCTGACTGCATTCACCAAACGTTGCAGCCTGCCCCGCAGTTCGCGCTCGATATCCAGCCAGCGCGGATAATCCGCCGCCCCCTGCCGCATATTTTCTTCGGCAAAGGCCTTGACCGCTTCACAGGTTTTCCGGGGCCATACGCCCACGGCGGCGTGGTTCAGGTAGATCAGGCCATCCCTCAGTGGAAACTCATTCTTCCAGTGCATCAATGATTAGCGCCACATCACCATGGGGATGTGGCGAAGACCTCCTGTTGCGTCGTACCCTCGGCCAGACCCGCCATAATTGTTATTGTCACGTATTCTGTCCCCTCGAATGAATATCCGGACTAGACGGGCTGATATCGTGCAATCGAGTCCATGATTTCACGCTTGGCGGTATCCAGGCCTTGCCAGCCTTGTACTTTCACCCATTTACCAGGTTCCAGATCCTTATAATGTTCGAAGAAGTGTTGAATCTGATCAAGCAGGAATTTCGGCATATCTTCAGGGCCGCCTACATGGTCATAAATGGGATTTACACCGGACACAGGTACAGCCAGCACCTTGGCGTCGATACCTTTTTCATCCTCCATTGCAAGCACACCCACGGGACGGCACGGCACGACACAACCGATAACCAATGAGAACTTGCATACCACCAGCGCATCGACCGGATCACCATCCTCGGACAGTGTGTTTGGTACGAAACCATAATTACACGGATAATGCATAGCCGTATGCATAAAGCGGTCGACAAAGAATGCGTGCGATTCCTTGTTCAGTTCATATTTGACCGGATCGGCGTGTTGCGGCACCTCAATAATCACATTGATGTCTTCGGGTGGATTGTTGCCCGCGGGGATTTTGCTGATGTCCATGCTCTCTCCATAAAAATGAATTTGGCAGTCTGCTAACCTTCCGGCTCCATTCGCCTGTGCGGGCTCAGTTCGCCGGACTGCTAACGGAGATTGTAGGCAAACAACCGCCCGATACAAGCTATCTCTGTTTATGTTGCTGCCGGTAGATGTTATGCTTTGCAGGTGATTATTATTTCCATCGCCGAGCAGTTGCTCTATCACCGCCGCAGGACGGGTGTTTTTTATGCATATCCCGTCTCCACCGCCATCGCGGGCTCCGGCAACATCAACGGTAGCCTGAAGACGCCACTTGGAATGCATCGTATCTGTGACAGGATCGGAGAAGGCCTGCCATTTTTCACTGCCTTCGTCGGTCGCATACCCATCGGTATTTATGATCCGGCACATGATGATCACGGCCATGACTGGATACTGACCCGTATTTTATGGCTGGAAGGCATGGAAACAGGAAAAAACAGACGTGGCTGCGTGGACACGAGATCGCGTTTCATTTATATCCACGGCACGCATGATGAGGCTAGGATCGGTATGCCAGCTTCGCGTGGCTGCATCCGTATGCGCAATGCGGACATGCTGGAATTGTTTGAGCATGCACATATCGGCGAAATCATCCACATGAATAGTTCAGGAGACAACATTCTTGTTTAACCGTATTTTAATCGCCAACCGTGGTGAATGCGCTATTCGCATCATTCGTTCCTGCCGCGAGCTGGGCATTGAAAGCGTTGCCATCTTCACCAGGGAAGATGCGCACGCCCTGCATGTAAAGAAAGCGGATCAAGCCGTGCTCATTGGCCCGGACCCGGTTAAAAGTTACCTGAATATTCACCGCATCGTGGATATTGCCGTGGAAACCGGATGCGACGCGATTCATCCGGGTTACGGGTTCCTGTCTGAGAATCCTGGATTCACCGAGCGCATTGTGGATGCGGGTATCACCTATATCGGCCCTGCCCCCGCAGCCATCCGCAACATGGGAGACAAAACCCGGGCGAGATCGACCATGCTTGCCGCCAATATTCCCGTAATCCCCGGTTCGGAAGACGTATTGTCCGGGCTCGAAGAAGCCCTGGAAACGGCTGAATCCATGGGGTATCCGATCATGCTCAAAGCGGCGGCAGGCGGTGGCGGACATGGTATACGGCGTTGTGATACGCAGGAACAACTAAAAGAAAATCTGGAGATTACGACGCGTGAGGCGATGGCGGCCTTTGGCGATGATGCTGTGTTCATGGAGAAGTGCATCGTCCAGCCACACCACATCGAATTCCAGATTCTGGCGGACATGTATGATCATGTGGTTCATCTGTTCGAGCGCGATTGCTCCATTCAGCGGCGCAACCAGAAGCTGATTGAAATTGCACCCAGTAATTTCATTGATGATAAATTGCGCGCCCGCATGGGATCGGTAGCCGTGGCCGCCGCACGCGCCGTAAATTATGTCAATGCAGGCACGGTTGAATTTCTGGTGGATGCGAACCACAACTTTTATTTCATGGAAATGAACACGCGCCTGCAGGTTGAGCATCCCGTTACCGAAGCCATCACCGGTAAGGATATTGTCGCCGAGCAGATTAAAATTGCATCCGGCTTGCCGCTGGATTTTACTCAGGAGGACCTGCGTCTCTCCGGCCATGCCATTGAGTTCCGTATCAATGCCGAGGATCCGAAAAATAATTTTCTGCCTGCGCCGGGAGGCATCACACGTTATCATTCTCCGGGCGGCCTGGGTATACGCGTAGACGGCTGCGTTTACCCCGGCTACATCATTCCGCCCTATTATGATTCGATGTGTGCAAAACTGACCATCTGGAGCCCCACCTGGCCGCTGACCGTGACGCGCGCCTGCCGGGCGCTCAATGAATACGATATTCGCGGCGTACGCACCACCCTGCCCCTGCATCGGCACATTGCGAAATCTGCGGCATTCGGGACAGGCGTATTCCATACCGGGTTTCTGGAAGATTACCCGGAATTGCTGGAATATCAGCCCTTTGAGCGGCGGGAGGATATCGCCGCCGCCGTTGCTGTCGCAATCGCGGCACATGCCGGGCTTTGATTAAAATCGTATTATTAAGGAATGCTCATGATTAAACGCAAACTGGCGATAACCGAACTGGCATTACGCGATGGCCACCAGTCGCTGCTCGCTACGCGCATGCGTCTGGATGATATGTTGCCCGTCTGTGAGAAACTGGATGCTGTCGGCTTCTGGTCCATCGAAGCATGGGGCGGTGCCACATTCGATATCTGCTTGCGTTATCTCAAGGAAGGACCATGGGTTCGCCTGCGTGAGTTAAAGAAAGCCATCCCCAATACGCCGCTACAAATGCTGCTGCGTGGGCAGAATCTGCTCGGTTATCGTCACTATGCCGATGATGTGGTAAAAAAATTCGTGGATATGTCATGCGCCAACGGCATCGATATCTTCCGCATCTTCGATGCCATGAACGATCCACGTAATGTGCGTGTGGCCATTGCCCAGGTCAAGGAGAACGAACGCCACGCCGAAGGCGCCATCTGCTACACCACCAGCCCCGTTCATACGCTGAAATACTTTATTGATCTGGCCAAACAATTCGAGGATATGGGCTGTGATACGCTGGCCATCAAGGATATGGCGGGGTTACTCACGCCACAGGTTACGCACGAACTGATTACAACCCTGAAGCAATCCGTCTCCATTCCGCTGCACCTGCACAGTCATGCCACGGCCGGATTGGCCGAGATGGTCGAGTGGGAAGCGGTGCATGCCGGTTGCGATATTATTGATACGGCTATTTCACCGTTGGCGGGCGGAACCAGTCATGCGCCTACGGAAGCGATGGTGATGGCATTTGCCGGGACGGAGTTTGACACCGACCTGAATCTTGATTTGTTGCGAGACATTGCCGCGTACTTTCGCGAGGTGCGCAAGAAATATGCCCGTTTTGAATCAGATTTCACCGGCGTGGATACGCGCGTTCAAACCAATCAGATCCCCGGTGGCATGATTTCCAATCTCGCGATACAGCTCAGGGAACAGGGCGCATTGGAACGCATGGATGAGGTCATGGATGAAGTACCACGCGTTCGCGCGGACTTTGGCTATCCGCCACTGGTCACCCCGACCAGCCAGATTGTCGGTACGCAGGCCGTTCTGAATGTGGTGTCCGGTAAGAAATACAAGGTGATTACCCATGAGACCAAAGCGTATCTCAAGGGTATGTATGGTCGCCCATTGGGTGAGGTGAACGAAGATGTTCGCACGATGGCGCTGGGAGGTGAGGAGCCGATTGATGTGCGTCCGGCCGATTTAATCGGGCCCGAACTGGATGCGCTGACGCATGAGGTGGGCGACAAGGTCAACAGCGTGGAGGATGTGCTGTCATACGCCCTTTTTCCGACCATTGCGCTTGAATTCTTCGATGAACGTGCGTCGGGAATATTTAATCCTGAACCGCTGGAAACACCTGTGGCCGAGGCTCCAACGGGATTTGCGGCAACCCCGCTGGCGCCGACCGAATTCAACCTCACCATTCACGGCGAGGATTACCATGTCAGCATTGAGGGGACAGGCCACAAGAGTGCCGATGTTCGCCCTTTCTATGTAAAAGTGGATAACGTACTGGAAGAGGTCATGGTGGAAACCCTGACCGAGGTAATCCCGACTGCCGATGGCACCATAGACACCAAAAAGGCTTCCAGAGACTCGCTTCGCCCCAAAGCCAGTTCCGATAATGATGTGACCACGCCCATGCCGGGGCGCATCGTCGCCATTCATGCCGAGGCAGGTCAGCAGGTTGAAGCCGGAGACACCGTGTTGGTGGTTGAAGCCATGAAGATGGAGAACCCGGTGCATGCACCGGCATCCGGCACCGTCAAGGCGGTTCATGTCAGCGTGGGTGACAACGTTAATCCCGATGAATGTCTGATGGAGATACTGGCGATAGTGGAATGAAACACGGATCTGTTTTTCAGGCTATAATGGCAGGCGGATACACATGACACGGAGGACACTATGCCCGAATACCAATGCATTCTCGCGCCCACGGATTTTTCCGATTCAGCCGGCAATGCGGTGCATGCTGCGACAGGGCTGGCTCGTCAGTATAAGGCTGAGCTGCATCTGCTACATATTATTGCCGCACAGGTGTATTACGCTGAAATGCCGGAAATGATGTTGCCGCCCATGGAAGGGCTGTCCAGACAATTGCGGGCATCCGGCAAGGAGAGACTTGAGAAACTGACATCTGATCTTGGCAGGGGTTTGCATCCTCATATCCACATTGAAGAAAGCGCCGCGCGCCCCGCTGATGCTATTATCGAAGCATCCGCGAACATCAGGGCGGATTTGATTGTTATTGGCAGCCACGGGCGTACGGGACTGATGCACATCCTTCTCGGTTCCACCGCCGAACGCATCGTACGCGAGGCCGGTTGCGACGTGTTGATCATCAAACCAAACAAGCGACATCCTGCTTGATCGGAATGCCATGTATTCAGATACCACACAGGATCCCCAGCCTGTGTGCGGTTATACTGCATCCATGCTGAACAAACCAGACCTGACCGTTCGATTTTCCGGACTGAAGCTCCAGACCCCAATCGTTCTGCTCTCCGGCTGCGCGGGTTTTGGCGAGGAATACACCCGCGTGGAAGGCTTTTCCAACCGGGATATCGGCGCTGTGATTCTCAAGGGGACCACCCTTGAACCAAGGCCCGGTCATGCACCGCACCGCGTCTATGAGACACCCTCCGGCATGCTCAACGCCATCGGTCTTCAGAATCCCGGTGCACGTTACGTCATTGACCACATCCTGCCGGGACTGCCGCATGACGAAACCCAATTTTGGGCCAATGCGGGAGGATCGACGCTGGAGGAATATGCCGAAGTCGCACGGTTGTTTGATGATTCTCTCGTTACCGCCATTGAAATCAATATCTCCTGCCCCAACGTCCGGGAAGGCGGCGTACATTTCGGCAATGATCCGGTCATGGCGGCGAAGGTCGTGGAAGCCATGCGCCCGATGACGAGGAAACCGCTGATCACCAAGCTCTCACCCAACAATGCCGACATTGCTGAAATCGCCAGACATGTGATTGAAGCAGGTACGGATGGGCTATCGGTGATTAACACGCTGGTCGGTATGGCCGTGGACATTGAATCATGCCGTCCCGTGATCGCCAATGTTTCGGGCGGCTTGTCCGGTCCGGCCATCAGGCCGGTCGCGCTATGGAAAGTGTATCAAACGCGGGCCGTAGCCGCCAGACACGGCATCCCCATCCTTGGACAAGGTGGCATTACCCATGCACGCGACGCCATCGAATTCGCCATTACGGGCGCGAGCGCCATCGGGCTGGGAACGGGCCTTTTTTACGACCCGCTGCTGCCGCGCAAGGTGTTGGACGGACTACGCGGATACCTGACGAACCACCGTATTTCCGACTATGCCAGCCTCGTCGGAACACTTGAAACAACGTAATGTACTTGGAGCCTCTTGCAAAACTCTGGGTGGATGAGCGGCAATCCCGCTTTGAGTCCATTTTCGTGATGAAATGAGGTGCATGGTGGTTCCATGGGCCGAGATTTCAGCACGGAAATGGGCTAAAGTGGGGAAGCCGATCGCCGTTCACGAGTTTTGCAAGAGGCTCATTGTACTGGCGGTTGGCCTGCTCTGTTGGGCATGGCCGGCACAGGCTGGAACGTTTTCCGTCATTGGTGCAACACGCTGGGTGCAGGTCGCATATATTTTTGATGGCGATACCTTTGCAACGGCTACGGGGGAACGGATTCGCCTGCTTGGTATCAATGCGCCGGAAGTCACGCACGGCTCCGAACCGGGCCAGGTCATGGGGAATGCCGCGACACGGGGGCTAAAATCCCTGATCGCGGGAAAAATTGTACGGCTTGGATTCGATGTCCAGCGCCGTGATATGTACGGTAGAACGCTGGCTCAGATATGGCTCCGTGATGGCACATGGGTAAACGGTGAAATGGTGCGTCTGGCCCTGGCCCATGTATATACCTTTACGCCTAATCTTCACTGGGCTGAAAAACTACTCAAACTGGAACGCCCGGCACGTAAACAACATCTGGGTATCTGGAATACGAAACGTTTTTCCGTGATTCCGGCGGATCAGGTAAAGAAATCAGATATCGGTCAATTCCATGTTGTCACAGGGAAGGTTAACCGTGTCAATCGCAACGGCGTCGGATTCAGACTGGCCAAACTCAACATCAGCATTCCACGAAAATACCGTTTGTGGTTTCATTTCCCCCTCCGTCTTCGCACGGGGCAACGCGTAACCGTACATGGCTTCATTCGTGCGGGCCACTCAGGTTCGCTCTATCTCGCCTTGCACAGTCCGTTCGATCTGGAAGCACTTCCGCCATGAGGTTGTTGAGGCTATTTTCCTTCGATCTGGCGGCGATCCTGGTGCTGGCCGCCTGCGCCACCAACCCTGTTAGTCGAAAACAGGACTTCGTACTGATGAGTGAGAAGCAGGAACTGGCGCTGGGACAGCGATATGCGGCGGAAGTCGCCAAACAGATGCCACTGATGCCCGCAGACGATCCGCTGGTCAAATACGTCAATCAGGTGGGGCAGCGCGTGGCAGCGGTCTCCGACCGGCCCGGACTTTTTTATCGCTTTAATGTGGTGGATGCAAAAACCATCAATGCCTTCGCCCTTCCCGGTGGTCATATTTATATCTACCGTGGTCTGCTCATCTACATGA
Source organism: uncultured Zetaproteobacteria bacterium (assembly GCA_964492105.1). Taxonomy (GTDB): domain Bacteria; phylum Pseudomonadota; class Zetaproteobacteria; order Mariprofundales; family Mariprofundaceae; genus JAUZQZ01. The sequence continues at coordinate 13,754 of CAZBJB010000022.1, forward strand.
ACAGTGAGGCGGAACTGGCCGCCGTACTGGGGCACGAAATCGGCCATGTAACGGCACGACACGCCGTACAACGCTATACCCAGGCGCGGGGTTACCAGTTGGGCATGGCGGTAGCTTCCATCTTTCTTCCGATTCCCCAGGCCGTTGGTCAGGTATCCAATCTATTCGCCGACGCCATCATTCAGGGCTATGGCCGCAAGGATGAACTACAGGCCGATGAACTCTCCATCAAATACATCACCAGGGCCGGTTACGACGTACATGCCACCATCCGTCTCCTGAAAACCCTCAAACGTCTGGAAGACCTGCGCATCAGGGAGGAAACGGATACCACGGGCAAAAAACCCGAAATCTACCATGGCGCCTTCTCAAGTCATCCGAAGACCGAGAAGCGTATTAAAGAGGCCGTGGCCGAAGCCGCCGGGCAACAAAGCGCATGGGCCGAAGTCGGCCATAACGCCATGCTGGCCGCTTTGGATGGATACCCGTACGGCGATAGTCCCGGGCAGGGCGCCGTGGTAGGCAGGCGTTTTTTGCATCCCAAACTGGGTATCCGGCTTAAGTTCCCCAAGGATTGGGTCCTCAAGAACACACCGCAGGCGCTCACCGCGCGTCTGCGCCGGAAAAAGGCTTTTTTCACCCTTCAGTTAAAAGAATTACAGAAACGCCGGAGTGGTGAAGAGATTCTGAACGATATGTTCCGCGGGCACAGGCTTGAAGCCCTGGAAACCAGCCGCCGTAACGGTTTTGAGGTCACCCGGGCCATCGTCAATACTTCCACTCAACAGGTAGAAAAAGCGCGTGCACTGGTCACGATCCTGCGTGATGGCCCAAAGGCCTATATACTATTTTCATACAGCCCGCGGGCGAAATTTGATGCGTACCGCGCGGACTTTGAGGCCATCGCCCAATCATTTCGCCATTATGACGCGAAACGCGATGGAGGCGTGCCACGTATCCATCTCCATATATGGAAACAGGGCGACAGCTGGCAGACGCTGGCTCAAAAAGACCATGATATTCTGGGGCGTTTTACCGCCGACAAACTGGCTATCCTGAACGGCATGGACCTGAGCACATTTCCTCAATCCGGAACCATTATCAAAACCGTGCGATAAAGCACGAACATCATTTACCCTTCTTGCACATCCGACCCCGTCACCCGTATGGATTGTTCGTTGCCGAAAACGCCAGACGAACCGGTATGCCGGGCAGATTGAAACGTTTACGGAAGTCCTGCTCCAGATAACGGCGATACGTTTTCCCCACCGCATCGGGACGGTTGCAGAATACTCTGATGGCAGGCGGACTCGTTGCAACCTGGGTGCAATATTTCATGCGGACTACAGCCCCGTGATCGCCGGGTGGTTGTTGTTTTTCTTGTGTTACTTTAAGCCAGCGGTTCAACTCCCCTGTATTCAAGGCTATTTGGTTCCGCCGAGCGGCCTGTACTGCATGTTGAAGTAATGCCTTCACGCCCCTGTTCTGTTTTGCGGTAACGCGAAACACAGGAATATCCGCAAGACTACGCATGCGGAAATCCAAACGTGCGGCATAACGCTTCCATACAACATCATCCAACAGATCAACCTTGTTCACCGCGACCAACAGCGCACAACCTTTTTCCTGCGCTAAAGTCATCAGACGCATATCCTGTTCCGCAACAGCTTCACGGCCATCCAGCAAGAGCACGGCGGCATCCGCCCGTGCAAATGCCTGCTGCGCCTTCACACGCGCCACGAACTCGATAGTATCCCTGATCCGCGCGTGCCGCCGCTGCCCCGCCGTATCAACCAGACGTACGATACCCGCCCCCTCCTTATCCACATAAGGCATATCCACATCCACGGCATCGCGCGTGGTGCCTGCTCTGGAACTGACCACCATGCGATCCCGGCCTAGCCATGCATTGATCAATGTGGATTTCCCGACGTTCGGACGCCCCATAACAGCAAGGCGAGCAACGATATTGCTCTCCGGTTCGTTATGTACATATTGTTTGGGCAAGCGTTGCTCCAGAACATCCCGCAGTTGGCGAATACCATGCCCGTGTAATGCGGACACAGCAACAGGATCACCCACGCCGAGTGAAAAGAACTCCGCTGCCATATCCGGATTTTCAGCCTTGTTGACCACCAGCACGACGTCCATATCCCGACGGCGCAGTGTATCGGCTACCGATTGATCAACCGGCACCAGCCCCGTCTCGCCATCCACCACGAATATCACCACATCAGCCACATCCAGCGCCGCTTCCACCTGCTGTGCGATAGCGGATTGCAGATCATCGTGATCGCTCTGACCCATGCCGCCCGTATCCACCAGTGTCACCATTCGCTCGCCCAGCTTCCATTCAGATTCCAGGCGATCCACGGTAACGCCGGGTTGGTCTCCAACAATGGCTTTGCGTTGCCGCATCAGGTTGTTGAACAGGGTGGATTTTCCAACATTGGGGCGGCCTACAATCGCAATAACGGGGAGCATTGTGCCCATCAGAAAAATATCATTGAATCAGGTAAAGACCACCCAGATTGTTGCGAATCAGGACGCCGCCCGGCACGGCAATCGGCGTCCGGTCTATGCGACCGGGAAGGCTCAATATTCCAGCCTTGCGACCGTTACGGGCGAGTGCGTAGACATAGCCATGATCATCGGCGGCAAACAGCCTCTCCCTCAAAAGGGCGGGGCCAACCAGTTCGCCATTACTCAATTGCTGTTTCCAGAGCGTTTCACCATTGGAAACATCCAGTGAAATCATCGCGCCGTGGCTCGTTGTCGCAAGCAAGTGCCCCTTTTGCACAATAGGCGTGGATTTCAGCGACAACTTCCGCTGCCATAACTGCCTGCCATCCGTGGTGGACAAGGCAATCATCTCCCCTTGGTAAAAGGATATAACAAGAATGTTCCCGGCCAGTACAGGATCGGCAACGGGGACCTTCATTTCGCTCAATGTGATTGCGTTCATATCCAGAAGTAGCTGCCGTCGCCAGATTAAATCACCTGAATCCGCCTTCAACGCCACGACGTCGCCATTGGTAAAAATGGCGTACACCACGTTACCGAATACAAGCGGTGATGGCCCCTGACGCATGGTCATGCCACCCACCTGTCCGGAAAAGCTCCAGCGCTTTTCTCCCCTGGAAGAAAAATGATAGATACGGTTATCAGCGGTCTGCACCATAAAACCCTTCCCCGCCTTTACCGGGTGGCCGAGTATCACCGAAGACAGATGTTTTCGCCATAGAATGCGGCCAAGCCGAGGATCAATGCCATAAAGGTTTCCGTCCACATCGCCAAGCACGACCAATGCAGGATTCAATGCCAGCGCACCGGAGTCACAAGGCGATTCAATCGCAATACGACGCAATTCGTTACCTTGCAAATCATAAACACGCACACGTGCATCCCGGCCGCCGATAACAATGTCATTCCCCGCCAGAGCAGGCTGGGAAAACCCTGCGGGTGACATGGGATGACGCTGATCCACATCCGCAACCCAGACCACATCCAGACGGGCGAGAGTCTCCGGCACGGATACTTTTGCTGTGTTGTTGTCCATCATTGAGGTATCTCTCTGAACCCCCGGCGTTGAAGCACAGGCAGTCAATAGCAGAAAACAGGCTATCCGGATGGTAAGGCCGCGAATGTCATATCTCATTGGCGGAGAGCTTCCGGACCGGAAGAAGTCTTGAGTACCGCCAAACGTTTTTCGATCCGTTTCTTCAACACCGTATCATGCGAGATATCATTCAGCGCCTGCTCAAGGCGGGATGCGCGATCCGTATCATTATCGGCGGCTTCGGCCATCAGGTAATGGCGCAACTGCTCATAATTTTCCCCCGTGGACTTGGCCAGAATCTTCCTTGCCTTTACTTTGTCGCCCTTGCGCAAATACGCCCGGGCCAGATCAAGCCTGGCCTGCCAGCGGATCTCCCGATCCGGAGCGCCCTTGGCAAGCAAGGCCGTCAGATGCTGGATGGCGTACGCCTGATCCACTTCAGCCAGCAGAAGTTGTGCGAAACCGGCATAAGCAGTATGGCCATAATCCCTGACCACCTTGGACAACAAGGCATGTTCGGTATCCGTATCCGCCGTATTCAGGGCCTGATAGTAGAGCGTGGCCGCCGATGTACGTTGCGTGGCAATATGCTCCCTCCACAGGCTGATGCCCACGATCACAAGCAGCAGGGCGGCAACGGCGGCTATAATCCTTTGTTGATTCTCATGGGCCCATGCCGTCAGATATGCCGAACGCATGTTGCGTTTCAACTCATCCATATCCCCATGGCTTACTTCGGCTGGATTTCGCTGCTTATTCTTTGCTGAACTGGTCACGTTATATTTCCTCTCAAAAAATCATGAATACGCGCGGAAACTAAAGCAGCCCCATGACGTGTCAATCTCCTTCAGCCTGGAGCCTCTTACAAAACTCTGGGTGGATGAGCGGCAATCCCACGTTGAGACCATTTTCGGGATTGAATGAGCTGCATGGTGGTTCCATGGAGCGAAATTCAAGCTCGGAAATGGGCCGAAGTTGGGAAGCCAATCACCGCTCATGAGTTTTGCAAGAGGCTCCATGGACAGCCATTTCCCGCGCCTTGCGCCCCATCATCACCTGTAACACGCTCTGCACCAGGGCTGCCATTGGAATGGCAATAAATATGCCCAGCACGCCCCAAAGGCTGCCGAACACCAGAATCGCCACGATAATGGCGATGGGGTGGATATGCACGACTTCGGAAAAGAGCCATGGAACCAGCAGGTTGGCATCCAGCGCCTGCACTACGCCGTAGGCAATGATGGCATATAGCGCGGTATCACTCATTCCCCACTGGAAGAATGACAATAAAACCACCGGTATCGCGACCACGGCGGCTCCGACAAAGGGAATCCACACCGAAATGCCGGTCAGTGCACCCAGCAACAGCGCATATTGGTGTCCACACCACCATAACACCAGCCATGTGACCACGCCAACCACAGACATTTCCCAGAACTTGCCACGAATATAGTTTCCAATCTGAATATCCACCTCGCTCCAGACCCGGTTCAGCAATACGCGCCGACGCGGTAAAAACTGCTGACCCCACGCCATCAGAATCCCCTTGTCCTTGAGCAGGAAAAAAACCAGCACCGGTACCAAAACCATATAGACCAGCAAGGTAATCAACCCAGGAATAGAAGCCAGTGAGAAGGAGAAGATCACTGCACCCCATCCCTGTAATTTGCCAATCGCAAGTGATGCCAGATGTTGGATATAGTCCGGATTGATCCAGCTGGCATACCGGTATTGCAGCGTATGCAGTGAGTTGCGCAGGCTGGTCACGTAATGCGGCGCCTGCGCGACCAGGTGTCCGACCTGCTCGCTCAGCAACGGTATGACAGCCAGAAAGGCAAACAAAACAAGCAAAACCGCACCGGTGCCGACCAGAAGGATACTGATCAGGCGTGGTACGCGGCAACGTTCCAGCAGACCTGCCACCCCGTCCAGCACATAAGCCAGGGCGATGGCCACGAGAACAGGCGCAAGCGTATTCCCAAACAGTGCGAGCAACCCGAAAATCACCAGAAGAGAGGTCATCAACGCAACCATTTCGGTATCCGCAAACTGTCGTTCTATCCATGTTTTTATGGCTTGCAATGTTCACCCCGGTGTCCATCCCATCCCAGGGCAACCTGGATGATTGACAGGATCACCGCCAATAAATGCAAGACCGCGATCGTACCGTACCACATACCAAACTCGGCCCGTTGCGGATCACCCGGCGATAATGCGTCAATCGAGCCCATGACCGATTTCAGGTGTTCCATCACTGGCGACAACAGAAATTCATTCAATCCCACCAGGCACGCTACAGCAGCCAGCATAACCCAGCGCCAGCGCCCCGCACATCGATCCCACCAGAATGCTGTTAGAGCTAACAGCAGAATCAGGATGCCACGGTTGGCGATGTGGAAGATGATACCTGCCAAATGTCCCGCCTGCGCGTGAGTATCCAGATGAGCAAACAGCACAGGTGCGACCAAATAGCCAGGCACGACCAATAGAGCCAGCACCAGTGCCATGGATAATCGTATCGCTCCCGCCCGCAGGCAAGCCCGTGAGAAACAGGGGCAATCAAACATAAGTCACATCCTGTATCTCATATTCACGTTCACCGCCGGGCGCCCGCACAATGGCCGCATCACCAGCCTCTTTGCCAATCATCGCGCGGGCGATGGGTGATGTGATGGAAACCTTATGCTGTTCGATATCGGCCTCATCCACACCCACGATCTGATATTTAACCTGCACGCCGGAATCCATATCAACCAGCTCCACCATAGCGCCAAACACGACCTTATCCGAATGAATGGTAGACGGGTCAATGATATGCGCGCGCGCCAGCTTATCCTCCAGTTCATTGATGCGTCCTTCGTTGAAGCCCTGCTCTTCCTTGGCTGCATGGTACTCGGCATTCTCGGACAAATCGCCATGCGCCCGGGCTGTAGAAATTGCTTCGACAATCCGGGCCCGTTTTTTACCCTTCAAAAATTTAAGTTCTTCCCGCAGGGCTGCAGCGCCCTGCCTAGTCATCGGAACGCGTTCCACTGATTCAACCTCCGTGATAATCCTGAATACTTTTAACTTCCATCATGCCCGCGGAACCGGCGATTGCGCGAACCGCCGCCAATCCTCCCGCCATGGTGGTGAAATAGGGAATGGCCCGATCCAGCGCCGCTCGCCGAATGGATTTTGAATCAGCAATGGCCTGTGATCCCTCCGTCGTATTGACAATAAGATCGACATCACCGGATAGCAAGCGGTCAACGATATGCGGACGCACGCCGTCAATCACCTTGGCCACGTGCGCACTCGCGATACCCGCTGCCCGCAAGGCGGCATGCGTACCCGTGGTGGCCAGAATTTCGAATCCTTCGTGAGCCAGGATGCGCCCCAGACGCACGGCTGCTGCCTTGTCCACGTCACGCACCGAAATGAAGGCCCTTCCCGTGCTAGGCAGGCGGCATCCTCCGCCCAACTGCGCCTTATTAAAAGCGGTGGGGAAATCACCTGCGATACCCATCACTTCGCCAGTGGATTTCATTTCAGGCGATAGTAATGGATCAACGCCACGAAACCTGGCGAACGGGAACACTGCTTCCTTGACCGCACGATACGTGGTTGGCTGCGGCACGTCATCCAATCCCAGATCGTCAAGGCTTTGCCCGGACATGATACGCGCAGCCATTTTCGCCAGTGGCACACCTGTTGCCTTGGAGACAAAGGGAACGGTGCGGCTGGCGCGCGGATTAACCTCCAGCACATACAGATCGGCGCCCTGCAAGGCGAACTGAATATTCATCAACCCTTTCACATTCAGGGCCAGGCCAAGCGCTTCGGTCTGACGGCGAACCTCGGCAACGGCGGCATCGGAGATCGAGTGCGGTGGCAGACAGCAGGCTGAATCGCCGGAATGCACGCCCGCTTCCTCAATATGTTCCATGATGCCACCAATCACCACCCGCTTCCCGTCGCAAAGGGCGTCCACATCCAGTTCAATGGCCTGATTCAGGAAACGATCCAGCAATACCGGGTGACCTGGGCTAGCGCTGACCGCCTCTTTCATGTAACGCAGTAACCCCGCCTCGTCATGCACAATTTGCATGGCGCGCCCGCCCAACACATAAGATGGCCGCACCACGACAGGGTACCCTATCATGGCTGCAATCCTGATCGCCTGATCCACCGAACGCGCCGTGCCATTCTCCGGTTGAAGCAAGTCCAGCCGGTGCAATAACTGCTGGAAACGTTCGCGATCCTCGGCCAGATCAATCATGTCCGGGCTGGTTCCAATGATCGGCACGCCCGCCGCTTCCATATCTTTCGCCAGTTTTAGCGGCGTCTGGCCGCCAAACTGCACGATCACGCCATCCGGTTTCTCAATGTCCACAACGGCCATCACATCTTCGAAGGTCAGCGGTTCAAAATACAGCCGGTCTGAGGTGTCGTAGTCGGTGGATACCGTTTCGGGATTGCAATTCACCATAATGCTTTCGACACCGTCTTCAGAGAGCGCGAACGCTGCATGGACACAGCAATAGTCGAATTCAATCCCCTGACCAATACGATTCGGACCACCGCCCAACACCATGATCTTCCTGTTTTCTGTCGGCCGCGCTTCACACTCCTGTTCATACGTGGAATACAGATAAGGCGTATGGGCCTCAAATTCGGCCGCACAGGTATCCACCCGCTTGAATACGGGTACAACACCCGCATCCATCCTGGTTCCGCGAATGGCGGCTTCATCCGTATCCAGCAATTGTGCCAGCCGCATATCGGATAATCCTTCACGCTTGGCTGCCCGCCATTCATCCGCCGTCAAGGTGAGCACATCCCGACCCGAAAGCGTCTGTTCAAGTGCGATAACGGCGGCAATCTCGTGTACAAACCAGGGGTCAATGCGTGTAACGTTGGCAACGTGTTCCTCTGACCAGCCGCCGCGCAAGGCTTCACCCAGCCACCACAAGCGTGTTGCACCCGGTACGGCCAGCTTCTCCTGCAGAAACACATCCCGATCGGCCTCATCCGAAACCCCTTCCGGCACCTTTCCGTCAAATCCGCATGTGTCGGTTTCCAGACCTCGCATGGCCTTGCCCAGCGATTCGGTAAACGTACGGCCAATAGCCATGACCTCGCCGACCGATTTCATCTGTGTGGTTAAACGTGGGTCCGCACCCTCAAATTTCTCAAAGGCAAAACGCGGTATTTTGGTGACGACATAATCAATGGTTGGCTCAAAAGCAGCCCATGTTTCACCGGTAATATCGTTGCGAATCTCATCCAGCGTGTATCCAACCGCGAGCCTGGCCGCAATCTTGGCAATAGGAAACCCGGTCGCCTTGGAGGCCAGGGCCGAGGAACGCGATACGCGCGGATTCATTTCAACAATAATCAGACGGCCATTCTCCGGATTAACAGCGAACTGTACATTGGATCCGCCCGTTTCTACGCCGATCTCACGCAAACAGGCAATCGAAGCATCGCGCATGCGCTGGTATTCCTTGTCGGTCAGCGTCTGCGCCGGCGCCACCGTAATCGAATCACCGGTATGTACGCCCATCGGGTCAACATTTTCAATCGAACAGATGATGACACAATTGTCGTTGGCATCCCGCATCACCTCCATCTCGAATTCCTTCCAGCCAATGATGGATTCCTCGACCAGAATCTCATGGGTCGGGCTGGCATCAAGCCCCGTTGCCGCGATTTGTTCGAATTCCTCGGGATTGTAAGCGATGCCTCCGCCGGAACCGCCCAGCGTAAAACTGGGCCGGATAATCAACGGATAACCAATTTCTTTGGCAAGCACTCTCGCATCTTGCATGGAATGCGAAAAACCGCCATGCACCATTTCCAGACCAATGCGATCCATGGCCTGTTTGAACTGCTCCCTGTCCTCGGCTTTATCAATCGCCTCCGGCTGCGCACCGATCAACCGGATGCCGAATTTCCTCAGAATGCCGTGTTTGTTCAGGCTCAATGCACAGTTCAACGCTGTCTGGCCGCCCATCGTCGGCAAAATCGCGTCCGGTCGCTCTTTTTCGATAACCCTGGCTACCACTTCCCATATCACCGGTTCGATATAGGTCGCATCGGCGAAATCAGGATCCGTCATGATGGTGGCTGGATTGGAATTCACGAGGATCACCCGGTAACCATCTTCGCGCAAGGCCTTGCATGCCTGCACGCCGGAATAATCGAATTCGCAAGCCTGGCCGATGACAATCGGCCCGGCACCCAGAATCAAGATTGATTTTATGTCATCACGGCGGGGCATGGATACGTATCACTCCTTGCATTAAAAGCGCGGACAGTCAGAATTATTCACGAATAATGTGGGCCAGCACCCACCCGACAGATGCGAAGCATACGGAACCCGGGACTGAATGCCTACCAATGGCCTAAGGAGGCGGTACGGAATAACCTGTTTTTGTGATCCAGTTCATTCATTCTTGCGCGTTTATATCCACAACCTACACTCCGCATAGCGTCGATTCACGCATGTGCGGGCAGCAGCAATCAGCATAATGTGGTCGTGGGTCTTACATGGGGTGTGGTGAAGGGTATCCATATGTGAGGATTCGAGTATCCTTCATCATGGCGTGTAGCATAGCGGCCAGTTGGCCGGGTTCGACAGGCTTGCTTATCACATGATCGCAAATACCCTCATCGCAGGCCGATTCCGCTTCGCCGCTCCTGTCGTACCCGGACATCAATACGATGGGCATGGGGGACGCATCTCTCGCATACGCCGCGCTGCCCTTACACCGCCCATCTCCGGCATAATCACATCCAGCACTACCCCTCGAATCTCGCTGCCCCGGGAGAGGAATACACTTAATGCCTCTTGCCCGTTCGCTGCTGTCAGCACATGAAATCCGGCACTGCGCAACGCTTCCGCCCCTGTTTCCCGCACATCGTCATCATCATCATCCTCCTCCTCCTCCTCCTCCTCCTCCGCCCAGAGTATACATGCGCCTTGTCCCGAAGCCGTTACCATTGCTTTCGGCAACGCCTGCATGGGAGACTTTTGTCCATCTCCCGCCAGCGGAAAACAAAGACGAATCGTGATCCCCTCCACCCTTACGGATCTTACCTAGATCCTGCAAGTGATCGTGCATGCAGAGTGTAAGACATTGGTTTATATAGCGTATTGGAAAAACATGTTGACACCTTATTGCTGAAGTTTCACCGTTTTTGAATGGGTTGGCAACGATGGCATACG
>CAZBJB010000023.1:0-22422 GCA_964492105.1 uncultured Zetaproteobacteria bacterium
AAATGGGCCGAAGTGGGGAAGCCGATCACCGCTCATGAGTTTTGCAAGAGGCTCGTATGTCAATGGCTGAATTCCAGCGGATGAGTGTGTTACGCTTATATCCCGTACCATATGAGAGAAAACCCCTTAAAGGGCTGTATCTTGGCCTGAATTTACATCGGCGGGCGCAGGATGATGACGTGCTGATTTATTCCAGCTACATCGCCAGTGTGGATGGCCGGATTTCCCTGCATGATGCGGACAGCGGCCAATTTTCCGTGCCCGGAACCATGACCAATAAACGCGACTGGCGTTTGTATCAGGAACTGGCGGCGCAGGCTGATGTGCTGATTACCTCAGCCCGTTATTTCCGCCAGCTAGCGGCGGGGCAGGCGCAGGATGTGTTGCCGGTAGGTCAGTCGCGGGATTTTGCTGATCTGCCGGACTGGCGGCACGATCAGGGGCTGGATGCCCAGCCGGCTGTCGCCATTGTCAGTAACAGCCTGGATATTCCGGTAAAAGCGCTGGACAGGGTGCATGGGCGGGATATCTATGTGTTTACCACGAAACAGGCGGATCTCACACGGGAAAAGGCGCTGAAGCGCTACGGCGCACGCGTCATCCATGCCGGTCGTGTTGATGGTGTGGACGAGGGTGTGGACGGAGGGGTGCTCAGGCATCAACTGGCAGGTCTGGGCTTTTCAAGTGCTTATATGATTGCCGGACCACAGGTGCATGGCATGCTGATCAAGGCCGGGGCGCTGGACAGGCTGTTTCTGACGACGTATTGCTCACTGTTGGGTGGAAACGCGTTTCATACGATGCTGCAAGGCGAACTCGAAGCACCCGCGCGGCTTGAACTGGAATCGCTGTATCTGGATACAAATCAAAACCGTCAGCAGATGTTCGCGCAATATGCTCTGCGCTGACCCTGCCCCTCACGCACAAATTGATCTTCAGGGCGCGGCAGCCTGTGTGAATTATGCAGGTGAGATGCAGGGCGCAATCTCGAAAGGCAGGGGGTCCCCTTGCAAGGGAACGCAACGCAGACAGATGAACGGGTGCGATGATGCCTTTTTGCAAAGCCATCATGTATGCTCCCGCCCATGAATAAAAAAGCAGCGATTTCAGGTCGTCCACGCGGTCGTATTCCGCTTGCTCCCGAGGGCTGGCCTTTCCTGTTAACGTGTACGGGGCTTTTGCTTGTTTCTGTTATATTATGCTGGCATACGGTTGCTGTATTGCTGGTTGTTCTGTTGTTGTTCATGCTTAATTTTTTTCGGGATCCGGAACGGATCACACCCGAAGGTGTCGGTTTTTTTATCTCTCCGGCTGATGGCAGAGTGGTGCGGGCGGCGCAGGGAAAAGACGGAAATCGGGTGGATATTTTCATGAATGTATTTGACGTGCATGTGAATCGGGCGCCGATGTCCGGGCGCATTACGCATATGCGATATACGCCGGGTGCATTCATTAATGCTGCTCATGAACGAGCAAGTGAGCACAACGAGCGCAACCGCTTCGAAATGGAAACAGCGGATGGTATTGCCATCGTGTTCACACAAATCGCCGGTCTGATAGCACGCCGTATCGTGTCGTATGTTGCCGTGGGCGATCATGTGCAGACAGGTCAGCGCATCGGTATGATACGCTTCGGCTCCCGCGTCAACTGTGAGATACCCTCTGATTTCACACTAGAGGTGAGTGCGGGACAGCGGGTCGTAGCGGGGAAAACCATCCTGGCGCGGGAAACCGAGGCCCGTGGGAGCAAACATGAATAAGGCATCAAGCGTGAAGGGACGCAGCATTTATCTGTTACCCAGCCTGTTCACCACAGGCGGGCTGTTTGCAGGATTCTATGCCCTGATTGCCGCCGTTCAGGGGCGTTATGAACTGGCAGGGTGGGCGCTCATTGTTGCGGCCGTATTCGACATGCTGGATGGGCGCGTTGCACGCCTGCTGCATGCGGAATCAGATTTCGGCGCCCAATATGATTCTCTGTGTGACATGCTGTCGTTTGGCATTGCGCCCGCCGTTCTGATTTATCTGTGGGCGCTGGTGCCCTTGCACAAGCTGGGGTGGCTGGCCGCCTTCCTGATTGCCGCCTGCGCAGCGCTCAGGCTGGCGCGCTTCAATGTTCAGGCGGACACGCAAAGTAAACGCTATTTTAACGGTTTGCCGACCCCCGCCGCCGCCATGCTCATTGCTACGGCCGTGCTGTTCCACGAAGACAATGGCATGGGCCCCGTTCCATGGTTGTGGTTCGGTATTGCTGTAGCATTGGCATGGCTAATGGTCAGCTGCGTGCCTTTCTTCGCTGGCAAGGATGTAGATCTGAAAAAACGGCGCCCCGCAGTCATGCTGCTCGCAATGCTGGCCTTGATTGTTTTCATCATGGTCAACCCGCCCATGATCCTGTTTATACTCGCACTGGCCTATTGCATTCATGGCCCTGTGCTTGGACTGATAGCATGGAAAAGAGACAGACAGTCCGATAAAGTGAAAAACAGCGATTCATGAACCATACGGGATAGACTTCAGCAGTATTGACAACATCCACGGCACGTGTTCCAATCGGGGCATGTCTTCCATTCCGTGTACATTCCCCGGCAACGGGTTTTTGCTACCATGCCAGCGCAGCAGCGGCCTATGAGGTATTAATTCGAGGAACCATCCACGTATTTATGAACACAGGCCGCAGCTCATCCCTGCGGCCTGTGTTATTTTATGGTCTGAACATCGCAGCGCGGATTGTAGTCCGTGGAACTTGAACAATAAGGAGCCTTACCATGTCCGACCGTTTATATATTTTTGACACCACCCTGCGCGATGGCGAGCAATCGCCGGGGTGCTCCATGAATCTGGAGGAAAAACTGCGCGTGGCACGCAGTCTCGCGACATTGGGCGTGGATATTATCGAGGCGGGCTTCCCTGCTGCTTCACCGGGTGATTTCGAGGCCGTGTATCGCATTGCCTCCGAGATTCGCGGGCCAACCATTGCCGGGCTGGCCCGTGCGCATCCGAAGGACATCGTGCGTGCCGCCGAAGCCGTGAAACCGGCGGAAAGGGCTCGTATTCATACCTTTATCGCCACCAGCCCGATACACATGGCAGCCAAGCTGCGCATGCGTCCGGATGAGGTGCTGGAGAGGGCGATTGCGGCGGTCGAACAGGCACGATCGCTGGCTCCCGAAGTTGAATTCTCAGCTGAGGATGCCGGACGAACCGACATGGATTTTCTGTGTCGCATTGTTGAAGCAACCATTACCGCCGGGGCGCGAGTCATCAATATCCCGGATACGGTGGGTTATATGACACCACGGGAATTTGGCGGACGTATCCACGAATTGCGCGAGCGCGTTCCCAATTCCGATCAGGCTGTTTTTTCCGTCCACTGCCACAACGATCTGGGTTTGTCCGTCGCCAATTCGCTGGCGGCCGTGGAAAATGGTGCAAGACAGGTCGAATGCACCATCAACGGGTTGGGAGAGCGGGCCGGCAATGCATCACTGGAAGAGATTGTGATGATTCTTCGCACCCGCTCGGATCGCTACGATATTGAAACAGGCATTGATACGACGAAAATCGTGCCCACATCAAAACTGGTCAGCCAGATTACCGGCATGCCGGTGCAGCCCAACAAGGCGATTGTCGGCGCCAATGCCTTTGCGCATGAAGCCGGGATTCATCAGGATGGGATCCTCAAGCATCACGAAACCTATGAGATTATGACGCCGGAGTCGGTTGGCTGGATCACCAACCGCATGGTGCTGGGTAAGCATTCTGGCCGTGCGGCGCTTAAATCCCGCTACAAGGCACTGGGCGTGGCAGTGGATAAGGATGCGCTTCATGCCACCTTTGAACGTTTCAAGATCCTCGCGGATAAAAAGAAGGAGATATTCGACGAAGATTTGATGTCCATCCTGGAGATTGGCGAAGCAGTCGAGTTCGAACGTATCAAACTGTCCAGCCTGCATGTCGCATCCGGTACCAGGGATACGCCGGTCGCCGCCATCGAACTGGAAATCGAGGGCACATTGCACAAGGCCACCAGCGAGGGTGATGGTCCGGTGGATGCCGCCTTCAAGGCGATTAATGCACTGGTTGAACCCAATGGCAAACTGTTGCTCTACGCGGTGAACGCCATCACCGCAGGTACCGATGCCCAGGGTGAAGTGACCGTTCGTTTGCAGGATGCGGGCCGTATCGTGAACGGCCAGGGCAAGGATACGGATATCGTCGTCGCTTCCGCCAGGGCATTGATTGCCGCATTGAACAAATTGCCGGATATGCATGCCAGAACGATCCATGCACAGTATTCAGGGGTGTAGACTTTGCTGTACGGCACCCCTGAATGACGGGCGTTACAGTCATTCATGGCGCAGGTTTCATCCACGGTTGACGGGCTGACAGAAACAATTCCACTAAACAATAATGGCTTTATTCCGTTGCATGGTTTATGATATAGGAGTAGAATAGTCCTGTTTTTAAGAAATGCCTGTTTTCAAAAGGAAATCCGGGATGTTCCGAATTACACGTTTGACTGATTACGGTGTGTTGCTGATGACGCAGCTTGCGAAAAATGAGAATGATGTACATAACGCAGCCGATCTGGCCGGGCAAGCACACGTCCCCCTGCCAACCGTGAGCAAGATTCTACAAATCCTGCTGCACGACCATCTGCTCGAATCCGTACGTGGCGCGGGAGGCGGTTATCGACTGGCGCGCAAGGCTGCCGCTATTTCCGTGCGTGACATTATCGTGGCTCTGGAAGGCCCAATCGCGCTAACCGAATGCAGCCTGGAAACAGGAGACTGTGAGCAGGAAAGCCACTGCGCTATCCGTGACAACTGGCATGTGATTAATCAGGTGGTACGCCATGCCCTGGCTGATATCAGTCTGGAAGATATGATTCAGCCCGAATTTGTACCCATGATGCGTACAAAAAAGCCTGGCATCTCGGCCATTGAACTACGATAGACAGAGTTCAATATGACTAAAAATAATCAAGTAGAAGCTCTTGTTAAACAAGAATATGAAGCCGGGTTCATCACCGATATTGAAGCGGATACCGTACCCCCCGGCCTGGATGAGCATGTTATTCGACTGATTTCGGCCAAGAAGCACGAGCCCGAATGGATGACCATGTGGCGGTTGGAAGCCTTTCGCCACTGGCTCACGATGCATGAGCCGAACTGGGCGCATATACACTATGAACCGATTGATTATCAATCTATTTCCTACTATTCGGCCCCCAAATCGAATGACGGTGCGCCACGGAGCCTGGATGAGGTGGATCCAAAACTGCTGGAAACCTATAAAAAGCTGGGTATTCCATTGCATGAGCAGGAGGCGCTGGCGGGTGTGGCCGTAGATGCCGTGTTTGACTCCGTTTCGGTCGCTACGACCTTTAAGGCAAAACTGGCGGAGGCCGGAGTGATTTTCTGCCCCATGTCCGAGGCTGTTGAACAGCATCCCGATCTGGTGCGCCAGTATCTGGGCAGTGTTGTACCACCCGCGGATAACTTCTTTGCATCGCTCAACTCCGCCGTATTTACCGATGGATCGTTCGTGTATGTTCCCAAGGGCGTGCGTTGCCCGATGGAGCTGTCCACCTATTTCCGTATCAATGCTTCCAATACCGGCCAGTTTGAGCGTACCCTGATTATTGCCGATGAAGGTGCCTGTGTCAGTTACCTCGAAGGGTGCACGGCTCCCATGCGTGATGAGAACCAACTGCATGCCGCGGTTGTCGAACTGGTGGCGCTGGAAGGTGCCCAAATCAAGTATTCCACGGTTCAAAACTGGTATCCAGGAGATGAAAACGGCGTGGGTGGTATCTATAATTTCGTGACCAAACGTGGCGAATGCCGGGGAAAACGTTCCCGTATCTCATGGACGCAGGTAGAAACAGGTAGCGCCATCACCTGGAAATACCCCAGTTGCATCCTCATTGGCGACGAATCCGTCGGTGAATTTTATTCGGTAGCCCTGACCAACAATTATCAGCAGGCCGATACCGGAACCAAGATGGTGCATGTGGGCAGGAACACCAGAAGCACCATTCTTTCCAAGGGTATTTCAGCGGGACATGGGCAGCAATCGTACCGCGGGCTGGTCAAGATGCTTAAGGGTGCCGAGGATGCACGCAACTATTCGAAGTGTGATTCCCTGCTGTTGGGTAAAACCTGTGGTGCGCACACCTTTCCCTCTATTGAAGTGAAAAATCCATCGGCCCAGGTGGAGCATGAAGCCACGACATCAAAGATTGGCGATGATCAGCTGTTCTACTGCATGCAGCGCGGTATTTCGGAAGAGGATGCGGTCAGCATGATCGTCAATGGATTCTGCAAGGATGTGTTTGCCGAACTACCGATGGAGTTTGCTGTCGAAGCCGGAAAACTGCTGGCCGTAAGCCTCGAAGGCGCGGTGGGGTAACAGGAAAATGAACCACAAAGACACGAAGGCACAAAGAAAAGCCATTAGCAATGAACTGTATGATCTATCTAAAATTGACAAACAATTGTCTTGGTCTGCTGGTTAATTTTAACCCGTGATTAAACAGGGGGATTAAACGGATTGTACTATGAAAACTTTGTGTCTTCGTGTCTTTGTGGTGAAAAGGAATTAAATAATGATGAAGATTGAACAGTTACATGTAAGCGTGGATGGCAAGGAAATCCTGAAAGGGATTGATCTGGAAGTTAACGCCGGGGAAGTGCATGCCATTATGGGCCCGAATGGTTCAGGAAAGAGTACCTTGTCCAACGTGATCGTGGGGCGTGACGGTTATGAGGTAACGCACGGCGCGATCAGTTATGAAGGTAAAAATCTGCTGGAATTAAGTCCGGAGATGCGAGCATGGGAAGGCATCTTCCTCGCCTTTCAGTACCCGATCGAAATTCCTGGCGTTAATAACGTGTATTTGCTCAAGGCGGGATTAAACGCTATCCGTAAGTACCGGGGCGAATCCGAACTGGATGCCATGGATTTTATGTCCATCATCAGGGAAAAAATGAAACTGGTGGATATGGATGAATCCCTGATCAGCCGTTCGGTGAATGAAGGATTTTCCGGTGGAGAGAAGAAGCGTAACGAAATTTTTCAGATGGCGGTGCTGGAACCGAAACTCGCCATTCTGGATGAAACCGATTCCGGTCTGGACATTGATGCCCTGAAGACGGTGGCCGGTGGCGTCAACAAGCTGCGATCAAAGGACCGGGCGATCGTCATGATCACGCATTATCAACGATTACTGGACTATATCGAACCAGACGTCGTGCATGTGCTGGCTGGTGGCCGTATCGTGAAAACGGGTGATAAATCACTGGCGCTGGAACTGGAAGAACGCGGCTATGACTGGGTGCTGGAAGAGGCGAGTATCCCGGCCCATAAATTCGTTACCTCGCGGCAAGGCTGAACGGGATATGATGCAATCCATCAAGATGTTGCGCGACGCCGCCTGGCGGGCCTATGATCGGATCGGGTTGCCGACAACGCGCAATGAGGAGTGGAAATACACCGATCTGTCACGTCTGACAGCCGTTCTCGGTGAAACATGGTGGACGCCTTCTTCAGCGGCGGATTTGACCGTGGAAACCATTGAAGGACAATCGATTCCGGAACTGGACGCCTATCGTCTGATATTCGTCAATGGCCGTTTTCTGGGCGACATGCCGGATCTGCCCGAAGGCGTTTCCGTCATTTCCTTGTCGGAATTACTGGCTTCCGACGCTGACAAAGCCGCCAAGGCACTGGAAATGGATGAAAACATGCCTTTATTCAGTGGGGCGATTGCCGTCAATACCGCCATGGCCTCGGATGGAGCATGTATCTGTATTGCTGATGGCGTAAAACTGGATAAGCCATTGTACCTGTTGCATGTCACCACGTCCGGTGGCGCATCACACATGCGTCATGGCATCTGGATGGGTCACGACGCTACGGCCCATGTCATTGAGCACTATGCGGGTAATTCAACAGAAGCGGGACTGACACACAACGTCACGCTGATACGCCTTGGCGAAGCGGCAACGCTCGATCATGATCGGTTACAGCTGGAGGCGGAAAAGCAGTTTCACCTTGGCCGGGTCGATGTGAAACAGTTGCGCGACAGTCGATTCGTATCGCATTCACTGGCGATCGGCGCACCGTTGTCGCGGGTGGATATTGCCGTGTCCCTATCCGGCGTGAACGCCTCATGTGTGCTGAACGGATTGTATCTGATCGGTGGCAGGCAACACGCGGATCATCATACGCGCATTGACCATGTAAGCCCCGGTTGTGCCAGTCAGGAATGCTACAAGGGCGTGCTTTCCGGCCGCGCCCATGCCGTGTTCAACGGTAAAGTGGTCGTACATGCAGGCGCGGAAGGTACGGATGCGAAGCAATCCAATAGCAATCTCCTGCTGTCCGGCCATGCCGAAGTGGATACCAGGCCGGAACTGGAGATCTATGCCGATGAAGTCAAATGCGCGCATGGGGCGACAGTTGGTCAGCTTGATCTGGAACAACTGTTTTACCTGCAAAGCCGTGGATTGGATAAAACATCAGCCAGGAATGTTCTGACGTTCGCTTTTGCCGATGATGTACTTACACAGATAATAAGCGCACCGACGCGCCAGTATCTGGAGCGGGTTGTGCTGAAGCAATTGCCGCAGGGCGATGAATTGCAGGCGATGGTATGAGCGATAAAGACCGCCGCACAACAGACATAAACCACAAAGGCACAAAGACACGAAGAAAAACTATATACTCTGGAGTCTCTTGCAAAACTCGTGATCGGCGATCTGCTTCCCGGAGTTTTGCAAGATGTTCCCTAGTCCCAGGAACCGACATTGAGATGCGGTGCATGCCGCAATCCTTTGATTCGCCCGGCATTCTGGAAAATCACTCATCACCAACGAGGTGAATACATGATTTTTCGAAACGCCATGCAAACCGAATACTTACACCCTGCATCCAATGTCAATGTCGGATCTTGGGCTGGTTATTCTAGGTGCTTTCGTGTCTTTGTGGTGAATAAAGGATCCTAATGATATTCGATGTAAGTAAAATCCGGGCTGAATTCCCCATTCTGCATCAACAGGTGTACGGCCATCCGCTGTCCTATCTGGACAATGCCGCTACAACGCAGAAGCCACAGTGTGTGATTGATGCGTTGTGTCGCTATTACGGACAGGAAAATGCCAATATTCACCGTGGCGTGCATTATCTGAGCGAAAAAGCGACCGCAAAATACGAGGCCACGCGGGGAAAGGTGCGTGCCTTTATCAACGCCCGTTCGGAATGCGAGATTGTCTTCGTGCGTGGCGCTACTGAAGCCATCAACCTGGTGGCTGCGTCATGGGGGCGGGAAAACGTCCATGCGGGTGATGAAATTCTCATCACCGAACTGGAGCATCATTCCAATATTGTACCGTGGCAATTATTATGCGAGCAGGCCGGGGCAAAACTGGTGGTTGCCCCGGTCAATGATCGGGGAGAAGTTATTCCTGATGAATTTGAACGTCTGTTATCACCACGCACAAAACTGGCGGCCATTGCACATCTTTCCAATGCACTTGGAACCCTCAATCCGGTGAAAAAGATGATTGATCTGGCGCACCAGGCGAACGCGAAGGTATTATTGGACGGTGCACAGGCTGCCGCACATCTGAATATAGATGTGCAGGCGCTGGATGTGGATTTCTATGCCATGAGCGCGCACAAAATATATGGCCCCACCGGAACAGGCACCCTGTACGCCAAGGAAGAGATACTGGAATCCATGCCTCCATATCAGAGTGGTGGCGATATGATTTCCATGGTGACATTTGAAAAGACCTGCTACAGCGTTTTACCTTACCGTTTCGAAGCGGGGACTCCAAATATTGCCGGGGTGATCGGCTTTGGCCATGCGATCGACTGGCTGGTATCGGTAGGCGTGGAATCCATTGCAGTCCACGAGCATGCCCTGCTGGATGAAGCCACACGGCAAGCGGAGGCTGTGCCAGGTATGCGACTGATTGGCACCGCGGCGAATAAAGCCAGTATCCTGTCGTTTACACTGGAGGACGTGCATCCGCACGACCTCGGAACAATTCTGGATCGTGAAGGCGTGGCTATCCGGGCGGGCCATCACTGCGCCATGCCGGTGATGGATCATTTCGGTATTCCCGCCACGGCGCGTGCATCCTTTGCTGCCTATAACACGCTGGAAGACGTGGATGCGCTGTTTGCCGCGATTGAAAAAGCGAGGGGAATATTCGCATGACAGCAGGTATGAACTACAGGAGGGTTGCGTGTTTGATTTGAGGGATTTGTATCAGCAGGTCATCGTGGATCACAACAAAAGCCCTCGCAACTGTCATGCGATGCCGGATGCCACCTGCAGGGCTGAAGGCTTCAATCCCCTGTGCGGAGACAAGCTCACGATGTATCTGAAACTGGATGATAACAGCGTGATTCGGGATGCCAGTTTTGAGGGTTCCGGCTGCGCCATTTCCACTGCCTCGGCCTCGCTGATGACCGAGCAGATCAAGGGCAAGACCATGGATGAGGCCGAATTGTTGTTTTCCCGCTTCCACGGCATGGTGACGTCCGATCCGATGGCCCCGGCACAGACCGAAGGGCTGGATAAACTGGCCGTTCTGGGTGGCGTACGTGAATTTCCATCGCGTATCAAATGTGCTACCTTGTGCTGGCATGCATTGAATGCGGCTCTGGCGGGTGATGAATCCGTCACCACGGAATAAATGATGACAGACCACATCGGAGACATGCGGAACGTGCTGCGCGATTGCGATGCGCTGTTGATCCCCGTTGGCACCAAAGTCACCATCCCCGAAGGCAGCCAGGTTATGATTACACAGGCATTGGGCGGTTCTTATACGGTAAATATCAACGGTAACCTGGCACGTATTGCCAGCCACGATGCGGATGCACTGGGCCTTGACGTTGAACAGCAGCCGGAAAGGGGTAAGACCGGGGACAGTTTACTTTCTTCGGAACGAAAAAATGAAACTGTACCCCTTGTACTCCATGATGCCATATGGGTGGCGCTGGGGACGTGTTACGACCCTGAAATTCCCGTCAGCATTGTGGAACTGGGACTCATTTACCACTGTGATGTCCAGCCTCTGGAACAGGGCAATTGTGTTCATGTGGTGATGACATTAACCGCTCCCGGCTGCGGCATGGGCCCGATTTTGGTTGAAGACGTGCGTGCCAAACTGTTGACGGTGGATCATGTCACCGAGGTTAATGTTGATCTGGTATTTGATCCCCCGTGGGATCGATCCATGATGAGTGATGCGGCCAAATTGCAATTGGGAATGTTTTAATCCGCGTGATTTATGAGGATGGCATACGAATGAACAATATATGATGGATGTCAGCATGGTGGATGGCGCATGACGGAATGGGTGGCTGTCGCGTTCGAGCGCGAATTGCGACCGGGAAACCGCAAGGTTATCAGCACGGAGATCGGCCCCATTGCCGTGTTTAATCTCAACGGTGAATTGTTCGCCATTGCGGATATGTGCACGCATGATGGAGGTGAACTGGCCAGCGGTGTTTGTGAGGGCGATCAAATCATCTGTCCACGCCATGGTTCCCGTTTTTGTATCAGGAACGGCAAGGTGCTGACCCCGCCAGCCTATGAGGATGTGGAGACCTTCCCCGTCAGGATCGAAAACGCTACCATCCAGGTGAATATCGATTAGGTGATGGGTACCATCATGGCGTGGTAGGGTACATCCGCCTGAATTGGCATGGCTGCCTGGCCGGGAAGCCATGACTGGAAGCGAATCCGAATCACCAGATGATTGCCGGAAATATCCGGGATCATACCCGCCTCCACCTGATCAGGTGTCAAACCGACAATGATCAGGCCAAAAGGACTGTCGCGGTCGGGTAAAATCTGGTCGGATCCCTCCGTAGCCAGACGCTGCTGCCAATCAACATAATCGTGTAGCATGGTATGCAGGCTCATCACTGCCTCAGACAAACCTTGAATATGTTCCCGTAGCTGCCGTTGTCTTTCCATGGTTCGCCATAGCATTGGAAGTGCCTGGGGAAGGTTCCGCTGATGACCCAGCCAGTCATATTTTTTCAGTGCATTCAACCATGTTTCGATAAGGGCATCCGAGGCTAGCCAGTCTAATGTGTGCTCCCGCCCGTTGTGCAGGGTTTGTACATGCATCCCGAGCGTTCTACAGGAATCCATAATCTTGTCGCGAAACCTTGGATGATCTTCAGCCAGGGTTTCCAGATGTTTGCGCAGGGAGGTCAGCAGACCGATAATTTCGGGCAATGCAGGTTTACGCCCCTGTTCACCGGAAAGTGAAATGCGTATATCCGCGCAGGCCTGGAGCCATGGATAGGCTTGCTGTTCCCGTTCAGCCTTGGCCAGGCAGGATAATCCATCACGTAATTGCAGAAAGGTTTGCATGCGCGGGCTTAACGGGAAGGAGAATCGGATCAGATTGTTCATGTGATCCTGCCAAATCGGGGTGAATGGAGCGGCAACGGGAATCGAACCCGTGTCACAAGCTGGGGTAATACCACTGTAATCATCATACCCGCCCTGGTATTGTTGAAAAAATGGAGCGGACAGCGGGAATCGAACCCGCGTCACGAGCTTGGGAAGCTCGGGTAATAACCATTATACGATGTCCGCAGTCAGGCCCACGTCTCTGTAGTTTCATTGCCCGGGTCAATACTGATGACTTGCAAGCCATCATCAGCACGCTCACTTTCCTGCGTGCAATATACGGGCAGATGGACGGGGGTGCGAACATCCATGCCTGTTCCTCTGCCCGCAACACATCATTACTCGGTCGACCATAGGCCATGATGCTACGATCTCCCTCTCAAGCATCCGTTGCGAACAAAGGCCCGGCCTGTCTGCGCGCAGCACGCACAGGCAGGCGCGTCATGACGGTGATTCATGAATAGTCCAGGCTAACGTTGGCGGCCGGGCGGCAACAACCAGATGGCTTGTCCGCTTTCCGTATGGATACGGCTCAACATCTTCTGATGCGCTTTTACATCACTTTCATCCAGTGGCGGGGTTTCGCGGCGCATCATGTTTGCGGTTTCGGCCTGTTCCGCTCTGCGTCGCGTGCTTTCCGGCAATTGCACGAATGTTCCCGCCGCTTGCGTCACGGGATCCATATTAAGCGAGAATTGCCGACCGCCGGTCATGGCCAGGTAGACTTCAGCGAGCAATTCAGCATCCAGCAGCGCCCCGTGCAGGGCGCGCTTCGACCGGTCAATGCGATAACGGTCGCAGAGTGCATCGAGGCTGTTACGCTGTCCGGAATGCCGCTTGCGGGCAAAGCCCAGTGAATCAATCACCGGTACCTGCGCCATATCCGGAAAGCCTGCAAGGTGTAATTCATTCATCAGGAATCCCAGATCGAAAGATGCGTTGTGGATAACCAGGGTCGCCCCCTTGATGAAGGACAGGAATGATTCAGCGACATCTGCGAATTTGGGTGCATCCTTCACATCCGTATCACTGATACCATGGATACGAACGACTTCTTCGGGTATGGGCCTGCCGGGATTGAGGTAGCAATGGAATACGTCATCCTTCCGTATTTCTCGCCGGAAAACCCTGATGGCACCGATTTCCACCATGCGATCTCCATGCAGGGGCGAAAGCCCCGTCGTTTCGGTATCCAGCATGATCAGTTGCATGGTGAGAGTATATGCGGTTCGCACGTTTTGAGAACCCGCGAGTTGATGTCCACCTCGTTGTATCAGGGCGTGGACTGGTTTAATGGTTTCTCCAGGCCAAACCATTTTCCGGGCAACTGGATCAGGCGTTCGATCAGGCCTGATTCCGGCAAACCCGCATCTTTCGGGCTGACTGACTGGATCTTTGCGTCATACAGGGGGCCATAGGCATGATAAACCCTGCGGAACACGCTTTTGGCCGGCCCCAGAATGAGGTCACGCAGCAACGGGATCATGCGCAGAAAGGCATCCAGATTCTGTAGTGGACGTACGGCCATATATAAATCCATATTTCCATTCGCAAGGTTGATCTTGCCGCGGCCAGCCATATCCAGTGCCGATGCGCGTATGGCAAGCTGGTTGATGTGCGCTGTTTCACCGTTAACGGTGGCTTCCAGTTGCAGGCGCTTGTAAAACATGCCGGTTCCGGAAATGTCCTTACGGTTTCCGGTCAGGAATTTGGGCAGGTCGGTCAGGCTCAGCGCCGCCAGCAGCTTGGTCATGGTGCTGTCTTTCACCAGCAGGCGGCCATCATCGGAACGCAGTCTGAGCCTTCCTTTCATGCCGTTCCACCAGGGGAGTCCGGGATCGAGCAACCCTTCGCCAGTCCACAGTGCATGCACCGTACCGCCTTTGAATAGCCGGGAGGCATCCAGCCGGTGAATCATTTCACTGAAATCGCCGCTGATACTGGCAAACCCCTTCCAGCGCAAGCCACCCCCGGGTTCGGGTGACAGTATTGCCGAA
This sequence comes from uncultured Zetaproteobacteria bacterium, assembly GCA_964492105.1. Classification (GTDB taxonomy): domain Bacteria; phylum Pseudomonadota; class Zetaproteobacteria; order Mariprofundales; family Mariprofundaceae; genus JAUZQZ01. Next base: position 14,452 of record CAZBJB010000023.1, read on the forward strand.
AGTCCCAGTTTTTGTCCGGGTAATATCGCGGAAAGATAACGTATGTCCACCACGCCATTCCCGGGAAGATGGAAGAAGGCGTGTACATGACTGACGGAAAACTGTGCCGCATTCAGTGTATCGGCCTTAAAGGATCCGACGCCCTCTTGCGAGGAAACGAAATGAACGCGGACGCCGCGCATGGATACGCCATTCCATTGAATCCGTCTGAAGAATCCCCGTAGTATCCATGCCTTGGACATCTTGGTGGCTCCTGAAATACCCGTGAGGTTGTTCATGGTGCCCGGAATATGATCCGGTAATGCCGCGTGATCCAGAAATTCAGAGTGGATGTCAATTTCCAGCGGTGCATCGCTGAAGGGATCCATGATGTTGATGCTGCCGGTAAAGGCGGGAGCCTGTATGGTGCGCAAGCGCAGACTTAAACGATCACTGTCGAGTGTTCCGCTACCTTGTATCTTTGGCGTGGCGCCGCTGCTTTCAATCTTCATCGCCTTGATGCCATCGCCCGAAACGTTACTGGAAAAAGTGAGGGAATAAGGTTCTCCTACAACTTTGCTGGAACCCAGCAAGTGCTGCCATGCCGCATCACGGAAATCGAGATTCAAATGCCATGAACGATCAAATGTTAAACGGGCTCTCATCTTGCCTGCGGGCGCGTCCAGTGGAATGTGATCCTGATTCACCAGTTTTGGAAAATCAGCAGCCGTTTGCAGAGACAATCTGACCAGTTGCCATGCATGTTTTTGATCCTCATGCATAGCCATATTCAGTATTCCCGTGAATATCTTGTGTTCGACATGCATGGATTCAAGCTTCAAATTGCCTTTTGCATCCCAGCGCAAGACGCCTTTTGACAGGCGGACATGTCTGCCCATCAAATCGACCTGCCATGACGTATCGGGCATGAGATCCACCGTTCCCTGTTGAGGGATCGCTGCGCGCAGGGGCCAGCGCAACGCAAAGCGGGCCGTGGCTGAAGATGTCCGCCATACCAGGTGCGGCAACACACCGATACTACGCCATGCCTGAAAACGGGCGATATCGATCGTGCCGCCGCCCTGGATATCAAAGGTTATATTCCGCCAGTCGCGGATGATCAGATGACCATGAATATCTCCGACGTTATGTGGGAGAGTCGCATGGCTTACCTGCATCCTGATGCCTTTTTCATTAATGTCGGCCGTGGCCTCCATGTGGCGGAGTTGTTCGTTGGACTTTGTCAGGGGGATGGCACCATCATGAATCCGTACATGCAGGCGAACTCGGCCCTGCTTCCACTGCTCAATGGAGGGGACTTGCCATGGCTCGGACTGAGCAATGTCTATCTCGCCATTCAATTGCCGGATTTCACCCGAATGGATACCTGCGATCCATCTTCGCCAGGCCGCATCGCCCAACGGCTTCAGCCAGGAAACAAGTACCGGCAATCGAATCATGTTTGAACGCAGGTTTATATGTAGCGTTTTATCCTTCCATAGACCCTCCATATGTAGTTTATTGATGCCCGAACGCCAGTTGAACATCTCCCATTCAAGGCTGGTGATGTTTGACAGGCTTTCTTTCGTGTGCAAACGCGCTTTAATGTCGATGGAATTAAAGTGGAGCCATGGTTGCCCCCGTGCCTGCATGATGCGCGCGCCGCCATCGGAGGATAGTGATCCCTGTAAATGCCAGAGGTGTTCCGTTGGCTCACGCTTCAGGACGATATTTCCGGAAAATTTTCCTTGCACGCGCATACGCCATGGTGCAGGAAGCCAGTCCAGATCGTGGAAACGGACGCGTAGACTCATGGGCTCACGGGCGCTATTCCATGTCAGGTTCAGGCTCGATTCGGGGGTTTGCGCAGAAAGCCTGTGATTTGGCCCGTCTATATTCAGGTTGAGATGTTCAAAACGGGTGTTAAACAGTCCATAGGTCAGACGCAACGTTGTATCTTCAATACTGAGTTTTCCAGACAGGGAAATCCATTTTCCCGCATGGGCTCGCGTCGGGATATTCAGGCTGATGACACCCTGGCGTACGCGGATGCTGATGGGCTGCAGATGGCCTGCCAGTATCTCCCATGTGGAGAGACGTACGACCAGATGGGCTCCGGAGACGCGGATTTGTCCCTTCCGCCCGATAAAGCTGACATTATTCGCCCGCAGCCATGTATATCCGGCCCAGCGCCATGACAGATGTCCAAGATGCAGTGCCTGAAGATCCAGACGCTGTTTGAGCATGTTTTCCAGTTCCGGTCGTATCGTATCAAGCGGTAGCGCATGCCAATACAGCCATGCGCCAAGGATGACGAGGCATAAGGTGAGCAATAGAAGGATGCGCCGACATGCGGCGAAAACAGAACCTGATTTACGCAGCATGGACACGATAAGTCAGTCTGAGCTAGCTCTGATCCTGTTTCTTCAATGTTCCGACCTTTTTTTTCAAATCGGAGAGAAAGCCGTTGATCCCTTTCTGGCTGACTGCCTCTCCAAAATCGGAACGAAACGTGCTGACCATACTGATGCCTTCAATCTTGATGTCATACACCATCCATCCCGTTTGTCTGTGCACCAGTCTGTAACGTACCGGCGTTCTTTTTTCAGCGTCGATAATCTCGGAATCGACAATGGCGACGCGCCCCCTGATTCTGACTTTACCGAACGCAACGGTTTGATGATGGTATGTGGACAAACGATTGCCATAGGATTGTTCGAGCAGTTCACGGAAGGTACATACAAAATCGGTGCGTTGTGCCTTATCCATGTTTCTCCATGGCCGACCCAACGAGCGCTTGGCCATTTCCCGAAAGTCAAAATATCCTTTTACAGCCCGACGGATGGCTGCGCGATCCGCGGGCGTAATACGTTTTTGATCCTGGCGGGATTTCAGTACATGAATAACACCGTTTACGACGATTTCGACGACCTCTTCGGGGCTGTTCACCTTGGCAAACGCATGCACGGGAAGGACCATGATCAGAATGAGCGAAAGTAAAAGTTTCCTTAACATGAACAATCTCCGTTATTTTCCCTTGCTGTTAAAAATATATTTGGCTACCAGCCCCTCCAGGCTGATGGCCGATTCCGTTTCGTCAATGGTGCCACCACGCTTCAGATAGGTATTATCGGCCCCCTGTGAGAGGCGAACAAAACGATCCCCGATGATGCCTTTGGTGCGGATCGATGCAATCACATCCGAAGTCAATTTGACGCTATCATGGATGCGCAGGGAAAGCTCCGCCTGATCATCCATGGTCAGGTGCACACCGTCAACACGCCCAACGACGATGCCGGCCAGCATCACATCCGCCCCGGTGCGTATGCCGCCGATATCATCAAAATCAGCTGTGACCACGTATCCCGATGCGCCCAGCCCGCCCACTTCTCCAAGTTTCAAGGCCATGTAGAACATAGCTACAATACCAATGCACACAAACACTCCAACGGCGATCTCTATACGTTTATATTCACTCATGTTTTACTCCAGGGCTATTGGTCACAGAAAAAATGATGTAAGGATGTAATCAAGAACCAGAATGCCGACCGATGAAAGGACGACGGCTTGCGTGGTTGCCTTGCCCACGCCCTCGGTGGTCGGTGTGGCGCGATAGCCGATATAGGTACAGATTACACCGACCAGAAAACCGAAGCACACGGCCTTCACCCAACCGGCATAGATGTCATGCGCCGTAATCTTGGCCTGCATGTCCGCGATGAACGCACCGGGGCTCACACCCAGCAGATCCACACCGACGATATATCCCGCGCCAATGCCGATGAGATCAAAAAGGGCGATAAGCAGGGGCAGGGACAGGGTGGCGGCAATGATACGTGGCATAATAATGCGCGCGCGCGGGTTCACCGCCATCATCTCAAGGGCATCTATCTGTTCGGTGACACGCATGATGCCGATCTCCGCTGTAATGGCTGATCCCGCACGGGCGGTCAGCATCATGGCACCGAGTACAGGCCCCAGTTCGCGGATAATCGCCAGTGCAATGCCCGCGCCCAGCATGGATTCGGAACCAAATTTTGCCAGGGTGTAATAACCCTGGAGCGCCAGCACCATGCCGGTGAAGGCACCGGTCAATGCAATAATCATCAACGATCCGACGCCAATATTAAACATCTGAATGATGATATGCCGTCCTTGCCATGGAGGCGTTGCCAGCAGACCCAGGGATGCGGAGCTCAAGGTGGCGGCATCGCCCAGCCTGAATAGCGTGTGCAGAAACCTTCTCCCCAGCTTGCCGAATGTGGTGATAGCGGTATTCATTGTATGAGTCTGACGGCTTCCGGTTGATGCACCAAATCGTCTACGTAGGACGTGGTGCTGCGCGAAAATGGAATGGGTCCGTCAGGGCGTCCTTCGATGAATTGTCTGACACGTTTATCCGTGCTGTTCCGGATATCATCCGCAGTGCCTTCGGCAATGACACATCCTTGCCAGAGAAGCACCACATGATCGGCAATGGATAATCCCGCCTCTACGTCATGTGTGACCACGACCGATGTATGGTGTGTTTTTTCAGTCAGGTCGTGAATCAGGGATGTGATGACACCGGCGGATATCGGATCCAGCCCGGAGGTCGGTTCATCATAAAATATAATGGTCGGATCCATGGCGATGGCGCGAGCCAGCGCCACACGTTTGGTCATGCCCCCGGACAATTCGGACGGCATCAGATGATCCATGCCGCGCAAGCCCACCTGTTCCAGTTTCATGGTGACAATCGTACGAATTACATGCTCGTCGAGATCCGTATGTTCGTGCAGGGTGAAGGCGACGTTGTTGTAGACATTGAGTGAATTAAGCAACGCCGAGTATTGAAAAACCATGCCCATAGATTCGCGCAGTTCATACAGGCGTTTGCGCGGCATGCGGACGAAATCTTCTTCCTTATACCGGATGTCGCCTGAAGTCGGGGGTTCCAGGCCGGCGATCAGGCGCAACAGCGTCGTCTTGCCGGATCCGGATCCTCCCATAACCACTGTGGTTTCATGCTCTCGTACATGGATGTCCACCCGGTTCAATGCGGATGTGGAGCCATATATTTTGCAAAGCGCTGTACAACGAATCAAATGGTTTACCCTCCTGCGCATTGAAGTCGCAGCCTAGCGAATAACTTGGGTGCGGCAAGGTGTAGTCATGTTACACCTAGATTCTGCAAGTGCTTGCACATGCATAGCACAAGATCTGTGATTCATATGGACTGTTGAAAAAACACTCATCACCAATAGGGTAACTACGTTCTTTTTCAATACACCATGTAAACCAATATCTTGCACTCTACACGCGCAATCACTTGCAGGATCTAGGTTACATGTAAAGTCAGTCTTGTCGATCAGGCTTTGCTGCCTCAGTATGGCAGATCGGTCGCGTGCAATCCGGACAGTTATATGTGATGAACTCTTGAGTAACAAAATCGTAGGTGCTTGATTGTGTTACTCTTGGATTGGGCGCCGCGAAGTGAGTCGCTACTCAGCACCCTTGGATTTTGTACCCTGGCAAGGCGCGAGAAGCGCAGAATCCGTAGCATATGTATCTATATGTGAGGATTCGAGCATCGCAACAACGCCGCCAGGGAGAAAAAGACGGGGGGGGGGGTAGTTACCATATGATGTTGTCACAGTGCTGAACAGCGACCACTCCGGTACGATGGTCGGAGGTTCTGGCTCATGGTCATCGGTTTATATCCTGCTGCCCTTCCAGCGTCCGGATCGACCACCCGGCCGGTTTATAATCAGGAAAGCAAATGGGTGAAAGGAGAGAATAAAGCAATGTCGAATTTTGCTGACCGTGATGGTGTGATCTGGTTTGACGGTGAGATGGTACCGTGGCGTGAAGCCAAAGTGCATGTGCTTACCCATACCCTGCATTATGGCATGGGTGTGTTTGAAGGCGTGCGCGCTTACAAAGCCAAGGGAGGGACGGCCGTCTTTCGCCTGCAAGCCCACACAGATCGTTTATTCCGGTCGGCACACATCATGGAGATGTCCATACCCTTTTCCAGGGATGAAATCAATGCGGCGCAGCTAGCCTCCGTACGCGAAAATGGTCTGCACTCGGCCTATATTCGACCTATGGCATTCTATGGTTCCGAAGGCATGGGCCTGCGCGCCGATAATTTACGGACACATTTGATTGTCGCTGCATGGAACTGGGGGGCTTACCTGGGAGATGATGGCATCAATCATGGCATCCGTATTAAGACATCATCATACACCCGCCATCATGTCAATATCGCCATGTGCAAGGCCAAGGTGAATGGACAGTATATCAATTCCATGCTGGGGCTTTCCGAGGCGAAACGCGACGGCTACGACGAAGCCATGTTCCTGGACACGGAGGGCTTTGTAGCCGAGGGCAGTGGCGAGAATATCTTTATGGTGCGGGATGACGTGATCTACACACCGGACTTAACCAGTGCGCTGGACGGGATCACACGCGCGACAGTGATGCAACTGGCTGAAGAGGCTGGTTTCAAGGTGGTGGTTAAACGTATCACGCGCGATGAAGTCTATGTAGCTGACGAAGCGTTCTTTACCGGAACGGCAGCCGAGGTGACGCCCATTCGCGAGGTGGATGGACGCAGGATTGGTTCGGGCTCACGTGGCCCTGTAACAGAGCAGTTGCAAGCCATGTATTTTGATGTGGTGCATGGTCGCGATCACAAGCACCAGGCATGGCTGTCCACCGTGTGAAAAAATGCCGTTTTTTTCTTTTACGCGCATAGCCTTGTTTGTTCAACCTGAACTGTTCATCCCAAGAACCGACATTGAACCCGAGAACCGGCATTGATCATTGGATGCAGGGTGTAAGTATCTCTCTAACACCTATTGGCGTTACGGCAACCAAAGGCTGGGGCGTTCAGGGGGGATTGACCTACCTGTTCCTGGAGCCGGACAAGGCCGCCGACAGGTAATCAGGGTGTGCCGCCGGAGGCTTGGTATGAACGGGCCGGCATTTGCCGACCCGTTTTATGTATGAAGCCAGCCTGAACTATTCATACGGATATAACCGGCGGAGGGATCGGAGCACCAACATGCGGGATAAAGAGGATCTAAACCGAACTTATTTTAGTTTTCGACCCCAAAAAGCGACTTAACGTATTGATAATAAAGCATTATATGGAGTTATTTCGGTATTTTTCTCCGCACGGTGTTCCCATGTATTGCAGGCATTAATACCAAATTAACAATTGACATGGTTATGTTTATATGCAGAATTTACTTCCCATGTACATTGAATCTGTTCCCAACCGCAAATCCCCGCCCGCCATTTTACTGCGCGAAGGCAAACGCGTTGGCAAAAAAGTCGTCAAACGCACATTGGCCAATTTGACCCATTGGCCAAAACCAGTCATAGAAGGATTGCGCACCCTTTTAAAGGGCGGCGTAGCACTGGGACGTGATGATCCGCGCCTCTCCATTACGCAAACGCTGCCGCACGGGCATGTGGCGGCAGTACTGGGAACGATCAGGAACATCGGACTCGACAAGATGATGGATGTGCGTAATTCACGCATGCGTAAATTAACCCTCGGAATGCTTGCATCCCGCATCCTTTCGCCATCATCCAGGCTGGCAGCCACCCGTGAGTGGGCAAGCCAGACCGCGTCCATGTCGCTGGGCGATGAGCTGGGTATCAGTGATGCTAATGAGCAGGAGGCGTATGCCGCCATGGATTGGCTGCTCAAACGTCAACCTGCCATTGAGCAGCAACTGGCAGGGAAGTATTTAACGGACGGGTGTCTGGTGTTGTGCGATGTCAGCGCCAGCTATTACACGGGCAGCCATTGCCATCTGGCCAGGTTTGGTCACAAGAAGGATCGCAAACTCGGCGTGCCTGAGATCGTCTATGGCTTGATTTGTGATCATCGGGGATGCCCTGTCGCAATTGAAGTGTTTGAGGGCAACACCAGCGACCCCAACCCATCTTTGACACAAAATCATCAAAAACACGGATTTTCACCTGTAAACCCGT
>CAZBJB010000024.1:0-22091 GCA_964492105.1 uncultured Zetaproteobacteria bacterium
CCGTCGTACAGGGGTTGGTCACCACTGCGGTTGAATCCTGGGGTTGGTAGACAATTCGCTTGTTCGCACCATCCCAGCATATGGCCTGTGCATCGCGCAGCGCAGTTTGCATAAGCTGGGAGGTCAGGAATAAATCGCTCAAGCGATCCGTTTTATCCAATACCATATCGGCGGACTTTTGCTGACTGATAAAGATGCCCACGACACCGGCTAGCAAAATAAGGGCAATGACCATGGCCACCATCATCTCAATCAGCGTAAATCCATGGCAGCCTGTTTCCTGGCGACAGATGTACATCATTGCAACCTTGATATATGGGTTAACACAATAGGCTTTTCGGGCTTCCCCTTGTGAGTCCAGGAGACTTTCACCACCTTCAGCATCGGTATCGCGCTAGGCCCTGTCGGAGTCATCACCTGTTTCATGTCACGAATAGAAAAACTCCCCGGATTGGGAGAAACCAGAGGAAAGCTTCCATCGTTCGGGTTAGTCGGCAGTGGCGCCTCGGCCGGAGATGTGCTGGCCTGGATGGCATACTTGACCGCCAGCGTTGAAGGCGTGCATGACACAGAAAGGGGATAAGCAGGCTTGGATGTCCGCGTTGATAAAATGCAGGTGCTGGAAATCTTCGGTACATAATCCTTGGCATTATACTGCCAATCCTCCAACACCTGTTCAGCCAAATGCACCGCCACCAACCGTTCCTGCGCCACATGTTGGCTATCGATGACCGAAATGTACAATGTTTCCAGCGCGAGCATGCCCACCGCCAAAATGACCAGGGTCACCATAACTTCAATCAGTGTGAAACCCCTCATAAAATTATGGCGCAAAATATGCCCGTCCTATGTAATTTACTTTGATCTTTTTGCTATACTTGCCATACGAAGTCCCTGCGGAATCCGTAAGCGTTATCATACTGTTTGTCCCCGTCCCGGAGCTGCCAAACGTAACAGTATTGCTTTTGATATTGGTGTTTACCCTCAAATTGGCCGAGTACTGACCCAGAGAAAACGTCATGTTCTTACATTGCGCGCAGACCGCCTTATCGGAGGTATAATCGAAGATATAAGTGGTCGGGGTATTAAATTTAACTTTCACGCTGCGATTTTCAGCCATTGCCATGTTCCTGGCCTGCTTCAAATATCCCATAATCGCCACCGAGGCATCGTTAACAGCCGCATGCGCTCGCCACTGACCAAAGGCAGGCACCGCGATACCGATGAGCACCCCCATAATTACCAAAACAACCATCATCTCAATCAGCGTAAAACCTTTCTGCGAACCCGCATCCGGCGCTTGCCGGATGGTCGGGAAAGCCCGTAGGCTGTGGGCAATGCGTAAAATCTCCATCGTCCTCAAATTATGCCTCGCCCTCGTCATGATTTCCGTGATCGGCATCACGGGTGTTTACCTTTATTTCTCCATCGGCCTGCCCAAACTCACCAGGCTTTCCGACTATCAGCCGCCGCTGGTGTCCCGCGTGTATAATACACAAGGCGAACTGATAGCGGAATATGCCGACGAACACCGTATTCTTACACCCTTCAATGAAATACCGCAACGTCTCAGGGATGCTTTCCTGGCTGCGGAAGATGAACATTTCTACCATCACCCAGGCATCAATCCAGCCCGAATCATCTCCGCCGCCATCGCTAATATTCGTGCCGGGCATACCGTACAGGGCGGTTCAACCATCACGCAGCAGGTAGCAAAGAATTTCCTGCTTACCTCGGCGCGCACCTACTCCCGGAAAATCCGCGAGGTTATCCTGGCTCACCGTATCGAAGAAAACTTCAGCAAGAATGAAATTCTTTACCTGTATCTCAATCAGATCTACCTGGGCCGCGGTGCTTATGGCGTGGCCAGCGCAGCCTGGCGCTATTTCCACAAGCGCCTGGATGAGCTATCGCTGGCCGAGTGCGCCATGCTGGCCGGACTACCCAAAGCCCCCAGTTACTATGCCCCGAACCTGCATCCCAAACGGGCACTGGAAAGGCGCGACACCGTGCTGTATATGATGCGGAAGAGTGGTTTCTTTTCAGCCTCCGAGGTGCAACAGGCGCTTCATGAGCCCTTAGAAGTCGCCCCCTTGCCCAAAGCAAAACTTACCAATGCCTATGCCAATCGGGTCTATCAGGTGCTCGCCGGTCGTTTTGGCGCGAGAACGTTGCGGCGACAGGGCTTCACGATCATCGTACCGTATGATGAACAGAATGAAACCGCTGCCATTCATGCCGTCCGCAATGGCGTACTGAACATTGAACACCGCCAGTTTTACCGCTTCCCGGTGCATCACGCAGAAGAAACATGGCCGAACATTCTCGCGGCATGGGCTGCGAAACGTACAAAGAGTGCGGACGCACCCCTGCCGGAAGATCAGATCATTCCAGCGCTGGTTGAGAAAATCCTGCCGAAAGGCGGGCTGGCCGTAAACGACGGCATCCATCGTTGGCAACTGCCAAAACCCAAATGGCAATGGGAGGATGATCCCGAATCAAAACCCGATACGTTGATGAACGATACCAGTGATGCCAAGGTTCCGGACGTGAAAGAACGGCCACGCACATGGATTCCCGGCGATGAAATATGGTTGCGGGGCAATGGCAAGGGTGGCGTGCGCCTGACACAAAAACCGTCCATAGAGGCCGCGCTCTACGCTATTAATCTGAAACGCGGTACGGTATTGGCTCAGGTGGGCGGTTTTAATTACAAAATAGGTGATTTTGATCGCGTTGCCAAAGCCAGACGACAACCCGGATCCGCCTTCAAACCCTTCCTCTATGCCACCGCGATGGGTGCCGGATTCACCCCGGCCAGCATCATCATGGATGCCCCCGTGGTCTTCGAAAATCTGAAGCAGGGTGAATTCTGGCGACCGAAAGATTACGGAAACCGCTTTGCCGGTCCTGTCACGCTGCGCAATGCATTGGAGCACTCACGCAACCTGGCCTCCATCAAATTATTGCAGGATGTTGGTGTGAACCGTTTTGTGCGCGCGCTTGGCAATTACCAGTTCCATCAGAATTTTCCTCATCAACTCGCGTTGGCGCTGGGCGTTACGGGCGTCACGCTCAAGGAACTGACGGAATCGTATGCCGTGATTGCGTCCGGCGGCAAACGCTGGAAGCCGGTGATCGTGCAGCAGGTGCAGGATCGCAATGGACAGAGTTTGTACCGTTCCGTTGCCGGATTCCGTTGCCAGGTATGCCACGTCGATCCGGTACTGGCGGTGAACGGTGCCATACAACCTGCCGAACAGACCCTGGATCCGATTAGTGCGTTTCTGGTCACCAATATGATGCATGGGGTTATCCAGTACGGCACGGGACGACGAGCACTGGCTCTGGGACGCGTGGCCGCCGGAAAGACCGGAACCACCAATAAACAGGTGGATGCGTGGTTTATGGGGTTTACCCCGCAAATCCTGACGGGCGTGTGGGTTGGACGCGATACGCCCGGCAGCATGGGAAGGCATGAAACGGGAGCAAGAGCAGCTTTACCCATCTGGCTTTCGGCCATGCGGGCTTTCCACCGCGGCAAACCAAAAGAGCACTTTACACCACCGGAGGGCGTTGAATGGGTGGTCATTGACCGTAAAACCGGTAAATTACCGGGATCGGATATTAAAAAGCCATTTCTTGAAGCGTTTCGCACCGGCACCGCACCAACTGAAACGGATGTGGGCAACAGGAAGAGGCCATCCTCGCCAGCCGTTGAAAAAAAGGATTTTTTCGACCTTAATCTATAATCGATCCTTCAACGAAATGCTCCGTGGTAAGAGGTTCCGGCCCTGCCCTTTACGCACAAATCCTTGCAACGGCATGCCGTATTCCTATTCCAGTGCTCCGCCACAACCGGAACCCTGCCCGGCGGTGCAACCATAGCAGTGATCCATGACGGCGACGGGATTGCCTTCCACCTCCTGACCCATGAGTTCTGAAAGGTGCGTTCGAGGTCTGCCACCACGCAGCAAGGGCAACCCCAGCATCTGATTGAAATCACAATCATAGACAAAACCCCGCCAATCTATGCTGATCAGGTTACGGCACATGACGCCATTCAGGTTCTCCTCCCGGTAGGCATTCCTGAGCAATTGTATGTAATCAGCAAATTGCCCCTTTGAAACCAGCGTGCTGCCAAAACGCTTGATCGGCATATTCGTAATGGTAAACAGGTGATTGAACACAACGCCATAGCGGCGTTCCAACTCCAGCTTGTAGGTTGCCTTCAGAGCCTTCTGATCGGGTGGCAGGTTCGGTCCAGGCGGGTTGTAAACAAGATTCAGGATCAGGGCTGATCCTTCCTTGCCATAGCCTAATGCATTTAAGCGTTTCAGGGCATTTATGCTCGTCCCGAACACGCCTTTCCCGCGTTGCGCATTCACATTGTTTTCCATATAACAGGGTAGGGAAGCAAGCACCTCCACCTTGTTGTCGGCCAGAAACACAGCCATAGTCTCATAGCCAGGCGATTCAAGAATGGTCAGATTGCAACGGTCCATGACCGTGATATCCAGGGCTCGTGATTCCGCAACCACTGTACGGAAATACGGGTTCATTTCCGGCGCGCCACCGGTTAAGTCCAGCGTTTCGACATTGGATGAAGCCAGAAATCCCAGAACCGTCTGAACCGTCGCCTCATCCATGACTTCCTTACGCCTCGGCCCGGCGTTTACATGGCAATGCAGACAGCTCTGATTACACAAATAGCCTAAATTCACTTGTAGTATTTCCAGTTTTCCCCGTCGGATAGCAGGAAAATCACTCTGTCTCAGTAATGGTAACGTTGCATGCACGCTGTATTTACTCCAGTTTCAGTCATCAATCGACTCTAGCCGATTTTTGTCCTAGTCGTAAATAACGGCGAGTGCTTACGCATATACGAATGAGCTGCTCATGAGTTTTGCAAGAGGCTCGAATGATTCAGGCAAAAAATGTGTTGCTATTGCCGGTCTCACTCCATACAGTGCCGCCACTTCAAGCGGCTGTTCCCTGATCGTTAGCTGCTCCTCCGCGAATAGCGGAATGTAATACCTGGATTCTGCAAGTGATTGCACATGCATAGCACAAGCTCTTGCAGGATCCAGGTAATAAATTACGCCAGGCCCGGATCAGTCCGGTTATCTCCGGCGGGCCAGCACTGGAATAAACAACATGACATTTGATAAACTCGGGCTCTCGAAAGAGATCCTCCGCGCTGTGCGCGAACAGGGGTATAGTAAGCCTACCCCCATCCAGGAACAGGCCATTCCGGTGGTGCTGGAGGGACGCGATATCATGGCCGCCGCCCAGACCGGAACCGGCAAGACGGCCGGATTTACGTTGCCGATACTCCAACTATTGCAAAACGGTCAGGCCGGGCACGGGTATCGACCGATCCGTGTGCTGGTCATCACGCCGACCCGTGAGCTGGCCGCTCAGGTCGGTGAAAGCATTGCTACCTACGGTAAATACCTGCCGATGCGTTCGACCATTATCTTTGGTGGTGTGGGTATTCAGGCACAGATCGCCAGGCTGCGTCGCGGTGTGGATATCCTCATTGCCACACCGGGTCGTCTGCTTGATCTGATCGGCCAGAAGGCAGCGAATTTGTCCAGTGTGGACATTCTGGTACTTGATGAAGCGGATCGTATGCTCGACATGGGTTTTATTCACGACATCCGTAAGGTGCTGGCACTGTTACCAAAAAATCGCCAGTGCCTGCTGTTCTCGGCGACCTTCTCCGACGATATCAAGCGGCTCGCCAGCACTATGTTACGTTCACCGGTACTGGTCGAGGTGGCGCACAACGAAACAGTCGGGCTGATTCGTCAGGTGGCGTATCCGGTTGGAAAGTCGAATAAGCGCACGCTGCTTGCCCACCTGATCTCCAGTCAGAACTGGAAACAGGTACTGGTATTTACCCGTACCAAACATGGTGCGAACCGCTTGACCGAACAGCTGGGCAAGGATGGGATCCATGCGGCGGCGATCCACGGTAACAAGAGCCAGACGGCGCGCACCAAGACATTGGCCGGTTTTAAACAGGGTGAAATACGGGTGCTGGTCGCTACGGATATCGCGGCGCGCGGACTGGATATTGATCAGTTGCCGCATGTCGTCAACTACGAGCTGCCGAATGTGCCGGAGGATTATATACACCGCATCGGTCGCACCGGTCGCGCCGGCCACACGGGGGAAGCGATATCACTGGTCTGCCATGAAGAACAGAAACTCCTGACCGGTATTGAAAAGCTCATCAGGAAGAGGATCCCGGCGATTGAAGTACCGGGGTTTACATCCGGTTTGGCGGCGATGCCAGTCCATGATGACGGCACGCCTTCCGGAACGCGGCAAGGAAGAGCGCGCCATCGGAGGGGCAGGCCGGATCAGCATCAACCGCGTCCCGGCTCCTCCCCGTCGCGACGTCGCGGAAGCGGTGGTAAAGCGGCGCATGGCAAAGGCCGTTCGTAAATACTTGACAAAAATGGTATAGTATTGGACGGTTCCGATTATTCCACGGGCCGCCCTCCGGAGTTTTACAGGCAGCCCATCAGCAGGAGCGTGATATGCCCACAGTGACGAAAAAACAGGTTCTTGAAGCCTTGAGCCGGATCATTGACCCTGACTTTGGCAAGGATATTGTCGCGCTGGGGTTTGTAAAAGATGTTGCGATTGAATCCGGCAAGGTTTCCTTCATCATCGAACTGACCACGCCCGCTTGTCCGGTCAAGGAGGAATTTCGTCGCCAGGCCACCGAGCTGGTTGGCGCCATCAATGGCGTTAGGGACGTACAGGTAAATATCACGTCCAATGTGCGGACGCGGAAACACCCCGACATGCAGGCTATTCCCGGCATCAGGAATATTATCGCCGTTGCTTCCTGCAAGGGTGGCGTGGGGAAATCCACCACCGCCGTGAATCTTGCTGTTGCTCTGGCCCGAACCGGTGCCAGAACAGGGCTCCTGGATGCCGATGTCTACGGCCCCTCCATTCCACGCATGATGGGACTGACCGGACAACAGCCAGGCGTCCGGGACAAGGCCATCCTGCCACTCGTTAATTTTGGCGTGGCCACCATGTCTATCGGATTCCTCGTGTCGGAAGAACAGGCCGTGATCTGGCGTGGTCCCATGGTGGCCGGTGCGCTGACTCAGTTATTGAATGACGTGGCATGGGGCGAACTGGACTACCTGGTGATTGATTTGCCTCCCGGCACCGGCGATGCGCAACTGACCCTGACGCAAAACGTACCGGTTACGGGCTCGGTGATCGTCACGACACCACAGGATATTGCGCTCTCCGACGCCCGGAAGGGCATTGCCATGTTCCGAAAGGTTAATGTGCCCGTACTCGGCATCGTGGAGAATATGAGCGTATTTATCTGTCCGCATTGCGGTGAGGAAAGTCATATTTTCTCACAAGGAGGAACGGAAAAGCTGGCCGGAGAGTATGATACGCGTGTGCTTGCTCATATCCCGCTGGATATACGGATCCGTGAGGATTCGGACAGGGGGACGCCCATCGTCGCGGCCCATCCTGATTCAGCCCAGTCGGGTTTCTATCGTACGCTGGCTGGCGAAGTGGCGCGCGGGATCAGTGTGTTGAACAGCCGCAAGATTGATATTCCGGTTGTGATGCAGTCTTGATCCGACGCCGCACACACGGACAGTAAACCATACGACTATTTTTTCCTTCTGCCGTGTATCCCGTGGGGAACAGTGGTGGCTTTTAATCGGGCAGATGATGCAGGGGATAATCGTACCGTTATTTTAACTACGCCACCGGAGCAGCGTTGATGAAGAACACGTCCATGCGCATGGCAGTAAGCCAGGGTTTTACCGTCAGTCGCATCCACCGTCAGGGTGACTTCCTCCATTTGCGCTTCCAGCCAGTCGCGCAATACATCCATCAACGCATCAATACCCACGCCCGTCAGGGCTGAAAGCGCCACGCGGCTGCCATCAATATTCCGCAAGATACGAGACTGCACCCGCGGCGCCAGATCGGTTTTATTCCATACTTCAATGATCGGCGGCATGGCATCGCCTTCCAGGCCGATTTCGCGCAGGGTGGCCTCCACGACTTTGCCCTGTTCGCGTACTTGCGCGTCGGCCGCATCGCGTACATGCATAATAAGATCGGCTTCAATCACCTCTTCCAGCGTGGCACGGAAGGCTTCAACCAGTTCATGCGGCAATTCCCGCACGAAACCAACCGTGTCAGACAGCATCAATTGATGTCCCCCATCCAGTTCCAGCTTACGTAAGGTCGGGTCCAGTGTCGCAAATAACTGGTTGGCGGCATACACGTCGGATCCGGTCAGACGATTGAATAATGTGGATTTTCCCGCATTGGTGTAACCCACCAACGCCACGGTCGGGATGTTTTTACGCTTACGCCCCACCCGCTGGGTTGCGCGCATCCGCCGAACTCTTGACAGATCCTTCTCCAGCTGCCGGATACGAATACGGATCATCCGCCGGTCCAGTTCGATCTGCCGTTCGCCCGGACCGCCGAGAAAGCCGGAACCGCCACGTTGCCGTTCCAGATGCGTCCATGAGCGTACCAGGCGGCTGATCTGGTAATTGAGGCTGGCCAGTTCCACCTGCAATGAACCTTCCCGGGTGCGGGCGCGAGCGGCAAAAATTTCCAGAATCAGGCCGGCGCGATCCACCACTTTGACATTCCATGCCTTCTCAAGGTTCCGTTGCTGCACCGGTGACAGCGGATGATCCACGAAGATGACTGTTGCGTCGTGCTCGGTCGCCTTGCATCGAATATCCTCCATCTGCCCCCGTCCGAACAGGGTGGCGGCAAGGGGTCTGCGAACCGACAGGCAAATGGACTCGCACAAATCACAATCGCTGGCCGTGACCAGCTGGTCGAATTCTTCGGCCCGTGCATGCCATGCCGCCGGCCCGCGCTTTAAACTGGCTAATTCGGGATGGATGGACATCACGACATCCTTGCCCGGTGGCGCTTCCCATGATCCGCTCATCAAAGCCGAAACATCTTTACCACGGAGGGCACGGAGAATGCAGAGACATACGAGCCAACTGCAAAACTCTGGGTGGATGAGCGGCCTGTCTGTGCGTGAACACACGCAGACAGGCAATCCCACTTTAAATCTATTTTCGGGATGGAATGAACTGCATGGTGGCTCCATGGAGCGAAATTCCAACTCGGAAATGGGCCAAAGTGAGGTAGCCGACCGCCGCTCACGCGTCTTTCAATTGACTCATACAACAACCAATTTGCATATATCAAGCCAGTTATGGCCTCCTTCCCTGTGTTCCTTCCGTGCTCTCCGTGGTCGACGTCTGTCATGTGGCTAATGCCTCGATGATGCGCGGTGCAAGTTGATCCGCGTTACCCCGCACAGCATCCGGCGTCTGATGGGAAAACCATGTACGCTGGCGCTTGGCATAACGTCGTGTTGCCGTGATGCCTGCATCCATGGCGTCCGGCAACGGGCATTCCCCATGTACATGTGCCAGCAATTGACGGTAGCCCACGGCGCGCATGGCAGGGTGCGTGCCAGGCAAGCGCAGTGAATCAAGCCATCGAACCTCATCCATCCAACCTGCATCCAGCATGGACTGAAAACGGCGCGCAATGCGCTGGCGTAATACATCGCGTGGCATGTCCGCTACGAACACCGGGCAATGGATATCGGGCTTATGCGTCCAGCCTTGCGATTGCCATGCGCTTAAGGGTTTTCCGGTGCTTTCAAACACACACAGGGCACGCATGATGCGCTGGGTGTCACCCGGTTTAAGGCGCACGGCCATTTCCGCATCCTTTTCCTGAAGAATTTGGTACAAGGCCGCTGTTCCATGCATGTTTTCAACGGCCTGAAACTGCTCGCGCACACCTGCCTGCTCCGGTGGAATATCGGAGATCTCTTCGATCAACGCCTTCAGGTACAGTCCCGTGCCACCTACAATCAGCGGGATTCGTCCAACCCGGTTCTCCTCCCGAATGATGGTTGTGGCATACGCAGCCCAGCGTGCGGCAGAGAATAAACCGGGTAGGATGCAACAATCCAGCATGGCGTGCGGGACGCGTGATTGTTCCTCCGGGCTGGCCTTGGCCGTACCGATATCCAGTTTCCGATATACCTGCATGGAGTCGCAGCATACAATGGATGTGTTGCATTGCTCCGCAATGCATATGGCCAGATCAGATTTTCCCGTTCCCGTTGGTCCCATCAGGGCAATGGCATTCATTCCCCGCGCCCGAACAGGCGATCCAGATTACTTAAGGACAGTTTCACATACGTGGGACGCCCGTGGTTACATTGGGCAATATTCGGTGTTCTTTCCATGTTACGGAGCAGGGACTCCTGTTCCTCCAGTCCAAGGATACGTCCTGACCTGATGGAACTCTTGCAGGCGCGGTTGCCCAGCCAGCGCTCCAGCACACGTCCATATCCTTCCGCATCGGTTCCAATACACATCATGGATTGGGTCAACTCCGAGAGAAGTTCCACGGGCGATTCGTCATGCACGATGGCAGGCATGGCGGTAATGGTGAAACACTCCTCGCCTTTTACCTCAATCTCAAATCCGAAGTGAGGCAGATCATCGGTATGATCGTGCAGCCATGCGCTTGTTTTTGCATCCGGTTGCCATGGATCTGGTGTAAGCAGGTATTGCCGGGCCAGTGTTCCCCGCAGTAACTGTTGCTTGAATTTCTCATACTGAATGCGCTCTGCCGCCGCGTGTTGATCGACCAGAATCACACCGTCTTCGGTTTGTGCAAGGATGTAACAACGGTGGATCTGTGCCAGGGGCGTGCCCAGATTCAATGCCGCGTCAGCGGATGCCTGATATTCAGGTCCTTCCGGCTCAGTGAGGCCGTCTGCCGCAAGTGGAGCGGAAAAGAGATGGCGCAGGGTCGTGAGGGCAGCCGGCGCGTGAGGGCTCGCTCCTGACGTATTACGCGCTTGCGGCCGGGTGGAGGCATGCATGTTCCGTAAGGCCTGCTCGGCGGGCATGGACGAAACAGTTTGTCCCATGTGTTCAATGGCGGCGCGGGCGCATGCGATGACAGCCGCGCGCACTTCCCGGGGATGCCTGAAACGCACTTCGCGTTTGGCCGGATGGACGTTAACATCTACCATCGCCGGATCCATCTCAATCCATACGACGGCCTGTGGGAACCGGCCATGGAACAGCACATCGCGGTAGCCGGTTTTCAACGCTGAAATCAGTTGCCTGTCATACACGACGCGGCCATTGATAGAGAAATACATACGCCCGGCATTGCGATGATGGTGCGTGGGTAAACCAAAAAAACCATCCACATGGACACCCTCGTGTTCAAGCTGCCATGGGTGCCGGTTTTCCGCGAATTCCTTGCCCATGACGGTGATGATGCGTGCCTCGCGTGATTGACCGGCGGGCGTATCCAGCCGCCGTTTGCCATCGCAATCCAGCAGCAGGCCAACCCTCCCGTTCGCCAGCGCCAATGCGCGGAGTGTTTCGAGTATGACTGCCTCTTCCGTGCGATCCGTGCGCAGAAACCGGAGGCGCGCGGGCGTATTGAAAAACAGGTCACGAACGCGCACCCGTGTTCCATGCCGGGGCGAGGCAGGCCGGGCATCTTCTTTCGCGGCGCCTTCCAGCGTGATCCTTATGCCTGCCGGCGCGCTTTCCCGTGCGGTATGTATTTCCAGGCGGCTGACGGAGGCAATGGAGGGTAGCGCTTCACCGCGGAAGCCATGGCTGGCAATGGTGTGCAATTCTTCAGCCGTTGATAGCTTGCTGGTGGCATGGCGTTTGAGCGCAAGCCGTGCATCGGCATCGCCCATACCACACCCATCGTCATCCACCTCAATCAGCTTCTTCCCCGCCTGTTCGATACGCACGCGGATATGTGTCGCGCCTGCATCCAGACTGTTTTCAACCAGTTCCTTGACGATAGAGGCGGGACGCTCCACCACTTCACCCGCCGCGATCTGGTTGGCGACGGCAGGTGGCAGCACATGAATGGTGGTTTCCGGCATGGCGCTATTTCACCATGAAGTGACGGATAGGCAAGCTTCTCTTTCCGGGCCGGTAGCATTTATGAATCATTCGGGCTAGGCTTGAAGACACTTTCAGGAGGTATTGATCAATATGGCACGTGTGACTGTAGAAGACTGTATCCGTTATTATCCGAACCGCTTTGAGATGGTGCTGCTGGCAACACACAGGGCGCGCCAGCTGTTAAAGGGTATGCCATCCGAGATTGAAGATGATGAAATACACAAGCCTGCGGTACAGGCCCTGAGGGAGTTGGGCGACGGGCACCTCACCTGGGAGCGGGTGTATGATCTTGAAGAACGTGAACGCCAGCGTTTGATGGCAGCGGAAGTCGCGGGAGATGAAGAGCAATCCTGACCAAGACGGGGCCAGGTCTTGAATCCGGCTTTGTCCGCTGTATTCTCTTTGGCAATGCGGGGTATTACTGTCACGAAAGCATTTGATTCCACGGCATATGCGGAAATAAGGGTGGTGTCCCCGCATGTTCAGTCGTGAGCCGTATTTTTGAGATTACGGATAAGGTCCGGTCACATGATCCCAGAGCTGACATTGATCTGATTAATCGCGCCTATGTATTTGCGGCGCATGCGCATGCGAATCAGAAACGCAGTTCCGGTGAACCCTATTTAACCCATCCACTGGCTGTCGCCAATATACTGGCCAGCCTCCGGCTGGATGATAAGAGCATTATTACGGGGCTGCTGCACGATACCGTGGAAGATACCAGCGTGACCCTGAAGGATATCCAGTCCGGTTTTGGTGAGGACGTCGCTCGCCTGGTCGATGGCGTGACCAAGATAGGAAAAATTCATTTCCCGTCCAGTGAACATAAACAGGCGGAGAATTTCCGTAAAATGATTCTGGCTACGGCCAGGGATATTCGCGTGTTACTGGTGAAGCTGGCTGACCGCTTGCACAATATGCGTACGTTGGGGTTCCTTCCAAAACGAAAGCGGGAAGCTATTTCGGAGGAAACCATGCAATTGTATGCCCCGCTGGCGCATCGGCTTGGTATCCATTGGCTGAGTCAGGAATTGGAGGACATGGCCTTTTCGTACCTTGATCCAGAGTCCTACAAAGCGATTTCCGGTTCCCTGGCCGGACATCTGGAGGGCTTGAATCAGACGCGCGAACGGTTGGAGCGCATTCTGCAGGAAGCAGTAAACCGGAAGGGCGTGCCGGCACGCGTACAGGGCCGCATGAAGCATTTGTACAGCCTGCATCGCAAAATGGAACGCAAACAACTCGACTTCGATGATATCTATGATCTGGTTGCGTTCCGGGTCATTGTTGAGGATATGCCCGCCTGCTATCAAGCCCTGGGGGTGATTCACAGCCTGTACCGACCGGTGCCGGGCCGCTTCAAGGATTATATCGCGCTTCCCAAGCCGAATGGCTATCAGTCTCTGCACACCTCTATTATCGGCCCTGATCATTTCCGTCTGGAAGTTCAAATACGTACCGAGGACATGCACCGTCACGCCGAAGATGGCGTGGCCGCGCACTGGCTATACAAGGATGGTGCGTCGGGTGAGGAAGAAAAACGCAATTTTCAGTGGCTAAAACAATTGGCTGATCTGATACGGGAAAGCGATCAGCCCGGTGAATTTCTGGAAACGGTGCGTCTTGATCTGTTTGTGCAGGAAGTCTACGTATTCAGCCGGGATGGCGATTTGTTCGCTCTGCCCCGGGGTGCGATGCCGCTTGATTTCGCCTATGCCGTTCATACCGACGTGGGTAATCATTGTACGGGTGTGCGCATTAATAGTCAGCAGGCGGATTTCCAGGCCCATTTGCATAATGGCGATCAGGTCGAGGTGTTGACCAACGCCGAGCAGACGCCCAGTCGCAGGTGGTTGCAGTATGTGCGCACGCCACGGGCGAGGCAGGCCATACGGCAATGGTTCCGGCGTACGGAAAGAGAGGCCAGTGTGCGTGTGGGGCGCGAAATCTTGGATAAAATTTTCGGTAAAAAAGCAAAATTGACACCGCAATTTTTATCCTCCATGGCGTGCGAGAATGTGGAAGAATTGCAGGCGCATCTTGGCCGTGGCGATATTGCCATGGACAAACTGCTGGATGCAGCCCCAATGGGACAGATCAAGGGCTTAAAGCTACAGGGCACGAAGCAGGGGCTGATTCATGCCGCCGAATGCTGCCGCCCCCTGCCGGGGGATATCGTACTTGGTTGTTTTCAGCAGGGACAGGGCATGGTGGTTCATCACCAGAATTGCCGTTATGCGGGGGAAGGACGGGATGAAATGTGGGTCGACGTCAAGTGGGCGCCTGACTCGGGTAAGCTGTACCCGACCCTGTTGGAGATTAAGACCCGGAACAGAAGGGGAATGTTATCCGCCGTTTCCGGTTCCATCGCGCAATGCGGCGGTGAAATCGAGGATCTGCATATTCATCAACTGGTTGGATCGATGACGACATTATCCATCCTCGTGGAGGTTTCTGATCGTGTCCACCTGGCGAATGTCATGCGGGCCATACGCCGGGTGGGTGATGTGGTTACGGTGAAGCGCGCGATGGAGAAGCGTACCGAACGCAAGGCCAGGGCCGGGATTAGACACACAATCAGGGCCATGATGCGTAAAGGTATAACACGGCCTTCTTCAAGCTAACGTGTGCTTCGTGCCGCTGCCCCGCTTCCGTCCGGAAGTCACAAAATCAACACGTTACGATTTTGTCACTGAAGAGAGAGAATGCTGAATTGATACCATATTTGTTCAAGGAGTGTGCCAAAAAATGAGCGCATTAATATCCGTGTACAGTGATCGGGCACCCGGGGCGACAGGGCCCTATAGCCAGGCCGTCAGGTGTGGTGATATACTGTATCTCTCCGGCCAGATTGGGCTGGTTCCCGAAACGGGGGAACTGGTGGGAGATGATTTGAAATCCCAGGCCTTGCAGGTGATGTGTAACCTTGAGGCGGTATTGCATGAGGCGGGAACTGCAACATCGGGCATTATTAAAGCCGGTATTTATTTGACGGATATAGATGATTTTCCTGAACTCAACCAGCTATACGCCGACTGGTTGGGGGATAAACATCGACCGGCGCGAGCGACGGTTGCCGTGGCGGCGCTACCCATGGGTGCCCGTATTGAAATAGATTTGATTGCCCGCATACCGGAGTTACAAGGGAACCGTTTTCTCTTCAGGACGAACGCGTGAATCTCTCCCCTGTTAACACCCACATCAATATCGCCTTTATCTCTTCGTGGTTGCCTCGGCGATGCGGGATTGCCACCTTCACTTCGGATCTGATTGAGCATGTAACGCAGGCGGCGAAGGGGCGCATGCAGCCGTGCGTGATCGCCATGGAGGCGTCCGAACCGCTTCATTATAGCGATAAAGTCTGCTGTGTGGTGCGTAAGGATCACAAGAAGGACTACATCGCCGCTGCCGATTATATCAATTTTAGCGACGTACATCTGGTTAACCTGCAGCATGAATTTGGTCTGTTTGGCGGCGATGCGGGTACGTATATCAGCCTGCTGTTGAAACGCCTGAATGTACCGGTTATCACCACGCTGCATACCATCCTTGAGAACCCTGACAAGCATCAGCGGCGGGTGATCAGGGATATCGCCACTACATCCGCCAGGGTGATGGTGATGAGCAGGCGGGCTGTCGCCATGCTGCGGGACATTTATGGCATTAGCGGAGATAAGGTTGCGTTTCTGCCGCATGGCCTGCCTGCGCTTGCCTTTTCGGATGCCACACCCTGCACACGTGATCCGGGATTCCGGCATCGGAAACTCATTCTTACTTTTGGCCTGTTAAGTCGCAACAAGGGTATTGAATGGGCCATTCGGGCCCTGCCGGATGTGGTGGGCGCACATCAGGACATTCTCTATCTGATTCTGGGTGCTACACATCCGGAAGTGAAAAAAATGGATGGAGAAGAATACCGCCTCTCTTTGCGGCGTCTGGTGAAGGATCTGGAGCTGGAGGAACATGTGGTCTTCATTAACCGTTTCGTGACGAACGAAGAATTGCATCGCTATCTGAATGCGGCTGATTATTATCTGACGCCTTATCTTTCCCGAGAGCAGATCACGAGCGGCACGCTGGCTTTTGCCTTGGGATTGGGTAAGGCGGTGATCTCCACGCCATACTGGTATGCGGAGGAATTGCTGGCCGATGGACGGGGTATCCTGGTTCCGTTTCGGGACAGCAAGGCCATTGCCGCGGAGTTGTCCGGGCTGCTGGATGATCCGGACGCTTGTGGAGCCATGCGAAGGCGCGCGTTCGATTTTGGCCGCACCATGACCTGGCCCCGGGTTGGGGAAGACTACTGGCATCTGTTTCTTTCACATGGGCCGGATTCGATTACACTGAACCCGACCCGGTCGAGACCGGCGACCCTGGCCGTTCCCGATACGCACATTTCGGTTGCGGATCTGCCGGAGTTGTGCCTGGATCATTTTCTTCGTTTGACGGACGATACCGGCATGTTACAACACGCCGTATATTCCGTTCCGGATCGCCATCACGGCTATTGCACCGACGATAATGCCCGGGCACTGGAAGTGATGGTACGTTTGCATCGGCAGCGCAAGGATACAATTTCGTTGCGTCTGATCGATGTGTATTTTGCCTTTCTGCTGCATGCCCGCAGGGAGGATGGCACATTCAATAATTTCATGTCATTTGATCGCCGCTTTCTTGCACCCGTACGGTCTGAGGACGCTACAGCCAGAACGATTGAGGCGCTGGGCGCGCTGGTGGCATGGCCATCCAGGCCATCGCTGGCGCAGCTTGCACGCATCATCTTCAGGGATGCCGTGGCGGCGGGATCCTTCAGCTTGCGCGGACGCGCCTACGAAATACTGGGCTTGGCCGATTATCTCTGGAAATTTACTGATGATCCGGATATGCGCCATGAAATGGAGGTGGCGGCGGATGAAATCGTCCAGGCCTTTCATACCACTGCAACACCCGGCTGGATGTGGTTTGAGGACTGCCTGACGTATGATAATGCCGTTCTGCCGCATGCCTTGTTCGCGGCCTCGATTGTATTGAAAAACGATATGTACCGGGAAACGGCCATGGATACCTGTCAGTTTCTTATTTCCACGACACATGTCGGAGATCATTTTTCCTTCGTTGGCTGTAATGGCTGGTATCCAAAAGACGGAAAAAAGGCACGGTTTGACCAGCAGCCTATTGATGCCGCCTCCATGGTGCGCATGCTGCGCGCGGCATTTGATGCTACACATGATACCCGTTATCTGGAACTGAAACGCAAGGCATTCAACTGGTTTCTGGGTGAAAATGACGGCCATGCCGCTTTGTTTGACTTCGCCTCCAAAGGGTGCTTCGATGGCCTCATGCCCGATGGCGTCAACGCGAATCAGGGTGCGGAAAGCCTGATCAGTTATACCCTGGCTCACCTGAGTATCGAGGAGTTGTTTGTGGAAACAACCAGTGATGAGGAAGTTTACCACAAAGACACAAAGGCACGAGGAATACAGAAGCAACAGGACGGGCTCATTCAGGGCTGATGTGAGCGAATTCACTGGAAGGTATCTCGAAAGATTATGAAACCATGGCGTATCATGCTTTTACTTTGTACCTTGGTGACTTTGTGGTTCAATCCTGTTTGTGTTCGGCCTCGCAAGTTAAGGAGAAATCGCCATGAAACCAATTGTCATGATCTCCAGTTGGCCGCCGCGGCTGTGCGGTATCGCCACCTTTGCCGAAGAGGCGCTTGAATTTATCCGGAAGCACAATCCGGGTCGTGACGTGCTCGTCATTAGCCATACAGATGGCGCGGGCGACGGTGTTTTTCCCCTGATTGACATGTCGCGGCGTGACTGGTGGTTGCCGGTGGTCGAGCAGGTTGAGGCGCTTGATCCGTACGCTGTACATATTGAACATGAGTACGGTTTATATGAATATCACGACGAACGCGGTAAGGGTGATGGTAACGCCGGATTTATTGCCATGCTGGAGGCATTGTCCCACTATCCGGTCATCGTCGAGCCGCATACCATTCATGGACGTATGAATGAGTTTGAAGCCAATTTTGTTTATCAAATGTGCAAATGCGCCAGCGTGGTGTTATTCAAGTGTGATTATCAGAAATGGCGGCTGAACTGGACCATGAGGGGTTTCGGCTGGGAGACGCCGAAAAATGTTATGGTGGTTCCGCATGGCGCCCGTCCCGACCGGCGCTGGTCGGTGGAGGATATTCCAACGTTGCGCGCTGAACTGGGTCTGGATAAAGCCGCTCATCTGGAACCCCATCTGGTCGGCCTGGTCGGCTGGATCCAGTCCAACAAGCGCTGGGATATTCTCATTTCCATGTGGAAGGAGATCAGCCGGGAGATCAAGCAACGTTGCGGAGAGGAATGGGATTTGCTGGCGGCGGGAACGATGCGCGATCCCGCCCATAAAGAAGATTACGAGCGCTATAAAAACGGCGTGGAGGTGCTTGAACAGGAAGGGCTGGCGCATTATTTTGAATTCGTGCCGAGAGGCGATATTTATTACAAGGTCATGGCCGTGTGCGATTTTATCGTACTGCCCTCTCTGGACGAGACCCAGTCCGGCACCCTGGCCCGTATTATTGCATTGAACAAGCCGTACATTACCTCATCACCGATGGAGGGATTGACCTCGCAAACGCTGGAGTCTGACGGTGGTCTGTTGTTTACCACCAAACAGATGCTGAAAGAAAAGACGATCCGGCTGGCCTGCTCCGAAAGCATGCGCATGCGGATGGGCAACAACCTCAAACGTTATCTGGATGATGTCGTGTCGTGGGACGTGGTCGCCGAGCAATACAATGAGGCCTATACCCTGGCGCGCGAGGCGAAAAAGACGGGAGAAAAACCGGAACTCCCCATGGAATTCTGATGCAGGATGAACTGTTTCACCGGCATGACGGCGGCCCCATCCTGTCGGTCGGGGATATCCCCGGGTCGGTGAATTCGGTATTCAATGCGGGCGCTGCGCTGCTGGATGATGGAACGCTGCTCATGCTGCGCGTTGAGGATCGCCGCGGTCGCTCACATTTTTCAATCGCGCGTAGTGCGGACGGCGTTGGCGACTGGCGGCTGGAGGGCCAACCGGCATTCAGTCCGGATGCGGCGGGTCATCCCGAGGAAGCATGGGGAGTGGAAGACCCGAGGCTGACCCGAATAGCGGATACCGGAAGCTGGGTGATGGCTTATACGGCATATTCGAATCGGGGCGCGCTGGTCTCACTGGCGACAACCACTGATTTTAACACCTTCGACCGGCTGGGGCCGGTGCTGGCGCCGGACAACAAGGATGCGGCTCTGTTCCCCGTTCGCTTTGGCGGTCGCTACGCCATGCTTCATCGGCCGGCGCCCGCCATGCCCGGCATTGCCGCGAATATCTGGATCGCTTTTTCACCGGATTTGGTGCACTGGGGCGGTCACCGGCAGATCATGGCCGCTCGCGGCCCGGCTTGGTGGGATGCGGCCAGGATCGGCACTGGACCGCCGCCGCTTGCGACATCCGAAGGCTGGCTGCTGCTTTACCATGGCGTGCGGCGGATCGCCGGACAGGATATTTACCGTCTCGGCCTGGCGCTGCTTGACCTTGAAGATCCCACCTGCGTGATCCGGCGTGGCGAGGAATGGGTATTCGGGCCGCAAACGCCCTTTGAGCGGAGCGGCGATGTAGGCAATGTGGTTTTTCCCTGTGGCTGGACTTGCGTTGGTGATGAAATCCACCTGTATTACGGCGCCGCCGACACCACGATGGCACTGGCCACGGCGAATCTTACGGAAGTGCTGGATTGGCTGAAGCATGAATAGCAGGGATCAGGGATCAGAGGTCAGAGGTCAGATACCCTGAACCCTTATAAGGAGATGAAGGATGGGGAGTAGCTTCTCAGATGCTCTGGATTTTATTTTATGGCAAGGCGCGGGAAGCGCGGAACCGGAGCATATGTTGGTATATGTGAGGATTCGAGCATCGCAGCAACGCCGCCATGGAACAAAAAACAGGGCAGGTGAGTGGTTACGATGAAGATTGCCCTGCTTTCGCCTATCGCCTGGCGCACACCTCCCAAGGCCTATGGCCCGTGGGAGCAGGTGGTGTCGCTGCTGGCGGAAGGGCTGGTGGAACGAGGTCTGGATGTGACGCTATTCGCCACCGCCGACTCTCAAACCCGCGCCCGCCTGCATGCCGTCTGTCCGAGGCCGTACGGGGAAGATAAGTCTATCAATCCCAAGGTGTGGGAGTGCCTGCATATCTCGGAGTTGTTTGAGCACGCGGATGCATTTGATATCATCCACAACCATTTTGATTTTCTGCCGCTGGCCTGGACGCAGCTGGTGGCTACGCCGGTGGTTTCAACCATTCACGGTTTTTCATCACCGGATATCCTGCCTGTGTACGAGAAATACAATGCCGGGGTTCATTATGTCTCCATCAGCGACGCGGATCGCAGCCCTCGGCTTGATTACACGGCCACCATCCATCACGGCATTGATTTGAAGCATTTCACATTTCGCGAGACGCCCGAGGATTACCTGCTGTTTTTCGGTCGTATGCACCCGGATAAAGGCGCAAGCGATGCGATTGAGATTGCCCGCGCCGCCGGTCTGTCGCTCATCATGGCTGGGCTGATACAGGATGAGAGCTATTTTTCCACCCGGATTGAGCCGCGTATTGATGGCGCACAGGTAAAATATGTGGGCTGCGTAGAACCTGCGGAACGCGACAGGCTGCTGGGCGGTGCACGGGCGCTACTACACCCGATTTACTTTTCCGAGCCGTTCGGGCTGTCCGTGGTGGAGGCCATGGCCTGCGGCACGCCGACCATTGCCTATGCCAGAGGCTCCATGCCGGAAATAATCCGCCATGGCGAAACAGGCTTTCTGGCTGCGGATGTGCAGGAAGCCGTTCATGCCGTGGCGCATCTGGACGAGATTTCAAGACTGGCATGCCGGCGGGAGGCCGAGGCGCGCTTTTCCGCCGTCCGCATGGTAGACGACTACATCCGGGTTTATGAGCAGATTCTGGATAGCCAGGAATGGCGCAGACCATGGGGGTTTTATGAAGTGCTTGCGGATGAGCCGGACCACAAGGTCAAACGTATTACCGTATATCCCGGTCAGCGCTTGTCGCTCCAGCGCCATCAGCGGCGCGACGAGCATTGGCAGATGATTCAGGGCCAGGGAATGCTACGCCTGAATGAACGGGATATTGCGATTAAGACGCCAGATCACGCCGAGATTCTGCGCGGAACGCTCCATCGCATGACCAACACGGGATCGGAGGAGATCGTGTTCATTGAAGTGCAGATCGGCGATTATTTTGGTGAGGATGATATTGAACGCATTGACGATGATTATGGCAGGGCCTGAAACGATGCATGAGTCAATGGGGTTCAGACTTTGAATTCAAGAAACATAACACCTATGACCCAGATCCTGCAAGTGCTCGCACACACATAGCGCAACCCCTTGATTCATCTGGCATATTGAAAAAACACTCATCACCAATAAGGTGACAACCTGTTTTTTCAATACGCTATATAAACCCATGTCTTACACTCTGCATGCACGATCACTTGCAGGATCCAGGTATGAGCCAATTGCAAAACTCCGGGTGGATGAGCGGCAATCCCACTTTAAAACCATTTTCGGGATTGAATGAGCTGCATGGTGGTTCCATAGAGCGAAATTCAAGCTCGGAAATGGGCCGAAGTGGGGAAGCCGATCGCCGCTCATGAGTTTTGCAGGGGGCTCCTGTTTCTTACCACTTTTGATGAATGCGCCAGAAGGGATGGAAAACAGGTATTGAAACGGGTGAGGAAATCATGATGATCAGGTAGGGAGAGCCATTACTGACCTCCCGCACCATCGTGCGTACGGCCCCGTACACGGCGGTTCCGCGAACGCATGTTTTCCGGCATCAATGCTGCTTCCAGGATCTCCGCCGGGCCGTTATTGAACGATTCCGTCATCGCCAGCCAAGCTTGATGCGACCCAGAATATACCGTTAGCTTCCGGCTCACCGCATATCCAGGCTCCAACTTGCGTTGCTTCTCCATCCACACTCCTGCTGAGAATTCAGTCGTTC
>CAZBJB010000025.1:0-21759 GCA_964492105.1 uncultured Zetaproteobacteria bacterium
TCGGTGAATTATGCGTTCACTTATGCCAACGGCGCGCTGACGGTCAACCCCGCGATGCTATTGGCAAACGGATCGCGGATTTACGACGGCACGACTGCATTTGGCGGCGGGAAGCTAACGGTAAGCGGCGTAAACGGGGAGAGTTTCACAGCCACGGGCAACGGCACGCTGGCATCCAGGAATGTTCAGACGAGTCAGGCTTTGGCGAGCCCGGGGACTCTGGCGCTGGCAGGCACTGGCGGCGCGTTGACGAGCAACTACAATGCGCTTTCAGCGGGCAATACTTCGGTGAGCGTGACTCCGGCGAGCATCAGTGCCGTAACCGGCATCACGGCGGCCAACAAGGTTTATGATGCGACTACGTCGGCTACCTTGAATAGTGCGAGCGCGGGTTTCACCGGCATGATCAGCGGTGATACGCTCAATGTCGCCACGGCAAGCAGCGCGTTTGCCAATAAAAACGTTGGCACCAATGAACCCGTTACTATCAGCGGGATTGGTCTGGGTGGCACGGACGCGGGCAACTACACTTTGGGAACCTCTACAGCCAGTACGACGGCGACCATTACGAAGGCGCCGTTGCCCGTCACGGGTCTGATCGCATCGAAGAAGGTCTATGATACCAAGCTGACCGATCCGCTGACCGGTACGGCGTCCATTACAGCATTGGGCGCGGATACCGTCACTGTGGGTGGCACGGCGGCGGGATCGTTTGCTAACAAGAATGCAGGCACGAACAGGGCAGTCACCGTCACCGGCAACACGATCACCGGCACGGATGCGGGCAACTACACTCTGGCCCAGCAAACGGGATTGAAGGCGAATATCAGTCCCCGCCCCATTACCATCACGGCGGATAACCAGACCAGCATAGCCGGTATGCCCGATCCGGTATTGACCTACACTCTTGAACCACGGACCACGGGTCGAGGTTTGCTTCCCGATGACGTCTTTTCCGGAACGTTGCAACGTCAACCGGGCACGCGTCCGGGGAACTATGCCATACGCCACGGGACGGTTTCCGATGTGCGGAACCCTAACTACCTCATCAATTTTGTTGCGGGAACCTTGCGTATCAAGGCTGCCAATAATTTCGTTCTCGATAGAGCTATTAAATATGTTGAAAACGTCATAGTGTATGATCAGGGTGGAATAACCCGTCCAAACATAGCGGTTGGCGATATGACGGAACAAATCGCCTATTCACGTGACGCTAACCCTGTTTCGAATGATGTTTCGGGCAAGGATGAGGGCAGTAACACCGTCACGGATCATGAACTCGATACACCTGTTTTGAAAAGTTCGGGCGGGCCATCCACCCCTCACACCGGCCGCGTCATGATAATACACGGTAACATCAACTTACCCGGGCATGCCCGTGGCCTGGTTCAAGACAACAGCCCGCGGCATCGTTGGGAGCTCAAATAGCGCTTTGCAGGACTTGCGTCCTCTGCGATGCACGAGTTTACAAATGCATCTCTTTCAGCCAGCGCTCCAGAAAATGAATGTTGAAATCACCCTTCTGAAACGCTGCATTGGCCAGCAATTTTTCATGTAATTCGCGGTTGGTTGTGATGCCGATAATGGTCAGCTCGTCAATGGCTCGCTGCATGCGACGAATGCATTTTTCCCGTGTGCGTGCGTGGGTGATGATCTTGCCAATCATGGAATCATAATACGGTGGAACCTGGTAGCCGGTATAAATGGCGGCATCCACACGTACGCTGCGACCGCCCGGTGCGTGGTACAGCTTGATTGTTCCGGGTGAGGGTGTAAATTTGAACGGGTGTTCAGCATTGATACGGCACTCAATCGCGTGGCCTTTCCTCTTAATCCTGTCTTGTGTGAATGCCAGTGACTCACCGGCAGCCACACGAATCTGCCATTCGACCAAATCCACGCCGGTGATCCATTCGGTTACCGGGTGTTCCACCTGAATGCGGGTATTCATTTCAATAAAATAGAAGGATTTGTCCGGATTCATCAGAAACTCAAGGGTTCCCGCGCCGACATAATCCACCGCTCTGGCCGCAGCTATGCCTGCCTCACACAGGAGATGCCGTGTTTTTTCATCGACAAAGGGGCTGGGCGCCTCTTCCAGCACCTTCTGGTTGTTGCGTTGCATGGAGCATTCGCGCTCAAATAAATGCACGAGGTGACCATGGGTATCGCCAAGTACCTGTAACTCAATATGCCGCGGCTCTTCCAGAAATTTCTCGATGAAAACGGTATCGTTATTAAAGATCGCCGCCGCTTCCGCCTGGCATTTATTGAATGCAACCGGCAGCGCAGCTTCACTGTGAACCACCTGCATGCCACGTCCGCCACCACCGGCGGATGCCTTCACGATGATGGGGAATCCCACCTCTTTGGCGATATATTTGGCTTCCTCCACATCCCGCACAGCGCCATCAGATCCGGAAACCAGGGGTACGCCGGCTTTTTCCATGGCCTTCTTGGCCGTGACCTTGTCTCCCATGATGCGTATGGATTCGGGGGATGGACCCACCCATGTGTATCCTGATTCTATAACAATATCCGCAAATTCGGCGTTCTCCGCCAGGAACCCATAGCCGGGATGAATGGCCTGGACATCGGTGAGTTCGGCCGCCGACATAACAGCTGCGATATTCAGATATGACTGCGTGCTGATTGCGGGGCCAATGCACACAGCCTCATCAGCCAGGCGGGTGTGCATGGCATCATGGTCGGCTTCCGAATATACGGCAACGGAGCCAATGCCCAGTTCCTTGCAACAACGGATGATGCGCACGGCAATCTCACCCCTGTTGGCAATCAGAATCTTGTTAAACATGACTTGTATTGCAATTGGCGCGTAAGTTAACGGACATATGCGATATTTATGCCTGCGGGGTAATCACAAACATAGGCTGGCCGTATTCCAGCGGTGAGGCATTATCCACCAGAACCTCTTCCACCACGCCGTCATATTCAGCCTCAATTTCATTCATCAGTTTCATGGCTTCAATGATACAAAGAATATCGCCTTTCCTGACCTTGGTGTTTTCGCTGATAAAGGGAGCGGCTTCCGGTGACGGAGCACGGTAAAAGGTTCCGACCATGGGGGATTTCACAACATGTTTCGAATGCTCTTCAGCCGCAAGTGACGGAGCTTCCAGGGTTGCAGTGGTGGCAACCGGCGTGGTCACAACGGGGGAGGGCATCGCAAACTGTACCTGTGGCGCAACAACATGTTCCCGGCGGGAAATACGTATCGTCTGATCGCCTTCGGTGACTTCGATTTCCGTTACATCCGAAGCCTGAATCAGCCGGATCAGCTTGCGTATTTGGGAAATATCCACGTCAATCTCCTTAACCTGAACGATTCATACATGCTGACTTCACGAAACGCCCTCAAAGCGCCCATAGATGGATGTTTTACGCCTTCATTATCGAGGCTGTCATGCCCGTAAATGTTCTATCAGCCCCTGTAAGGCCAGTTGATAGGATATGGGGCCAAAACCCGTGACTATACCAACCGCGATATCGGCCAGCATGGAGTGGTGACGAAATTCCTCACGGCTGTGAATGTTCGATAAATGTAATTCCGCGAAAGGGATACGGCAGCCCGACAACGCATCGCGCAGAGCAACGCTGGTATGGGTATAGGCGGCGGGATTGATGACAATGCCATCCATATGTTCGGCTTCAGCCTGATGAATACGATCCAGTAATTTACCCTCGTCATTACTTTGAAAGGTAACAATTTTGCAACCCGTCCTATCACCGGCGGTGATGAGGTTCTTGTTAATGGAAGCCAAATCCTGTACGCCATACAGATCCGGTTCGCGTGTTCCCAGGAGGTTCAGGTTCGGTCCATGCATGATCAGAATATGCAGGGTTTTCATGTGATACCCCCATCCTGTTGGCGCCACGCTTCGCGCAGTTGGCACAGTTCATCGTCATCCGGATGCCGTAGAATCTGTGTGTCCAGCATGGCGCGAGCCCTCGCACATTCGCCCTGGTTCCATAATAATCGGGCCAGCCGGACGGATGCGGGCGGCTCCTGATCCAGCTTGCGACACGCATAGCAGGCTTCCGCGCCGGTAAAGCATTCCAGCGCTTCGGCATGGCGATTCGCGCGCTGTAATATACGGCCCAGGAAATGCCATGCCTGCCCCTCCATAGGGGCGAATTCCAGTACTTGCCGCATCACTTCTTCAGCACGGAGAAGCTCATCCTGCCGAAACAGGCGGGCGGCCTCCGTCAAACCTGATCCAACGCCCTGCCAGTTTCGCGGTTGGGGAGCGTGCTCAGACGTATGGCCGGGTGAGGAATGTCTGGGCATGGGAAACGATGCTGCTAGCATAGGCCCCCACGCTACGCAGCCGGAAAAAGCCGGTCAATCAAAATATGGGAAAAATTGCACAAATGAGTGTAAAACCGGTTAAAACATGGCTGGTTTACGTATAAAAAAGTGGAAAACAAGGAGCCTCTTGCAACGCTCCGGGTGGATGAGCGGCAATCCCGTTTTGAGACCATTTTCGGGATTGAATGAGCTGCATGGTGGTTCCATGGAGCGAAATTCAAGCCCGGAAATGGGCCGAAGTGGGGAAGCCGATCACCGCTCATGAGTTTTGCAAGAGGCTCAAGAGGATTTGAATTTGGAGATTCACCTGAATGGAGAGCTCATGTACGTGGTGGCGGTTAATATCGGCGAGTTAGTTCATGAGTTGGGTATGGAGCGTCGAATGATTGCGGTTGAGCGGAACATGGAGGTTGTGCCGAACAGCGCCTACACCGATACCCGGCTGGAACCGGGCGATCATATTGAACTGGTGCATATGATTGGCGGCGGTTAAAGAACCAGACAGGAAAGCCCTGAACCACAGAGAACACAAAGAGCACAGAGGAAAAGAAAGGATGTTTTTGAACCTCTCTGTGTTCTCTGTGGTGCAATGTCCCGTTCGTGTTGTATGATGAGCCTCTTGCAAAACCCCCACCGGGAGTTTTGCAAGAGGCTCTGATGAGTTGACGGGTAAGGAGCATGTGTTGACAGATAACGATGAATTGAAAATTGGCAGCCACACATTCCATTCACGGCTGATTGCCGGATCCGGCAAGTACAAGAATTTCGCGACCACGAAGATGGCCACGGAAGCGGCTGGAGCGGAGATGATTACCGTAGCGGTGCGGCGGGTGAATATTACCGATCCGGACAAGGAGAGCCTGCTCGACTATATCGATCCGGAGAAATACGTTATTTTACCGAATACTGCGGGTTGCTTCAATGCGGAGGATGCGGTGCGTACGCTCAGGCTGGCGCGCGAGGCCGGCGGATGGCGTTTGGTGAAACTGGAAGTATTGGGTGATGCCGAGACCTTGTACCCCAATGTGATGGAAACCATCAAGGCGGCGGAAATACTCGTCAAGGATGATTTTCAGGTGATGGTTTATACGAATGACGACCCGATTGTGGCGCGATGTCTGGAAGAGGTGGGCTGTGTGGCCGTGATGCCATTGGGTAATCCGATTGGTTCCGGCAGGGGATTGGCCAATCCGTTCAACATGCGCGTGATCAAGCAACGCGCTCATGTGCCCATTATCGTGGATGCCGGAATCGGTACGGCAAGTGATGCAGCCAAAGCCATGGAGCTGGGTGTCGATGCGGTACTCATCAACACTGCCATGGCCGAGGCCAGGGATGAATGCCTGATGGCGCGGGCCATGCGCGATGCGGTGCGCGCCGGGCGTGCGGCATATCTGGCAGGTCGTATGCCGAAGCGGGCATTTGCCAGCGCGTCGTCTCCCACCGACGGCTATATTTGGGATTGAATCATCGGCTCACATGAACGCGGATTGTCGCGGGTGCGCATACCTCACCTGATCTGCATCAAAAAAAGGTGTTTTTATGTCTGAATTGAAGAACGACCTTTTTTTGCGGGCTTGCCTGCGGGAAGAGGTAGAACGCACACCGGTATGGATGATGCGCCAGGCGGGGCGCTATTTGCCTGAGTACCGTGCCACCCGCAAGCGTGCCGGCGGGTTTTTGAATTTATGCAGGACACCGGAACTGGCCTGTGAGGTATCCATCCAGCCGGTGGAGCTGCTTGGCGTCGATGCGGCCATCATGTTTTCCGATATCCTGGTTGTGCCTGAAGCGATGGGCATGGAGTTGACATTCGGCTCCGGTGACGGCCCGCGGTTTCCACAGCCGATTCGTACCCGCGCCGATGTTGAAACGCTTTCTGATCTCAATCCGGAAGACGGGCTTGATTATGTAATGGCCACGGTACGACTGATCCGCCGGGAGCTTGCTGGCCGTGTGCCGCTGATTGGTTTTAGCGGCAGTCCGTGGACGCTGGCAACATATATGGTCGAAGGCGGCGGATCGAAGCATTATTCCATCATCAAGGCCATGGCATTCAATGACCCGTCAACCCTGCACCTGTTGCTCGATAAACTGTCTGACGCCGTTGTTGCTTATTTGAATGCCCAGATCACCAACGGTGTACAGGCCGTGCAGATTTTTGATACATGGGGTGGCATTCTGACGACCCGTGATTATAAAGCGTTTTCGCTTGCCTGTATGCAACGTATTCTCGGGCGATTGATCCGCAAGCATGACGGGCGGCGTGTGCCGGTGATTATATACACCAAGGGTGGCATGGGCTGGCTGGAGGATATCGCCGATATCGGCTGCGATGTTGTCGGGCTGGACTGGACGATTGATATCAACAAGGCGAAAGCACGCATCGGGAATCGCGTGGCGCTTCAGGGCAATATGGATCCAGCGATGTTGTATGCCAGTCCGGAACGTATCCGTGCCGAAGTTAAGGATATTCTGAACCGCTTTGGCGATGGCTATGGTCATATTTTTAATCTGGGTCACGGCATTACGCCCGATGTTCCGGTGGAACATGCCAGGGCATTTATTCAGGCCGTAAAGGAAGAATCGTAAAAACGCCATACGGAGAGGATCCCGGGGGTTGTGCCATGCGCCGCATGTCAATGTGGGATCTTGGGTACAGTCTCCCATGACGCATCCCCCGTCCGCGTGCTAACATCCCGCTCAAACTCATTGGAGCGTATATTTATGTCCGGGCATTCCAAATGGTCAACCATCAAACACAAAAAAGCCGCAGTGGATGCCAGGCGCGGCCAGGTATTCACCCGTTATATCCGTGAAATGACCATCGCCGCCAGGTTGGGCGGCGCTGATCCGGAAGTCAATCCCAGGCTCCGTTCTGCCATTGCCGCAGCCCGTAGCGTGAATATGCCCGGGAGCAACATAGATCGCGCCGTTGAACGAGGCACAGGCGGTGGCGAGGACGCCGATATTGAGGAAATTCGATATGAAGGCTATGGCCAGGGTGGCGTGGCTATTCTGGTGGACTGCATGACTGACAATCGCAATCGTACGGTATCCGATGTGCGTTCCGTTTTTAGCAAGGGGGGCGGCAATATGGGTGAATCCGGCTGTGTGGCATGGATGTTCCATCAAAAGGGCTTGTTCGTATTCGATCATAACGAGGTGGATGAAGACACACTGATGGAAGCGGCATTGGATGCAGGTGCTGAAGATGTGCGGGAGAAGGCGGATGAAGGCTGCTTTGAGGTCACTTCCGGCCCGGCCGATTTCGTGCAGGTGCAGGAAGCCCTTGAAGCCGCCAGCCTGAAATCCCATGTTGCGGAAATTGCATGGATACCGGAAAGTACAGTGCATGTGGAAGGTGATTCGGCGGAAAAACTGCTGCGCCTGATTGAACATCTGGAGGCGCTGGATGATGTCCAGAACGTCTATGCCAACTATGATATTGATGATGAGGAAATGGCACGCCTGACTTGCGGCCATTACGCGGGTTAACTTGCGTGATTCGCCAATGCTGCCGTACCCTTGGATCCCATTGCAAAACGCATGATCGGTGATTTATAAATCATGCGGGTTAACAGACCCTGATGCGCATACTCGGGGTGGATCCGGGATCGCGCCGAACCGGATATGGTGTGATTGACGCCCGTGGCGGACGCACCACGCATCTCGTGCATGGCACCATTGCCGCGGGAAACGGTGAATTCACGGATCGGCTGGCCACCCTGTTTGCGGGCCTCTCGGACGTCATTGTCAGGCACCGCCCGGAATGCGTCGCCATGGAGGATGTGTTTATGGCGCGCAATGCCGCATCGGCACTGAAGCTGGGGCAGGCCAGAGGCGCATTGATCGCCGCTTGCGCACATGCGGGACTCAGGGTGACGCCGTACAGCCCGACGTCGATGAAACAGGCCGTCACGGGTTTCGGCCGGGCTGAAAAGGGGCAAATTCAGCATATGATCCGATTGTTACTCAACCCTCCCCCTCCCTTGCAGGAGGATGCAGCCGATGCGCTGGCCGTGGCTATTTGTCATGCCAGTCATATCCGGGGTCCCGTGGGCAGGCTTGCGGAACAGATCGTATGAATAACCGGGCATGATCGGCTGGCTCAAGGGTAGGGTCATGGCTCCGGATCCATCCGGTGCCATC
Organism: uncultured Zetaproteobacteria bacterium; assembly: GCA_964492105.1. Lineage (GTDB taxonomy): Bacteria > Pseudomonadota > Zetaproteobacteria > Mariprofundales > Mariprofundaceae > JAUZQZ01. The sequence goes on from CAZBJB010000025.1 coordinate 8,483, forward strand.
CTGCTGGATGTGGGTGGTGTTGGTTATGAGGTCGCTGTTGGCATGCGGACATTGTGCATGCTGAAAGCAGGTGAAACAGCAGAACTGTTTATCCATACTTACGTGCGTGAAGATCAGATTACACTGTTCGGATTTTCCAGCCTGCGTGAACGAACGGTTTTCCGTCAGTTGACCGGTGTTTCAGGCATCGGAGCACGCACGGCTCTGAATATTCTCTCCGGCATGAGCGTAGAGGAATTACTCACCGCCATTGATGCATCCGACGACCTGGCCATTGCGCGCACGCCCGGTATCGGCAAAAAAACAGCACAGCGGCTGATTCTGGAACTGAAGGGTAAACTGGTGGGCGAGTCGGGCGCCACGCATGCGGTATCTTCCGTTGTTGCCGATGTGCGATCAGCCTTGTTCAATCTTGGCTACAAACCGGCCCGGATTGATGCGGCGCTTAAGGGCATCGAGGGTATCGGTAATCTTGAACAGATGTTCAAGGCTGCCATGAGGGCTCTGGTATGAAAATCGTGAATACGCGCGAATGGAAAGACCTGGGCTCTCGGGGCTGTTGTTTTTTGCGGTTCGGCCGGTTCTTCCATGGCGCCGGCATAACCGGGGCCAGGGAACCCGATAACCCGTGAACCGGCATGCCGAAGAAGATCGTCTGATTGCCCCGGTTATTCGCAATGAGGACAGGTGGGATGCTGCCCTGCGGCCTGTCCGGTTATCCGAATATATTGGCCAGGAGAAACTTCGCGCCAATCTTGCGGTATTCATTCAGGCCGCCAGGATGCGCAAGGAAGCGCTGGATCATGTCCTGTTCTATGGCCCTCCGGGATTGGGGAAAACCACACTGGCCAATATCATGGCGCATGAAATGGGTGTCAATATCCGATCCACCTCCGGGCCTGTCATCGAACGTGCCGGTGATCTGGCGGCCATGTTAACCAATCTGGAAGAAGGAGATGTTCTTTTCATTGATGAAATTCACAGGCTCAGTCCACAGGTGGAAGAAATACTTTATCCAGCCATGGAGGATTTTCAATTGGATATCATGATTGGCCAGGGACCCGCGGCCCGTTCCATCAAGATGGATCTGCCACGCTTTACACTCGCAGGGGCAACGACGCGAACGGGACTGCTCACCACACCGTTACGTAGTCGCTTTGGCGTGGTTTCCCGGCTGGATTTCTATGATCATGCGGAACTGGCCCAAATCGTTACACGATCCGCCCGCCTGCTGAATATTGTGACGGATGAGCAGGGTGCGTATGAAATCGCCCGGCGTTCGCGCGGTACGCCACGCATTGCCAATCGCCTGCTTCGACGCGTCCGTGATTTTGCCGAGGTTGAGTATGATTCGCAGATTACGAAAAACGTGGCACATACCGCGCTGGCAAGGCTGGACGTAGATGAAATGGGGCTGGATTACATGGATGCCAAACTGCTTTCCACCCTGATTGATAAATTTTCTGGCGGGCCCACCGGTCTGGATACCCTCGCCGCATCCATTTCAGAGGAGAAAGAAACCCTTGAGGATGTCATTGAGCCATTTTTATTGCAACAGGGTCTCATTACACGAACACCGCGCGGACGTATCGCGACACCGCTGGCCTATACACATTTGAAACGTGTACTGCCGGACTCAAGCCAGCAGGGATCGCTGTTGTGACCATGCCTGTAGAGCCAATACATCCATTCCGTGCGTATTGATGCGAGGATACCGACCATGGGGGCATAGCCTGTTACCTGGATCCTGCAAGTGCTTGCACATGTATAGCACAAGCTCTTGCACTCTACACGCACAATCACTTGCAGGATCCAGGTATTACGCCAATGATCTGAAGTTCATGGAACGTGCCCGTACGGAATTTCTGTGCGCCGGAAAAATAACATGCTGGTTGAGGGCGCGATACGGTTGGCCTGCATGGATCGGGCAGGTCAGCCCTGACGTATTCCCGAGGATGTGTCGTGGCGTATCCAGCCAACACTGACTGAAGATACGGTCATCAAGGAGTAGAGATGAGTGGAGAACTTTCAATATGGAATTTGATTCTGCACGCCGGTTTTATCGTCCGGCTCGTGCTGGCGCTGTTGCTGTTGTTATCGGTAACATCATGGGCCGTCATCTTCAATAAATGGAGATTGTACAGGAAATTACGCCATCAGGCAGAGGATTTCTCATCGGCTTTCTGGGGCGGTAAGGATATGGATGCCGTGCTGGCAGGTATTCCACAACGTTATCCGGACAGTTCGCTTCCCAATATCTTCCAGGCTGGCTACCGCGAATTCATGCGCCACCAGCATGACCTTACCCAGACCCAGAGCATGAAAAAAATCACCGCGGGCGGCGGCATGGATGGTATCCGCCGCGCTCTGGATGCCGCCTTGTCCCGCGAACTGGAACGCCTGTCCCGGCACCTGGCTTTTCTGGCTACGGTGGGTTCCACCTCGCCCTTCATTGGCCTGTTCGGCACGGTCTGGGGTATCATGAATGCGTTTCAAAATATCGCCCTTACCGGCAGTACCTCGCTGACGGCCGTCGCACCGGGCATCGCCGAGGCTCTCGTGGCCACGGCTTTCGGTCTGGTCGCGGCCATTCCGGCAGTCGTGGCCTACAATAAATTTACGTCCGATTTGAAACGTATGGCGGCAAATATGGAGCAGTTCTCCTCGGAGTTTCTGAATACCATTTCTCGCCATATCAGGCGTTAATCGTATGTGGCCCGGAAGCAGGAAATGGATTCAGGACACCGAACCGATGGGTGAAATCAATGTAACGCCACTGGTAGATGTCATGCTGGTATTGCTCATCATTTTCATGGTCACCGCACCCCTGCTAACCCAGGGCGTGAATGTGGATCTGCCAAAGGCAGCTTCTCCGGCCATGCGGAAGAATATTGAGCCCCTGGTGGTAAGCATACGTAAGGACGGTGAAATTTATCTACAAAAACATGCGATTAAACTTGAACAACTGGCACCGCGTATCAGCGCAATTCGCAAGCGGAAACCAACATTGCAGGTCTTTATCCGTGGCGATACAAACACGCCTTACGGGCGCGTAGCCCGGGTGATGAGCGTGCTGGCCAAAGCGAATATCAGGGAAGTCGGCCTTGTTACAGAACCGCGGCGTTAGCGCGCCCTGTACACACAAACCGTTCTTCAGCAAGCCGTTGACCGGTCAATGCAAGGAACGCTCTCAAAAGCCAGGAACCGTTCCTTTGCAGGAGGTGCAACGCAGGCAGGGGGGGGGGTATTCGCAACGGATTCCGAGGGAGAGGATCGTCGTCAGGCATACGAACGAAAACCCTGCACCAGATACCGAATCTTATTAACACCCCATGCCTAACCGTCCCTCCTATTCTAATCACGCCTCCCTGTCAGTGCTGGATATTGCGGTTTCGACGGGATTCCATCTGCTGATCCTTGCCGTTGTTCTGGCTGTTGGACTCTGGCATCGGCAAATACAGACTTTCCACCCCATCAGCGTGAAGGTTCACCTGATTTCCGTACATCAACTTGAACGCTTACAACATCATGCTCATCCAAAAACGAAACATCATAGGCCCAAAATAAGGCCAAAGTCGGTGCGCAAATCTAGGCCAAAGTCGGTGCCCAAACCCAGGCCGGTGCGCAAATCCAGGCCGAAGTTGGTGCCCAAACCCAGGCCGGTGCGCAAATCCAGGCCGAAGTTGGTCATCAAGCACAAAATCAGGCCGAAACCCAGGGTCGAGGATAACTTTAACCCATTCAAACCCATAAAATCCGCCACCGATATAAAATCGACCCCCGTCGTCAGCCCCAAAGCGGCACAAGTGTTTCAGGGTCAATTATCAACGCAGGAAATCAACCGCTATATCGCTCTAATTCAGGAGGCGGTACAGGAACACTGGAAGGTTCCAAATATCGGCAAGGATGTACGGGATCCGCTGGTGGAAATGGTACTGAACCCGGATGGAAGCGTGCGTAGTGTCCGGATTCTTGAGTCCTCCGGCAACACGGCGCTGGATGCGTCCCTCGTTCGGGCTATTGAGACCGCCGGTCCATTTCAGGTTCCGGAGGAACAGTTTGAACTCTTCCGCAACAATAAAATTCGCTTTCATCCCCTGCGCTAAACCACGTTCCGGGACAAGCTCCGTGACTGTTCCAGCGATCATCCTTCATATCTTGTAACTCAGCATCCACCATCTTTTTCCCCCTGGCGGCGTTGGCTCGGATGCTCGACAATATCCAGTCCCGCGTTGCCGCGAAGCATCACGTAATAGAATCCGGCGGGAAGGTGGATACGAGGTTTTCGCACCATCTGAAAAACGTTACCTCGCCATTGAATATCAAATCTTAAAAGCCTTGTATCTTACTGCATGTTGGTTTTTAGTACAGGGATCAACAATGGATAGGGTGATGCTGTTTCAAGCCTAAGGCACAAAGCCTTGTATCTTACCCCGGAGTTTTGCAAGAGGCTCCCCATACAATCAGTAAATCGGCTTCCGACAACACGGGCACACCAAGCTGCTGCGCCCTGTCCAGTTTGGAACCGGGATTTTCCCCTGCGATAAGCGCTGTGGTTTTAGCCGAAACGCTGGCGGAAACTCTTGCCCCCAACGCCTCCAGTTTTTGTTTTGCTTCAGTTCGGCTGAAACTTGAAAGCGTTCCGGTTATAACATAAGTATTACCATGTAGCCTCTTATTCGTGGTATCGGGTTGCACATTGGGCCAGACAATGCCCGCTTCAACAAGATGCGCGATGATCTCCCCGTTGTGGGGCTGAGCGAAGAAGGCTGCCACATGTTTCGCCACCACCGGTCCTACCTCTGGCGCATGTTGCAATGCCTCTTCACTTGCCTGCATGATGTTGTTCAGTGTCCCAAAATGGCGGACAAGACTGGCGGCAGTGGCCTCACCCACTTCACGGATACCCAACGCATACACAAAGCGCTCCAGAGTCGTCTGCCTGCTGACCTCAATGGCCCGCAAAAGATTCTCGGCCGACTTTTCTCCCATGCGCTCAAGCTCCGCAATCCGTCCCTTGTTCAAACGGTACAGATCATCTACATGCCGGATCAGATGTTGATCCACCAGCTGCTCGACCAGTGCGCTGCCCAAGCCATCAATATCCATGGCTCGACGGGAAGAAAAATGCTTGATCGCCTCTTTAACCTGCGCGGTGCAAAACAGTCCGCCGGAACAACGCGCCACCGCTTCTCCTTCCGGCTGAAGCACCGCCGATCCGCACGCCGGACACATTGAGGGCAATACAACCGTTCGCGCATCCCGTGGGCGGAGTTCGGGGAGCACCCGGATCACTTCAGGAATCACATCTCCGGCACGACACACCATAACCGAGTCACCCACCCGCACATCCTTCCGGCTGATTTCATCCATGTTATGCAGCGTTGCATTGCTCACGGTTACACCGCCAACCGAGACAGGATCCAATCGGGCAACCGGCGTCAATGCGCCGGTTCGTCCAACCTGGAATTCGATATCCAGCACGCTGGTTTGTGCTTCCTCAGCCGGGAATTTGTGCGCGATGGCCCAGCGTGGCGAACGGGATCGTTCACCCAATAACCCGTGCAAGGACAGTTCATTGACTTTATAAACCACACCATCAATCTCGTAATCCAGACTCGGCCTGATTTCCAGCATGTGATGGTAATGATCGATCAATGTATCGGCATCCTCCAGCACCGTCACGTCCTGGATCGGAAATCCGGCACGCTTGAGCCACGCAAGCAGGTCATATTGGGTTCGTGCCAGATTTTCTCCACCCAGACCCGCACCATAGGCGAAAAAATGCAATGGCCTTTTAGCGGTTACCCTGGCGTTGGTCTGGCGCAGCGATCCGGCGGCGGCATTACGCGGATTGGCAAATATTTTTTCTCCGTTCCGCTGTTGTATATCATTCAGTTTTGCAAGGGCCCGTTTGGGCATGTACACTTCACCGCGCACTTCGAGCAGTGGTGGATAATCTCCCCTCAAGCACCATGGAATGTCTGTGATTGTACGCACGTTGTCGCTTACATCCTCGCCAATACGGCCATCGCCACGGGTCGCCGCTACATCCAGGCGCCCCTCCATATATCGTAAATTAATGGCAAGACCATCGATCTTGGGTTCGGCAATATAGGTGCATATTTGATGCGCCAGCATGTGACGGATCCGGCGGTCAAACTCGCGCACCTCCGCGTCGTCAAAAGCGTCTGCCAGTGAGAGTAGCGGCATACCATGCTCGCGCGCCGTAAAGACTGTGCTCACGGGTGCTCCCACGGTTTGCGTGGGCGAATCAGGAGGAACCGGCCTCCCAAGTTGTGCTTCCAGGCCTTCCAGTTCGTGCAAGAACCGGTCATATTCCGTATCCGAAACCACCGGATCATCCAGAATATAGTAGCGGTAATTATACTCCCTAATCATGGCGCGCAACGTCTTGATGCGTGATTCGATCCCTTCGGTCAACCTGGAGCCTTTTCGATCAGCATAGCCTGAATAACCCGATACACCTTCGGATTGATCCAGTTCACAGCGCCAATCAGGTGGTAGCGAACCTTGCCGGAACGATCAATGAGAAACGATTCAGGATAACGAAATACGCCATAAAGATGCGAAACCCTGGTGCTCGGATCATGAAGTACCTCAAACGGAATACTGTATTCACGTACAAACGCGGTCAGATCGTTCATATTCTGATCCACGGATACCGCCACAATCTTCAGGCCATGATTCTTGAGCTTTTGGTGGAGAATCGCCATGGAGGGCATTTCCCGGCGACATGGCGGGCACCATGTCGCCCAGAAATTCAACAACACTACCTTGCCATTGGGTAGGGATCTCTCAACGCCATTTAAATCTTTCAAAGAAAAACCGGGGGCAACCGACCCTTCCCTGATCTGAACAGTCGCCGCGGGAAGCGCGTACCAGGCCACCCCCACAATGATGGCCAGCATGCTGCCTACCACCAACCAGCGTTTCAATATCCACGCTTTCCTAGCCTGCATTATTCATGAATTGTCGTGATGATTGCGCCGGCGGACGCGTATAAGCCACATTCACATTTTTCATGGGCCCTGATCCGCTATCAATCGTGGGGTTGCCTGGGCAAGCGTATGATGACAAACAGTGTATCTCCATGCCGATCGAGGAGCAGTTGCAGCACATCGCCCGACTTGAGCTTGCTCGTCATGCGGTTGAATTGATCAAGATTATTAACCGGGCGGCGGTTTACCTGAAAGATCACATCACCGCGTTCAATGCCTGCAAATGCCGCCGCTGATCCCTGTTGCACCTGCTGCACCACCACCCCCTGCTTCACCCGGGTCTGGAGGTTTTCAGCCATGTTTGCATTGAGGTTGCGTAATAACAATCCCAGCTTGACCTGTTGTTTCCCGGACTTACCCGATTTGGAAGCCGTCTCGATCATTTTTTCGAGCTTCACGACAATCGTGATTGCCTTGCCGGAACGAATCAGGCCGATACGCACCTTCTCTCCCGGCTTGAGCCGCGCAATCAGGATCGGAAGATTGTGCATGTATTTAATCTCTTTGCCATCAATACTGACAATAACATCGCCCGGTTTAATACCTGCCTTATCCGCCGCCGAACCGTTTTCCACCTGACGCACCAGAGCACCGTGCTCGTTCTTCAGGCCGAGAGCCTGCATGGTTGCCTTGTCCACTTTCGCGATATAGACCCCGAGACGTGCCCGCGTGACGTGCCCTGTTTTGCGCAATTCGGTAATGATCGGCTTGGCCATATTGATGGGTATGGCAAAACCAATACCGAGATTGCCGCCGCTACGTGAATAAATAGCGGTATTGATACCAATTACCTCCCCCTTCAAATTGAATAGCGGGCCGCCGGAATTTCCCGGATTGATAGCCGCATCGGTTTGAATAAAATGATCGTAGGGTCCGGCGCCGATAACCCGTCCCTTGGCCGATACGATACCCGCCGTCACCGTTTGCGACAGACCAAATGGATTGCCGATAGCGACAACCCAGTCGCCCACGCGCAAGACATCGGAGTCACCGAGTTTGACGGTTTGCAGGCCCTTGGCCTTTATTTTAAGCAAGGCCACATCAAGTTTAGTGTCCGTGCCAATGAGTTTGGCAGGATATTCTTTACCATTTTTCATTTTGACGACAATTTCATCCGCGCCAACCACAACATGGTTGTTGGTCACGATATAACCATCTTGAGAAATGACAAAACCGGTACCCAGAGCATGTTGTTCCTGAGGTGGCATGCTGTGGAGAAAGTCATGAAAAAACTGGTTAAACGGTGAATTATTCGGAAATCCGAATCCTGGCGGAAGACCTTGTCTGCCTTGAATGACCCGGGTCGTACTGATATTGACTACAGCTCCAGCCTGTGCCGCGGCAAGGTCGGCAAAACTGTTTGGAAGGGCGAGGGCTCGGAAGGGAAGAAAAGAAACAAACATAAATGAAATGGCAATAAATCTAATGAGTCTCACGCATGTACCCCTTTGTGATTGCTTTGTGATCGAACGGACGGCGGATATTCTGAGCACTTCAACATGAAAAACAAATGAAAAATAATGATTTCATCAAAATGTAGTCTGCATGATTTCATACATGCTGTCATGCCCTTGCCGGCTCCTTCGCTCGCAATGCATCCTTCGTCGGTCGTCCGTATGCCCGGCTACATGTTCCTTCCACGAAATCTCCGTTGCACACCAGAGCCCTGCCTGTCTGCGTGCTGCACGCACAGGCAGGCGCGATCATCAGGCGATTTATTTACAGCTCCCTAGATGGACTGGAGAGTCAATTGAAAACAAAAACAGGTTTTCCATATATCTGCCAGTTCCCCGAGCGGTGGTGATGTACAGAATGATGACAAATTAGCCGCTGGCGATCCGGTTCCGCACGGATTGATGGCGGAGAACCAGCGGGATTCAACCGATACGTTTAACGCCATGCCGTGATAGGCAACCCCTTTTGATACACGGAGACCCAATGCGGAAATTTTGCCATGTGTTGTCCATACGCCGGGAAAGCCGCTGCGTCGTTCCGATTTGACTCCCAGATTGGACAGCATGTTCATGCATGACTGTTCCAGTATATACACATATTGTTTCACAGCCAGCCCGTGTTCACGCAAATGGATAACGGGATAGAACAACAATTGACCGGGACCGTGAAACGTTGTTTCACCACCACGATCAGTTTCAATGAAGGGTGCGGGCAGCTTTGCCCCGAGACAGTTATTAATACCGCGTCGACCGGTTGTATAAACGGGTTCATGTTCGCAACTCCAGATGATCTCTTCACTCCTGTGATCCGCAATCGCCTGAGCGCGCAACCGCATCCGTCGCCACATCAACTCGTATGGTTGTCGGCCCAGCCATTCAAATGCAGGGGTGTATAGCCTGCTGCTACCCTGCATGATTCAGAGCTGGTTCGCATTCTTGAGGAGTAAAATCAACAGAGGCTCTCAAGGGTCAGGGCCAGCCTGCATTATTCACGAATCGCCGTGATGATTGCGCCTGCCTGTGCGTGCCGCACGCAGACAGGCCGGGCCTTTGTCCGCAACGGATTCCGGGGAAGGAGATCGTAGCCATGCATACGGACGACCAACGAGGGATTCGGTGCGGACAAAGAAACAAGCAAGGGCATGGCAGCATTTATGGGTAATGCAGGCTGGTGAGCCTCTTGCAAAACTCATGAGCGACGATCGGCTTCCCCCACTTCGGCCCATTTCCGAGCTTGAATTTCGCTCTATGGAACCATCTAGTATCACCCAGATCCTGCAAGTGCTCGCACACACATAGCGCAACCCCTCGATTCATCCGGCATATCGAAAAAACATTCATCACAATAAGGTGACAACATGTTTTTTCAATACGCTATATAAACCCATGTCTTACACTCTGCATGCACGATCACTTGCAGGATCCAGGTATCAGTATTTCCGCAGTGAACCGTCTATATCGTCGATCCAGCGAATCATGCCGCCAGCCAGGTTTTTTACATGGGAATAACCCTGTGACTTGAGAAATTCCACGGCCTGAGCCGAGCGACCGCCCAGTTTGCAGTGTACCACCACATCGCGATCCTTTGGAACCTCAGCGAAACGTCGCAGTATCTGCCCCAGCGGGATTTCCCATGTACCTTCGATACGGCAAATCGCTATTTCATGGGGTTCACGCACATCCAGGACGAACAGGTTCGGGTTCTCGTCCAGCATTTGTTTCAGTTGTACCGGGGTAATATCATCTTCGGCCAACACATCCTCCTTTTCTGTTTCCGTCGGCGGAAGTCCGCAAAACTGCTCGTATTCAACAACGTTGTGGATGGTGGGGTGTTCTCCACAGGCGGGACAGGCGGGATCGCGGCGCAATTTTACCTCGCGAAATGTCATGCCCATGGCATCATACAGCAGCAGGCGGCCAGCCAGTGTTGAGCCCTGATTCAAAATAATCTTGATGGTCTCGGTCGCCTGAATGACGCCCATGACGCCGGGAAGTACGCCGAGTACGCCGCCTTCGGCGCAGGAGGGCACCAGACCTGGCGGTGGCGGTTCGGGATACAGGCAACGGTAGCATGGACCTTCTTTGTAATGGAATACGGTGGCCTGTCCTTCGAACTGGAAGATAGAGGCGTAGATCAGGGGTTTATTCTCCAGCACACAGGCATCGTTCACCAGATAACGGGTGGGAAAATTATCCGTGCCATCCACCACGATGTCATACCCGCGCACAATATCGCGCACGTTATCCCGTTTGATGCCATCACCGTACAGATTGACGGTCATAAAGGGATTGATGCCGATCAACTTGTCGCGGGCAGATTCAACCTTTGGTCTGCCAACGTCCGCGGTACAATGCACAATTTGACGCTGAAGGTTGGATTCATCCACCACATCGAAATCCACCAGCCCCATCGTACCGACGCCAGCGGCGGCCAGGTACAGCGCAATCGGACTCCCCAGACCACCGGCACCGATACACAGAATCCTCGCATGTTTAAGCTTTTCCTGCCCTTCAAGACCCACCTGTGGCAAGATGATATGGCGGTTAAAGCGAGCCAGTTCCTCGGCACTCAGAATATCAGACATAGGCAGTTTGTGACATACTCCCAAGTATGAGCGCGATTTACATTAACAACAATATTAATATTCAATACGGGATAGCAGGTGTATAAATGCGGATATGAATGAAGATACCGGCTCCGTCAAAGGGCATCGCGAGCGTTTGCGAGCACGTTTCGCCACGCACGGTTTTGATGGTTTCCACGATTATGAGGTCATCGAATTGCTGCTCACGTATGCCATTCCTCGTGCTGATGTAAAACCCGTCGCCAAACGGCTGCTCAAGGCTTTTGGCACGCTGGCGGGGATCTTTGATGCATGCGTTCCCGAATTATCGCAAGTGCGGGGTGTCGGTGAAAAAACGGCCGTATTCCTCACCCTCATCAAGCAGGCTGAATTACGCTATCTTGCTTCCAATTTGCCGGGAAAATCGGTATTTGACCGACCGGACAAGATCAAGGATCATCTCAGGTTCCTGGTGCAGGGACGTGGCATGGAATGTTTTGGTGCGATCTTCACCGATCAACAGCATCGGCATATCGCTACGCAAATCCTGTTTGAGGGCACGGTTGACCGTACAGTGGTTTATCCTCGCAACCTGATGAAACGGGCACTGGAGCTGGATGCCAAAGGCATCGTCGTCTTCCACAATCATCCGGGCGGCACAACGCGAGCCAGTAAAGAAGATATCTCATTGACGCGCCGCATGACTGAAGCCTGTGCGCCCCTGGACATCAAGATTCTGGATCATTTCCTGATTGCCGGAACCGACGTGCTGTCATTCAAGGAAGAGGGGTGGCTTTGACCGTTGGCGCGGAACATGGCCGATGTGTGGTATGGGGGCTTTTCATGATGTGTTTACACCTAGATCTGTCCGGAGGTGGCGTTGCCGCGCGGTGACGTAGCGCGGGCAGTGGGGAACAATGGCCCGCTCAAACGGATACGGATGCGACGTGCCATGACGCTGGCGCTAGCGATTCCGAAATTGATCCTGTCATGATGCCGCATCTGAAGGGTGTGCGCATCATCGCCGCGATGAGTGGCGGAGTGGATTCGTCCGTGATGGCAGCACTTCTTGCGGATGCGGGAGCGGATGTGATTGGTGTGTTTCTGAACGTTTGGGACTATTCACGCGATGAAGCAGGCCGCCATGGTTCCTGTTGCGCCACCGAGGATGCCTACGATGCGCGCCGGGTGGCCGACCATATTGGAATCCCGTTCTACACAATGGATATGCGCAAGCCCTTCCGGCGACATGTGATTGATCCGTTTATTGCGGATTACGAGTCGGGGCGGACACCGAATCCATGTGAACGTTGTAACCGGTTTGTCAAATTCGGCACGCTTCTGGATGTGGCGGATGGACTGGAGGCGGCGTTTGTCGCTACCGGCCATTATGCGCGCCGCCGGGATGACGAACATGGCGTTCATATCGACAAGGGAACCGATATACGCAAGGATCAAAGTTATTTTCTGGCAACCACGAGTCGCGAGAAGGTCGAACGGCTTCTTTTCCCGGTCGGGCATCTGGAGAAGGGCGAAACGCGCGGGCTGGCATCGCGGTTCGGCCTGCCGACAGCGGCAAAACCTGAAAGCCAGGATATTTGCTTTATTCCTTCGGGCGACCGCATTGCCTTTTTGAAACGTGAAGGCGTATCCGCCGGCTTCCGGCAAGGAGATGTTGTGGATGAGCAAGGCAACGTGCTGGGGCAACATCAGGGTGTTGCGTATTACACGTTGGGGCAGCGCAAGGGTCTTGGGCTTTCCGGTGGACCATGGCATGTCGTGGATCTGGACGGTCATGCGGCGCGGGTGATGGTTGCCCCGCCGGAGGATGCGGTGATTCACGCGGTGGATGTGGCTGATGTCACATGGATTCACGAACCGGATCATGCCAAAGACCTTGCCGTCAAGTTACGTTATCAGTCGCAGCCCGCGCCGTGCTGTATATCTGCGGAGCATGAAGGTATCATACATGTTGTGCTGGATGCCCCGCAGCAGCCAACCGCACCGGGGCAGGTGGCAGCCTTTTATATCGGTCATGAATTACTGGGCGGAGGCATTATCTCGCGGGTGGCGTAGATCTCTTCTTTCCCTGGAACTTGTTCATGCATAAATCACCGTAATCATTGCACGGGTACTTTGTTCGCAGCCGTAGCGAATTCCGAAGAAGAAGGCCATAGTTATGCAACTGAAGTTTCACCGTTTATGATCTGATTCATTCACGCAACCATTCGTAATAA
>CAZBJB010000026.1:0-21538 GCA_964492105.1 uncultured Zetaproteobacteria bacterium
TTATCAAGAGGTTAAGACGTTCTTGGAGTAAAAAAACAAAATAAGCTCGGCCTAGCTGGATCAGGGCCCTTAAAACCTACGGATACATCCCCGCCCAAGCCTGATCCGGCAATAATCCGTGTATTGGAAAACAGCCTGTCCCAGGCTGATTGTCTTTTATACCCTCAATTCGGTACCTTTCATGTTAATAACTTGTGAAGACATTCAAGGAAGCTGCGAATCAATACTGATATGCCCAGGCCAAACCGCTGTATCATGCATGTGGATATGGACGCTTTCTTCGCCTCGGTGGAGATACGTGATCATCCGGGTCTTGAAGGTAAGCCCGTGATTGTTGGAGGGCGGGCCGATGAGCGCGGCGTGGTCGCCGCCGCCAACTACATCGCGCGAACATTTGGCATCCATAGCGCCATGCCGGTCAGCAGTGCATTGCGATTATGTCCGGCAGCGATCCTCCTTCCGCCAAGACTTGCATACTATAGCGAAGTATCGCATCGGATACGGGCGATTTTTGAACGATTCACTCCTGTTGTTGAACCGCTTTCCCTGGACGAGGCATTCCTTGATGTAAGCGGTAGCCTCGTCCTGTTCGGTTCGTCCCAAACCATTGGTCGCAAAATAAAACTCATGTTCCGTGATGAATTAAAGCTGGCCGCATCCATCGGCATAGCCCCCAATAAACTGCTCGCCAAGATCGCCAGCGATCTGGAAAAGCCGGATGGATTTGTAACCGTTCCCGCTACTGGCATCCAGGCATTTCTTGATCCCTTGCCCGTTTCAAGAATCTGGGGTGTGGGCCGCGTGGCTGAACACAAGTTAAAAGGTATCGGCATTCGCAATATCGCTGAATTACGCAAAATCGACCGGATGCAACTTGAGATACTGTTCGGACGGAATACGGCGCGCCACCTGTTGGCCTTTGCACAAGGTGTGGATTGCCGTCCTGTACTTCCGGATCGTGAAGCCAAATCTATTTCGCATGCGCGAACCTTTCCGCAAGATATTGATCAGGAGAGTATCTTACACAGTACCTTGCTTGGTTTGGCTGAACAGGTCATGTACCGCCTGCGCAATATCGGCAAAACGGCACGGCGTGTCGAACTGAAGCTGCGCTTTGGAGACTTTTCCACCATTACCAGATCGAGGCATCTGGTAACCTCCACTGATGTAACATTTGAAATATGGAACGTACTGCAACAACTGATAAAACAAAACTGGGCTGGCCAGCCCGTTCGCCTCGCAGGGATGGGAGTGAGTGAATTGCAGCATCTTGCAGGGCGGCAGGGGGATTTATTCATAGACAAGAAACATGCGCATCAACAAAAGGTGGATAGCGTGATAGATGACATTCAGGAGCGCTTTGGCAAGCGGGCGATGCGCAGAGGCGCCTAACCTCGCAAACGATGCCCATAGCGGCCATAAAACCATTTTAACATAAAGGGCGGAAGTACAGTGGTCGCCGCAATCGTCAGGATCATGACCGCATACAGATCATAATTGAATACGCCGGATACACGGCCCAACTCGGCAAAGATCAGCCCTACCTCTGCTCTCGGTATCATGGATAATCCAACGGCCCATCGGAAATGTACGGATTCCGTAATCAGGAACGCGCCAACCAGCTTGCTCAGTATGGCAAGGATGATGAAGACCAAACTCATCTGCCAGATAGAAAAAGATGCCCAGTCAATTCTTTGGAGGTTCAGTGAGAGTCCGACCACGACGAAGAATATCGGTGTGAACAAATGAATAATGGGTTTCATGTTGTGCTCAATACGTTGGACAAAGTGATCGTCAGAATGACGCAATGGTCCGAAAGGCAGGTTAAAATGCCGTGACAGTGCCAGACCGGCGGCAAAACCGCCCAGCAGGGCGGGTGCGCCTACGGCATGGGCCAACCACGCAAAAAACAGGACGAGAATCACAACCGAGGTCGGGATCAGACCTGCGATCTTGCTGTTTTTGTCGTAACGGCCAATCATGTCCGCCATGATTTTGCCGACAATGGGTGCAATCATCATGAAAATGACGACAAAAATGAATACCTTGCTGGCATTAACGAAACTCACACCGCCTCGCGCGGAGAATTCGAGTAATACAGCCAGAAGAACAACACCCAAAATGTCATCCAGTACGGCGGCACCCAGAACAACCTGTGCTTCGGAGGATTGATGACGATCGAGATCACGGAGAACGCGAACAGTAACGCCGATGCTGGTAGCAGTCAGGGCGCCGCCAATAAATAATGATGCGATGAGTGGTAGATCAAATACCCAGTAGCTCAGTGCAAAACCACCAACAAGTGGCGTCACAAAGCCTCCCAATGCCACGATGGCCGCCGATTTTCCCCTGTTGACCAGATTTGCGATATTGGTGTCCAGACCGACCTCAAATAACAGCAGGATGAGACCAATCTCGGCAAGCATCCGAATGACTTCTACAGGCTCTACCCAATCCAGCAGGCTGGGCCCAAGCAGAATACCGGCCAGCAGTTCACCCATTACTGAGGGTATGTTGAGCCATGCGGCGATCTCACCGAGGATCCGTGCGGACAGCAGGATCAGAACCAGGGAGAGAAAGAAGTCACTTACTTCCATGATTGAGTTATTTGCATCATGATCGTACGAAGGCCATAGAATATTCACGGATAAGGAATATCATAGTATGGCATCCTGCATGGTTATGCGCCATACTCCAATGTTTGTGATTGACACGACATGGCCTGACGCACCACGATTTTTTCCTCGGCGGTAGACAAACTCCGGAGAGAGCAAATAAAAGTATTGCTCAGGGATCGCCTGATGTATTTCAAGAGATGATGAAAATATGTTCGTAGGCATAAACTGACATGGAGCGCACAAAAAAACGCGTCCATCAGTAATACCGCAGCCCTGCCCCGTTATTAACCTGAACTACTCATAACTTCTGTCATGCCCTTGCTTGTTCCTTTGTCCCTGCCTGTGCGATGCACGCAGACAGGCGAACCGAATCCCTCGTTGGTCGTCCGTATGCATGGCTACGGCTTCCTTCCTTGGAATCCGTTACGAACAAAGGCCCTGCGCAATCATCACGGCGATTTATGAATAGTTCAGGTTCATATCAAGAGGCTCCAAAGCCTGCCGCCTGCCTTTTACGAAGCCGCCATATGAT
The DNA here is from genome assembly GCA_964492105.1 of uncultured Zetaproteobacteria bacterium. Classification (GTDB taxonomy): domain Bacteria; phylum Pseudomonadota; class Zetaproteobacteria; order Mariprofundales; family Mariprofundaceae; genus JAUZQZ01. The sequence continues at coordinate 3,151 of CAZBJB010000026.1, forward strand.
GAAGGCGTAAATCTCGTTACACTGTCGGCCCTATGTCAAATACCTGTTCAGATCAGCAGCATGTCCGGAATTTTTCCATTATCGCACATATTGACCATGGAAAATCTACGCTGGCGGATCGTTTGATTGAGCGAACCGGCGCGCTTCCTGAACGGGAAATGAAAACACAAGTGCTGGATTCGATGGATCTGGAACAGGAACGTGGCATCACGATCAAGGCACAAACGGCAAACCTGACGTACCGGGCATGTAATGGCGAAACCTATACACTGAATCTGATCGATACGCCAGGGCATGTTGATTTTACCTATGAAGTCTCACGCTCCCTGCAAGCATGTGAAGGCGCATTGTTGATTGTGGACGCAGCCCAGGGCGTGGAGGCACAGACACTGGCGAATGTCTATCTCGCACTGGAGAATAATCTGGAAATTATTCCCGTGATCAACAAGATTGATCTTCCCAACGCTGACATTGAGGGAACCAGGCGCCAGATTGAAGACGTGATTGGCCTGGACGCGGAAGAAGCGATTTCTATTTCCGCGAAGACGGGCGAGGGTGTCGGTGCTGTGCTGGAGGCGATCGTGGCACGCATGCCCGCGCCGAAGTCTTGCGATGAGAAGCCCTTGCGGGCACTGGTGGTCGATTCATGGTTCGATACTTACGTTGGCGCGGTGGCACTGATACGCGTGTTCGAAGGTGTGCTGAGTAAAGGGGATAAAGTGCGCCTGATGTCCACATCTGCGGCAACGGTCTATGAAGTGCAGGACATTGGAACATTTATGCCGCAGCCCGTGTCGTGCAACGTTCTGCATTCAGGTGAGGTGGGATTTCTGGTTGCCGGCATCCGACGGCTGGCCGACCTCAAAGTCGGTGATACCGTGACGCTTGATCGATATCCGGCTGATACGCCGTTACCGGGTTTTCACGAACCCATGCCCATGGTCTTTTCCGGTCTGTATCCCGTGGATTCCGGTGATTATGCCGAATTGTGCGACGCACTCGAAAAGCTGAATCTGAATGATCCGGCATTTACCTTTGAGCCGGAAAATTCGTCGGCGTTGGGGCTTGGATTCCGTTGTGGGTTTCTCGGCACGCTGCACATGGAGATTGTTCAGGAACGACTGGAACGCGAGTATGTACTTGACTTGATCAGTACCGCCCCTTCGGTGGTTTACCGGGTAACGATGACGGACGGAACGGTCAAGGATATTTCCAATCCCGGTGAATTTCCCGATCCGCAGCGCATCGACAGCATTGAGGAACCGACCGTGCTGGCCAATATCTTCACGCCGGAAGACTACGTCGGCGCCATGATAAAATTGTGTCAGGATCGGCGCGGGACGCAGCAGGATATGAAATTTATAGGCCAGGGACGGGTGATGCTCGTCTACAGGCTTCCACTGGCCGAAATGGTAATCGATTTCCATGACCGGTTGAAATCCGTATCGCACGGTTATGCCTCCATGGATTATGAACTGGCGGAATTTTGTGTTGATGATGTCGTTAAACTGGATATTCTGGTGCATGGTGAGGCGGTGGATGCGCTATCACTGATCGTCCATCGATCGATCGCTGAATCCCGAGGCCGGGAACTGGTCGGGAAACTGAGGCAATTGATTCCCCGGCAGCAGTTTGATGTTCCCTTGCAGGCTGCCATTGGTGGCCGTATCTTGGCCCGCGAAACGGTTAAGGCGGTGCGCAAGAATGTAACGGCGAAATGTTATGGCGGTGACATTACGCGTAAACGAAAACTGCTGGAAAAACAGAAAGCGGGCAAGAAACGCATGAAATCTATTGGCAGGGTCGAGGTGCCCCAGGAGGCGTTCTTGGCGGTACTTGACCTGCATGATTCATAAGTGCGTGCATCTTGCACGTTTATCCCGAGAGAGGAGAGATGAATGCCGAAGAAAAAGGCTGTTTGGAGGGAGTGGACTGAATCGTTGGTGGTAATCGCGATTATCGCGATTGTCATTCGCAGTTTTATTGTGGCGCCATTTAAGATTCCCTCTTCCAGTATGGTGCCGACACTGGACGTTGGGGATTATATCTTTGTACTCCGTTATCCTTATGGCTTGCGCATTCCATTCACCGATCTGCAGTTTTTTCCGCACCCGCCCAAGCGCGGGGATGTTGCTGTGTTCAATTATCCGGAAGATCGCAGCGAGGATTACATCAAGCGTATCATTGGATTGCCGGGCGATGATATTCTTTACAAAAAGAACAGCCTGTATATCAACGGGAAAAAGATGCCACTGAAGAAACTGGGTGAACGCACCTACTTCATGGCGGATGGCGAGGCGGACGTATCCGGACTGTATGAAGAACACCTGTTCGATGTAGATCATGATGTATTGCGCAAGAACTTTTCCATACGTGACGGCGAATGGAAAGTACCAAAGGGCCATTATCTGGTGCTGGGGGACAATCGTAATAACTCACGCGATTCCCGTTTCTGGGGTTTCGTGCCGCAGTCCTATCTGGTAGGGCGTGCCGTCATTGTATGGTGGTCATGGAACGGGCATGAAAGCGCGGTGCGTTGGGATCGTATCGGACATCTGATACAGTGATGAACGTGTTATGTATTTTTGGCGGTGCTAAGTGCCTGAAAGCGTAGGTGCCAGTGTGTATGGCCAGCGATCTGACAGGCATGGATGAATTGTGCGATAGGGCACGCCTTGATTGTGATTTCAACCCTTACGCGGAAACGTCCTGAGTGATGGGGCGGATCATGGGTGATCTGGAAGATCGGATTGGCTACCATTTTCGGGATGGGAGGTTGCTCAAACAGGCTTTGACCCACAGATCTACGCCCGGCGAGCATATGGAACGCATGGAATTTTTGGGCGATGCTGTCCTCGGAATGGTGATTGCCGCCAGACTCTACGAACAATTCCCACATACCGACGAGGGGGAACTGACACGTATGCGTGCGGCAATGGTATGCAAGAACGGCTTGCTTACGATTGCCCGAAAATGGCGCCTTGCCACATATCTTCATGTCGGCGGCGGAGAACGCGACGGAGATGAACAGGTTAAATCCACATCCATTGTGGCTAATGCCGTTGAGGCGGTGATTGGAGCGGTCTTTCTTGAGGGGGGCTGGGAATCCGTCCGTACGCTCGTGCTGGAGGCGTGGGCTGATTCGCTGCATCATGCGGATCAGTCGGAGAGCCGCGATGCGAAAACCCGCCTCCAGGAATTCACACAGGCGCACGGTTTGGGGTTACCGGAGTATGTGGTCCACGATCTTGGTGGCGATTGCCACCCCCGTTTCGACGCCGAGTGCCATGTGGACGGAAAGAGTATCGGAAAAGGTGTGGGTGAGAGAAAAAAAATAGCGGAGATGGCCGCAGCGCTACAAGGATGGCATGGCCTTCGGGATAAATCCTTACCTGCAATCTAGTCCGAACTGTTCATGAATCATTCAGACTAGAGGATGACGTCGATGCCAGAAGAACCATTTCGTTGCGGATCGGTAGCACTTCTCGGACGCTCCAATGTGGGTAAGTCCACGTTGATGAATCGTATGATTGGTACCAGGGTGTCGATTGTTACGCCCAAACCGCAGACAACAAGGCATCGTATTCTGGGTATCCATACCGATGGATTACGCCAGATTCTTTTTATCGATACGCCTGGTATCCACAAGGGGGATAAACAGTTAAACCGGAATATGGTGCGCGTGGCCTATGCCGTGGCGGCGGAGGCCGATGTCCTGGCCATTATGCAGGACGCGAGCGCCCCGCTTGATCGCGGCACATGCGCCCTGATTGAACGCTTTGCCGATGGGCGATTGCCGCAACCCCGAATTCATGTCTTAAACAAGATGGACAAGACAAAGAAGGATGTGTTGCTGCCCCGGTTGGCCAAGATACAACGGCTTGATCCGGGCGCTGAAGCTTATATTCCCGTTTCCGCCAGAAAGGGAGTGCGGGTGGACGCACTGATGGATGAATTGACAAAGCACCTGCCGGTGGCTCCGCCTGTTTATACATCGGACTGGTATACGGATCAGAGTCAGCGCCAACTGGCCGCCGAATATGTACGTGAGCAGATCTTTCTTGCCATGCAGCAGGAGATCCCGTTTCAGACAGCGGTGGATATTGAAGTGTTTCACGAGTCGGAAACCGGCATGGAGATTGAGGCTGTGATCCTGGTGGGTGAGGAACGCCATAAGCCAATGCTAATCGGGGCGGGTGGTTCACGCATGAAATCCATTGGCACGAAAGCGCGCAGGGGTCTGGAGGCATTGTTTGGTTGCCATGTAAATCTGAAGCTGTGGGTCAAGGCGGATCCGGGCTGGTTTGACCATCCGGGAAAGTTGAGTGATCTTGGATTATAGGTTTATTCACCACAGAGAGCACAGAGAAATGCGAAGCCCAAGATCCGACATTGAATGTGGATACAGCTCCTTATGATGAGTTGGGATCGAAATACGGGGATTTTTCTCTGTGTCCTCTATGATAAAAATGACTTGGTTTTGAACGGATGACAGGTTGATGGCGGAAATACATGATGCCGCGCTGTTGCTGCGTCGCATTCCCTATGGTGACACTTCCCTGATTATCCATATTCTAGCCCATGAACACGGGCGGATTCCGTTGATGGCGCGCGGTGCGCGGCGCGCCAAAAGCCCGTTTCGGGCTACGCTGGCACCGCTTTGCGAACTGACCATGACATGGAGACCCGGTCGCACGGGCATGGGAACGCTGGTGGATGTTGAACGCGGCACGGCTTTGCTGGATGAAGCACGCAGCCTGGAAGGTTTACGGTTGAATGCGCTGGCCGCGGGCGTGTTTCGTGAAGGTGAGGTTCAGGGGTATGCTGAATTGAGCTATGCCTTGAGGATGCTGCAGGATCGGAAAGAAAATTCCGGCCTGCTGGCCGGTGCATGGTATTTACTGGACAGGCAAGGCTGGGTGGGATCGCTGGACCATTGCTGGCGCTGCGCCAGGGGCTGTGATTCCTTTCAATGGAGCCATGCGGATCTTTGCTGCGCGACATGTGGAACAGGCATGGATGTGAGCGCCGGGCTGCGCAAAGGTATTCTTGGCCATATGCACAATCCTAAGGTATATTTGCCAACGTACGACAGGGTGATGTGGCGGAGGATGATTCAGGACATCTCACGGCATCACGGCCTAAAACCGTTTCTTTAAAAAGGGAGAACACGTGCATCTGGGTGTGAACCTTGATCATATCGCCACATTGCGTCAGGTGCGAAAGACCACCTATCCCGATCCGATACGAGCGGTGGGAGAGTGTATGGCAGGCGGTGCTGATGGCATTACCGCCCATCTGCGCGAGGATCGCAGACATATTCAGGATGCCGATATGCAACGTCTGGCCAGCATACCCAACCTTCACCTGAATATGGAAATGGCGGCGACCCAGGAAATGGTGTCTATTTGCTGTAAATTGCGTCCGGCAGCCTGCTGCCTGGTGCCGGAAAAACGTGAAGAGTTAACGACGGAAGGTGGGCTGGATGTGGTTACACACCGCGTTCATCTGGAAAGCGTGGTGGCGCGCCTGACCGATGCCGGGGTGCGTGTTTCCATGTTCATTGACCCACACCCGGACCAGGTTGACGCTGCGTATGCCATGGGTGCGCCGGTCGTGGAATTGCATACCGGGCATTATGCGAATAGGGAAGGGAAAGTGCGCGATGATGAATTGGTTCGTGTTACACTGGCCGCGAAGCGGGCGGCGGGTTTGGGGCTGACCGTTCATGCCGGGCATGGTTTAACGCTGGACAATACGCCGCCCATAGGCTCTATTCCCGAAATTGAGGAACTGAATATCGGTCATGCCATTGTTGCGGATGCCATATTCAAGGGTCTGAAGCAGGCTGTAGCTGATTTCAAGGCCGTGATGCGGCGCTGATGGCCATTGTCGGCATAGGCGTGGACCGGATCGGGATTTCACGCATTGAATCCAGTCTGGAGCGTTTTGGAGATCATTTTATACGCAGGGTTTACACGCCTGATGAAATCCGTCAGGCACGATTGAAAGATAATTTTGCGGGCAGGCTGGCGATGTTGTTCGCGGCCAAGGAGGCGGTCGCCAAGGCGCTGGCCACAGGGTTCCGTCAGGGTGTCGCCCCGATCTATATTGAAACGGTCCATCAGCACTCAGGCAAACCCGAAATTAACCTGTATCATGGTGCAAAAGCCGCCGCGTCAAGGCTGAATGTCTCAGCCATGCATGTGTCACTCACCGATGATGATGGCGTAGCGATGGCGTTTGCCGTCGCTGAGGAAGTTTGAATGAAGAGAATTCTGACAGCCAGACAAATGCGCTGGGCGGATCAACAGGCGGCTGCGCAAGGCATGCCGGGGGGCATACTGATGGAACGGGCCGGCAGGGCAGTCGCCAATGCGGTGTTGCAATACAGGCCGGACAGCGGTCGCATTGTGATTGTCGCCGGATCCGGCAATAACGGCGGGGATGGTTATGCGGCGGCATGTGTATTGGCCGGACGGAATATGCAGGTGACGGTTGTCGCCGTTTCTGATCCTGATGCATTGCGGGGAGATGTGGCTGAATATGCCCGGTTAGCGCGGCAGGCCGGGGTCAAAATCCGATCTTGCGGGGATAATGGCGAAGCGCTGGCGCGCTGGCTCTCCCGGTCTGTCATTGTCGTGGATGCTTTATTCGGAACAGGGATCGCAAGACCGCTGGATGGCCGGGTGCGGAAGATTGTAGATTATATCAATGCATCGGACAGGCCTGTTCTCTCGGTGGACATGCCCAGCGGCATTCACGGTGATACCGGTGAAGTGATGGGTGTGGCGGTGCGTGCGGACTGGACCCTGCCGATAGCGACGACAAAATGGGGGCATTGGCTGGATGTCGGACGTGATTTTTCAGGCAATATTTTATCACCTGCGGAGATTGGAATATCCGAATCCCTGATCCGCAACGCATATGCTGCGATTCCAAACGGCGTTACCGAGGCGGTGGTGCTTGACGAAACAACGATTAGGCCAGCTCTTTCAGAGCATGCCCGGGATGCGCACAAAGCCAGTTTCGGGCATGTATGGGTGCTTGGTGGAAGCCCGGGATATACCGGTGCGCCAAGGCTGGCGGCCATGGGGGCGATGAGCGTACATGCGGGATTGGTCAGTATTGTCTGTGATAAGGCTGTGTATCCCGTGATTGCGGCATCCTGCCTTGAGGTGATGGTGCATCCACGGGAATCGGCGACATGGCAATCCGCCAATGCGCTCATTGCCGGGCCCGGCTGGGGGACGCATCAACAGCCTTTGCTGCAAGAGATTCTCGCGACTGATATTCCACTGGTGCTGGATGCGGATGCACTCAACATGCTGGCTGCCGACGAAACATTAAAAGAGCATGCCGGAACACGTAGTGCGATTACGGTGTTTACACCCCATTCGGGTGAAGCGGGCCGGTTGCTTGGGTGTTCTGCGGTAGAGGTGCAGCGGGATCGACTTGGGTCGGTTTTGAGGCTGGTTGAATTACTGCATGGTTGGGTGGTTCTGAAGGGTGCCGAAAGTCTCGTGGTGTCGCCGGAATCCAGTGTCTGGGTTTGTCCTTTTGGTTCCAATCGCCTGGCGACGGCTGGAAGCGGCGACGTGCTAACGGGTATGATCGGTGGCTTTCTGGGGCAAGGGATTAAACCATCAGAGGCCATCCCTGCCGCTGTCGGCCTGCATGCCATGGCCGGCGATCAACCCGGTTGGTATCGCGCCGGACAGTTACCGGATCGAATTTCCGCAATCCGTGATACATTCCATTAACGAGGCCCTGCGCAATCATCACGGCGATTTATGAATAGTTCAGGTATACCCCAAGAATCGATGTTGAATGTGGATGCATGGTGTAAGCATTTGGTTCGTATGGTGGATCAAAGGGTTGCGGCATGCGCCGTATGGCAATGTCGGACTCTGGGTATACTGGCCTGAGTGCAAGGAACAGACTTGGACTTATGGTGGAGGGATCAATACTAACACGATGAAAATGCCTCTTTCTCCCCGATTGTCCATCTACCGCTGGCAACCAGGCATGCTGGCCAGTGTTGCGCATCGCGCCAGCGGCGTGGTTCTCGTGCTGTTTGTGCCGATATACCTGTATTTATTGCAAGGGCTGGCGGGAACGCCGGAGGATTTTGCCGCCGTGCAGGCATGGTTGCATGCGCCATTCGGGCGAACAGTGTTGTGGTTGACGGGCGCTTCCCTGATTTATCATTTTTTTAATGGTATTCGCTTCCTGTGTCTGGATGCGGGATGGGGCGAAAATCGGGAGATGATGCGTTTGATCGCCCGCGTGGTCGTGGGCATTGGCTTTGCTGCCGTGGCGGTGTTGGGGGTGATGTTGTGGTGAGTGGTGCACGCTATGGTACGGCGCATAACGGTTTGAATGAATGGTATTTACAGCGCGTCAGCGCGGTCGTTCTGGCCATATTATTGCCACTGCTGTTTGCGCTGTTAATGGATGTGTATTCCGGCGGGCTGACTCAGATGGCGCTACTCAGTCTGCTGGATCATTTTGCTGTTCGCTTGCTGCATACCCTGTTGATGCTGGCATTGCTGACGCATGCGTATCTGGGAATCAGGGTCATTGTTGAGGACTATGTACACAGGGCCGGGGTGCGCATACCGCTGATGACACTTTGGCTGGTGACCGCCCTCAGTGCCGGTATCTGGTGGTTGTCCATCATCTGGGCCTGGGCGGGATAGTTCATGTCCTATCTGTCTACGGCCAAGGTTGAACACCATTTCCACGATGTGCTGATCATCGGCGCGGGTGGGGCGGGCCTGCGTTGCGCCTTGCAACTGGCCAATGCCGGGCATCGCGTGGCGGTGGTCTCCAAGGTGCTGCCAACGCGTTCACATACGGGTGCGGCTCAGGGTGGCATCAATGCGGCGTTGGGCAATGTGGTGTCCGATCACTGGTTGTGGCATATGTACGACACGGTCAAGGGATCGGATTATCTCGGCGATCAGGATGCGATTGAATATATGTGCCGCGCCGCACCCCTGGTGGTGCGTGAACTGGAACACTTTGGCGTACCCTTTACGCGCCTGGACGATGGCCGGATATTCCAGCGGGCTTTTGGCGGTCAGATGCGCGAGTTCGGCGAGGGAGGGCTGGCCAAGCGTTCCTGCGCCGCGGCCGACCGCACCGGTCATGCCATCCTGCACACCCTGTATCAGCAGAATTTACGCACCGGCACGCATTTTTATGAAGAATTCTTCGCCCTTGATCTGATTCATGATGATAAAGGTTGTCATGGCGTGATGGCTTGGGATATTGCCAACGGGAAATACCACCTGTTTCAGGCCAAGGCCGTAGTGCTGGCGACTGGCGGCGCGGGGCGGATTTTCAGGGTGACGACCAATGCCCATATCAATACCGGCGATGGTGGCGCACTGGTGCTGGATGCCGGTTTGCCGATGGAGGACATGGAGTTTTTTCAGTTTCATCCCACGGGTATCGCGGATGTCGGGCCGCTGATTACCGAAGGGGTGCGTGGCGAAGGCGGTTATTTGCTAAATTCCAGGGGTGAACGTTTTATGGAACGCTACGCCCCCACGGCTAAGGATTTGGCCAGCCGCGATGTGGTGTCGCGTGCGATGGCTCTGGAAATCAGGGAGGGGCGAGGCTGTGGACCCAACAAGGATTATGTGCTGCTCAAGCTGGATCATTTGGGTGAGGAACTGATTCTGTCCCATTTGCCGAATATCCACGAGCTGGCGCTTCGTTTTGCCGATGTGGACTGCATCAGGGAACCGATTCCGGTGCAGCCGACGGTGCATTACACCATGGGGGGCATACCGGCGAATCGCTTTGGCGAGGTGGTAACGCCGGATGGCGAAGGTGGGGACGCCGTTGTTCCCGGCCTGTTTGCCATTGGCGAGGCCGCCTGTGTATCGGTGCATGGCGCCAATCGCCTGGGATGTAATTCCCTGCTCGAAATCGTGGTGTTTGGCCGCGCCTGCGGCAATCAGGTGATGAAACGTTTGCGTCAACATCGCTATCACCCCACCCTTGATCCGGATTGCTGGAAGGATGGCGTAGACCGCGTGCATCGCTGGACAGGCGGGCATCCGTCAGCCGGGGTACGGCGTGTCAGTGAGATTCGTCTGGACATGCAAACGGTGATGCAGGAGCACTTTGGCGTCTATCGCACCGGGGAGATTATGGGCGAAGGTATGAAAAAGCTGAATACCCTTGCGCACGAACTGTCCGGGGCCTCGATTGATGATACCAGTGGCATCTTCAATACTGAATTGATTGAAGCCATGGAAGCGGAAAACCTGATGGTGCTGGCGCGGGTGAGCGCGGCGAGCGCTCTGGCGCGCAAGGAGTCGCGCGGTGCGCATGCGCATGAGGATTATCCCGAGCGCGATGATAAAAACTGGTTGAAGCACACGTTGGCCAGAGTCAGGGAAGATGAGATTGAACTGGACTATAAACCGGTGCGCATGCGACCGATGACGGTGAAATCGTTTCCGCCGAAGAAGCGGGTGTATTGATGGGTGCGATGATTCATCTGGAAATTTACCGCTTTGACCCCGAGAAGAACCAGGCGCCATGCACTCAGGCGTACGAGGTTCCGGTGGACAAGCCGGGCATGAAGCTGCTGGATGCGCTGAACCATATCAAATGGTATCTGGATGGCACACTGACCTATCGCCGTTCCTGCGGCGAAGGTGTGTGTGGTTCGGATGGCATGAATATCAACGGTGTGAATGGGCTTGCATGCATCACCCCGGTGGCAGGCCTGAAGCAGCCGATCAAAATCTACCCCTTGCCGGGCATGGATGTGATTCGCGACCTGGTGGTGGATACCACACATTTCTTCGACCAGTACCGATCCATTAAACCGTGGTTACAGGCGGAAACGCCAGTGCCGGAGCATGAACGTTTACAAACGCCGGATGAGCGCGCCGAACTGGATGGCATGTATGAGTGCATTCTGTGCGCCTGCTGCACCACATCGTGCCCGTCATGGTGGTGGAATGGCGATCGGTTTCTGGGTCCGGCCACCCTGTTGCAGGCGGACCGCTGGATCAAGGATTCGCGTGATGAAGCGACGGGCGAGCGCCTGGATCAACTGGAAGATGCATTCAAGCTGTATCGCTGCCATCAGATTATGAATTGCATGGAAGCCTGCCCCAAGGGCTTGAACCCCACCAAGGCCATTGACCATATTAAAAGGACATTGCTGACTCGAAAATCCTGAATTTTTGATTTTAGGCATGCGTGCTTACAACGTTGGTGTATATAGCGCTGGAGGTGCAGCATGGTTCGAACGCAGATATATCTGACGGAACATCAACGGAACGAACTGGCGAGAATTGCGAAAACTATCGGACGGAAACAAAGTGAGTTGATTCGGCAGGCGGTTGACCAGATGATTGATCAACTGGGTCATCATCGGCGTGAGGCGGTCTTGCGCGAAGCGGCTGGAATTTGGAAAAATCGTACGGATGTACAGGATTTCAACACGACTCGGTCCGAATGGGACAAACTTGATTCATGACTGGGCAGGGTATCCTTCTTGATACGGATGTTTTGATTGACTTTTTTCGCGGATATCACAAAGCAGTCACCTTTATCAATGCCCACGCGAACCGGATTATCTTGTTGTCCATTGTTGTTGCGGAGTTATTTGCCGGTGTAAAAGGCAGTCCTGAACAGACCGTTCTGGAAAACTTTATTTCCCTTTTTCGTGTTGTTCCCGTCAGCGCCGGGATCGCCAGAGACGGGGGACTTTACAAGCGCGATTACGGCAAATCACACGGTGTCGGGCTTGCGGATGCCACTTTGGCTGCCACGGCCAAAACCGAACATGCAAGGATGGCGACGCTTAACACGAAGCACTACCCGATGTTGAGGAATCTTACGCCAGCCTATAAGAAGTAATTCATTTGACCATGTTGGCCTCTTTTGGTATGATAGGTCTTATTGAATGAACGACAATGGGAGGCCATGATGATTGTGAATATCTCTGAAGCCAAGGCAAATCTATCCAGGCTGGTCAATATGGCTTACCACGGGGAAAAAGTGGTGATTGCCAAAAATAATTTGCCATTGGTGGATATGGTGGTTCACAAACCTGAAGGCAAGCGGAAGCTGGGGCTGCTGGCTGGAAAGTTTACGGTGCCGGATGATCTGATGGATGAGGATTCGGATATCAACGAGATGTTTTACGGTCATTCATGAATATCATCATTGATACGCATATCTTTCTTTGGGCTTTGTCCAAGCCCTCCAGAATCAATGAACGAAAACGCACCGAACTGGAAACTGCCGCGAATACGGTTTATGTGAGTTCCGTCAGTATTGTTGAGATCATGATCAAGTCGTCTCTTGGTAAATTACCGATTGATTTTGATCCGGTGGATATGGCTGAGAAAAGCGGTTTCGACCTGCTTGATTTCAGCGGTAAGGATGCCTTGCCGCTGAAGGATATGCCCTTCCACCACAAGGATCCTTTCGACCGGATGCTTATCGCGCAAAGCATATCCAGAAACTATTTCATGATGACGGAAGATGCGAAATTCAGCATGTATCAGTGTAAGTTGTTATGATGCACAGTCCACCTCATCCTGGTGAGATCATCCGTGAGCCGTGTCTGAAACCATTGGGGTTGACCGTCACCGAGACCGCCAGGGCGCTTGGCATAAGCCGCAAGGCGCTCTCCGATTTGCTGAACGGGAGGGCAGGGATTAGTCCGACGATGGCTATCCGTCTGGCCAAGGTCTTTGATACCACGCCCGAATCATGGCTTGAACAGTAGATATAATATGACCTCTGGAAAACACGGCAAAAGACGGATGAAGATATACAGATCCGCCGCTTGGCTGCATGATGACTTGCGAATTGGTTGAAGACACACGAAGTTAGCTCTTGGAAAAACCAGAGGATAAAAAGAGGGCGTAGTTTATGACAGATATTACGAACAGTGAAATTAAAAATCACCTAGATGAACTTTTTCCCAAGATAATAATTTCAATTGCCCCTCAAATTAACTTTGCCTGTCACCAAAATAGCGTCCCACTTATCAGAGATATTTCGATTGCGAATGACACCACTGAAGCATTGAAAGGATTGATCCTTCGCATGGATGTATCTCCGGGGTTTGTCGTCCCAAAAATATGGCATATCGCCAGCTTATTGAGCAGTTCAGAAATTAATATTTCCGACCGCGATACAACGCTAAACGGAAACTTCCTTCTTGAATTGACTGAATCCATGCGCGGAGAGGTTACTTTTTCCCTGCTTCAAGATGAGGAAGAGATAGTTAAGAACGTTTGCAAAGTGGAAGTCCTCGCAAGAAATGAATGGGGCGGTTATGGCGCTCAACCTGAACTTCTTGCAGCCTTTTCCATGCCTAATGACCCAGCAATAGACAACATACTATCCCAGTCGGTTGATGTTCTTCGGCGAGGCAAAAAAAGTGATATGCTTGATGGTTATGTTAGTGGAAAGCGTACACGGTCTTGGGAAGTTGTATCAGCAATTTGGTCTGTACTTGGCAATTTGGAACTGAAGTATTCATATCCGCCGAAGAGTTTTGAACAAACGGGGCAAAAAATCCGAACACCATCCATGATTATGTCTGGAAGGTTGGCGACGTGTATGGATACGACAATGCTCTTTTGCTCCGTAATTGAGCAAGCTGGTTTATATCCAATTGTTATCCTTAAGGATGGGCACTCTTTTGTTGGTGTTTGGTTGCAGCCGGACAGTTTTCGATCTGTTGTGACAGATGACGTTACCGCCCTAAGAAAACGTATAGACTTGAATGAACTGATTGTTTTTGAAACAACGCTCATTACTCAAAGCCCCGTACTTCCATTCTCTGCGGCAATTGAAAATGGTAAGAAACAATTGGTTGAAGAATTTGAGGCTGATTTCGTTTGCGCTATTGATATTCAGCGTGCGCGTGAGCAGCGGATAAAGCCTCTTTCCCTTGTCGAACAGGTAGTAGTGATCGGCGATGATAAAAAAATAGGGGTGTCTACGCTTCCTGTTTTGGATGAGGTGCCAATTATTGAAGATTTTGCCAAGCCAGACACTTCAGGCAGCGAGGAAGCGAGTTGTGAAACACGTCTGGAAAGGTGGCAGAGAAAGTTACTGGATCTTTCACTGAGAAATCCCTTGCTCAAGTTCCGTCCTTCTCTAACCGCAATTCCGATTGTTTGTCCTGATCCTGGATTATTGGAAGATAAATTGGCCAAGGGCAAGACGATCAATCTTTTGCCTTTGCCAACCATGACCATGGATAAAGGGCGAGATGGCGCTATTCATGGTGCGCGAACGGGCGAAAATTTAGATGAGGCGTTTGTTTCCAGCGCCCTTGAAAAGCATGAGATTTATGTTCGTGAAGAAAAGACAAAACTTGAAACAAGGCTTATCGCTCTTTATCGCAAGGCTAAAGGCGATTTGGAGATGTTTTGCTTCAGATGGAATTGGACAAATGCTCTGTTTGAATAAGAGACATTCAAACAGAGCATTTGTCCAATTCCATCTGAAGCAAAACAAAGAAATACTGTTGCGTTTAGGCTGGAATCTGCTGCGCCTATGGTCAACGGATTTTTGGGTTGATGGTAAAGGAGAGCTAGACAGGTTAGATCGAGAAATACAAGACGTCTTGGGTAAAGAGCGAGCGAAACGAGCTGCAAAAGAGGCAACAGAGAAAGAGGAAGTGGCAAAGAAAGAGCTACCTTGCACGCCTGCTTATCAGGAAGATATGCCCATAACACAAGATGTGATTTGTACCATTCCAGAAAAGCCCCTCCCGCCAGAATCTTTGGTTGCTCGCCCAGTGAGCACCCAAAACGACCAATATAAAATTACAAGCAACCGCATTGCTGCGAAACCACACGGCCTGTTTGCTGCTGAATATAAAAACTGGGTATCTCATCCTTTGCCTGATCCACGAAACGACGGGTTGTTCCACAAGGTAGTTGATGGATTGATTGAAATCATTGAAGCCGAAGGTCCAATGTATTGTCACCGTGCCTATCATCTTTATGCGCATGCTTGCGGAATCCATAAAGTGGGCAGATTAATCCGCTCTGTATTCAACCGGGCAGTCAATCGAGGAGTGACGATTGGCAAACTGTTTATTGATAAACAACACGGCACCAGTGCCGCTAATGGCTACCTGAATTGCGTCGTCAGAGTTCCGGATACCCCGGAAATAGAACTCCGAATTGGCGGTGGCCGGGCTCTTGAAGAGATACCTTTGAATGAGATTGCTGCACTTATGGACATGGTTGCCAAACAATTCGCTATTCATGAAGAAGAACAACTGTTCAGGAAGGTCTTGGATCGCTATAAAATAAAGAGGTTCACAAGCAAGGCGCGCGGCATCCTTGAAGCCGCCAAGGAAATTATACCGGTATGATTTCCTTGTGGTTATGCCGTTTGAGTAATCTTCCATGAAGATTATGGATGATCGCGGCATTGAGAGACTGAAGATCATGGGGGTGACGTGAGCATACTTATTGAACAGATTCATCTGAGAAACTGGAAAAATTTTTCAAATGTCAGCGCACAATGTGGTGACCGCGTATTCCTTATTGGCCCTAATGCATCCGGCAAATCTAATTTTATGGATGCGTTGCGATTCTTGCGTGATGTGTCGCGCAACGGGCTGGCGCCAGCTGTGGGAGAGCGAGGTGGAATTTCCGCCATCCGGTGTCTTGCCGCCCGGCGTTATTCAGATATTGTTGTAGAGGTCAAGCTCGCTGATGTGTCACAAAAATGGTCGTATCGGCTCGCCCTCACCCAGGATCAAGCCAGCCGCCCAATGATTCGTGAGGAAAAGGTTGTCAATCTGGAAACAGGCAAGGAATTGCTGAATCGCCCGGATGATGCGGATCGCGAGGACAAGGAACGATTAACGCAAACAGCATTGGAACAGGTCACCGCTAACAAGGAATTTCGCGGCATGGTGCGTTTTTTTGAAACCATTTCCTACCAGCATATTATTCCCCAGGCTGTACGTGACCCCAAGGCGTTTTCTTCCACCCCCGTGCATAATGATCCATTTGGAAGAGACTTTCTTCTGCGCTTGTGGAATACGCAAGCCCGTACGCGGGATTCCCGGTTGAGAAAAATCACCAGGGCATTGCAAGTGGCCGTTCCGCAACTAAGTGATTTGGTGGTTGAAATGGACCATCAGGGGACACCGCATCTGCGTGGAAAATATGAGCATTGGCGGCTGAGGGATGCCATGCAATACGAAAATCAGTTTTCAGATGGAACGCTGCGGCTGTTTGGTCTGTTATGGGTTGTGTTTGAAGGGTCGGGGCCGTTGTTACTGGAAGAACCGGAACTTTCCCTGCATGCAGAAGTTGTCCGCTATTTGCCCCAGATGTTCGAACAGATTCAAAAACATCGCAAAGAAAGAAGACAAATTTTTATCAGCACCCATTCCGAGGAAATGCTGAGTGATACAGGCATAGGCGGAGAAGAGGTGTTGCGTCTGGAACCGGGGAAAGATGGATCCCGGGTGATTGGCTCTGACCAAAATGATATTGAGTTGCTTAAACAGGGTATGCCCGTCTCGGAGGTGATGCTGCCGCGTTCAGCGCCAAAGGGTGTCGATCAGTTATCTTTTCTGTTTGGCGGCTGAGATTGGAGATTGATGCATTGGTTGAAGGCCTGACTGATGAGGCTATGGCGCACCGCTTGACTGGGGCTGTCGGCCATGAGATTGTGGTGTGTTATGGAAAGAAAGGTGTGGGCTATATCCAAAAGAGAATTGCCGGTTTTAATGGACTGGCCAAAAACATACCCATTTTGACACTGGTGGATTTTATGGATACGCGAATGGCCTGTCCGCCTGATTGGTCCATGCATGGCTGCCTCACAGGGAACAGGGCATGCTTCTCCGAGCCGTGGTGCGTGAATTGGAAAGTTGGTTGCTTGCGGATCGTAATGGCATTGCTGAGTATCTGAAAATACCCATGTCCGGGGTGCCAGAGAATCCGGAATCCCTGAGTGATCCAAAAGCGACCCTGATCCATTTGGCCAGAAAATCACGAAGCTCCAGAATCCGGGAGGGACTTGTTCCCGCTCAAGGATCCAGCGCAACTGTTGGACGTGGATATGCGTCCGAAATCATCCATTTCATTCGGGAATCATGGGATATAAACATGGTTCGAATGAAGGCATCCAGCCTCGACCACTGTATCCGGCGCCTTGAAAGCCTCTGATATGGAACCAACAACCATTGAGTTGTTTGTGGTCTCTGCCTCCGGGCAATCTTTCGCGCTGAACCGGAGGCGTGGTCTTCGTCATGATGCCGGATTCCTGATGGCAAGTGTATTTGACCATGAATGACGCTGAGGCGAATACCCGCAAACTGCGTTATCGGCTCAAACGGCAAGGCATGCTGGAACTGGATACATGGCTGTCGCGTCTGGAGCCCGTACTGGGAAACCATGATGAGGAATTCAGCAGTGCGCTGGAGGAGCTGTTGAATTGCGAACCGGATGAACTGTTGGCGATGATGCAGGGCCGGTGTTCCGTGCCTGAAGCACTACGCTCCTGGCTTGCGAGAAGCGAATCAAGGGGTCAGCCAGCTTGATCCGCGATCAAAAGGCCGGTATATTCGGGGAATGGCTAGATTACCCAAAATCGTTGTTCCAAATCAACCCCTGCATATAATGCATCGAGGTAACAATAGAAAAATATCTTTGAATCTGCAGAAGACATGAGTCGGATCAAAGAGGATGTTGCACAGGCCTTATCCAAAACTGATTGTCAGTTGCACGCCTATGTCATCATGACCAACCATTTGCATCTTCTTATCACCCCTACGGACAAAGTGCAGCTTAGTAAGTTTATGCAAACAATGGCGAACCGATACGTCCGTTATTTTAATGCTTCACGTAATAGAACTGGAACTATTTGGGAAGGACGGTTTAAGTCAAGCTTGGTCGATAGCGAGAATTATCTCTTTACCCTCTATCGATATATCGAAATGAATCCCGTTAAAGCTAATATAGTTGAAAACAGCCCTGATTACTTGGGCGCTCACAGGAATTGACCCGTTTGTGCTCACAGGAATTGACCCGTCGCATGCGCAGTGATTTGCATTCAATTCTGAGCATTTGATGCGGCATTGTGGTCAGGGCGAGTGCGCTTCTGCTGTGTAAATGTATGTTGACGACCCCAGCGGGAAGCAGATTTTAAGCTGGGGTATTCCCGGACTCGGGTGCGCGGAGAGATTTTCCATTGATACATAATGTGATGCAATGGTGCTGTAATCGGTCAAGCAGTGCGTCGACGAGTGGTTTGCGATGAAAGAGATGATACCATTCGGGATAATCCAGGTTCGTAGTGATGATAGTGGCCTTGCGATTATAGCGCTGATCCATGAGTTTGAAGAAAGCGT
>CAZBJB010000027.1:0-20745 GCA_964492105.1 uncultured Zetaproteobacteria bacterium
AAATGGGCCGAAGTGGGGAAGCCGATCACCGCTCATGAGTTTTGCAAGAGGCTCCCTGGCCTGCACTGTCCATGAATCGCCGTGAGGATTGCGCGCGTCGTATCTCTTGTTCGGCTTCAGCATCAGGGAATCTCCATGCATCGGGGATGTCGGGTCAGGTTCTCGCATCCGTCGTTACGCACTGCCACCATATCTTCCAGCCGCACCCCTCCCTGCCCCGGATAATACAAGCCGGGTTCAATGGTGACGACATTTCCGGTATGTAATATATCATCATGAATGGAAATGTGCGGCGATTCATGTACATCCAGTCCGATGCCGTGGCCCGTACCATGAAAAAAACCAGCCTGCCGTCCGCGGATCATTCCCGTGAGAAATCCGGATAATTCGAAATGCCGGGTAATGGCCTGATGAATTTTATCCCCATGCGCGCCATCGCACACCATGGAGAGTCCGATGTCCTGCCCCTCGCGCACCGTACGATATAATTTTCGTAGTTCCTTGCTTGCGCTTCCCTTGACATAGGTGCGTGTCATGTCGCCCCAGTAACCTGACGCCAGCAGGCGTGGAAAAATATCGATGATCACGGGTTGATGCGCCCTTAAATAACCACGGCCGATTTGATGCGGGTCGGCGGCTTCACGTCCGCAGGCTACAATGGTATGCGATGGAACCGCGCCGCGTGTAATCAAAAAGGTTTCAATTGCACTACGCACATGACGGGCTTTCATCTTCTTGCCATTTTCCGGATGACGCAGGATGCCGTCATTCCCGATGGATGATGCGGCCAGCAGCTTCTCGGCTGTACGCATGGCCCGACGGGTCAATCGTTCCGCTTTCCTTAATTGTCCAATTTCATATTCGGATTTAATAGCGCGTTCAGGGAACAGGGTACCGGGATACGGCGTGAGCTTAAATCCCCATGCGCGTATCCGTTCGGCATATATGAGGGGGAAATGCCCCGGTACGGTAATGGAACGAATGCCATGCTCGTGTAAAAAAGCGGCGGCGGTGG
Organism: uncultured Zetaproteobacteria bacterium; assembly: GCA_964492105.1. Taxonomy (GTDB): domain Bacteria; phylum Pseudomonadota; class Zetaproteobacteria; order Mariprofundales; family Mariprofundaceae; genus JAUZQZ01. Next base: position 1,016 of record CAZBJB010000027.1, read on the forward strand.
CCTCCAGCCCGCCTTCCCATTTCAATTGTCGCGCTTTTTCGCGCCATGCCGTGTCCAGGTGTACATGCACACATCCGGAATCATGGCGCGCCCGATCCACTTCCAGAGGCGAGAACAATCCGTGCCATTGATGGTCAAGGCCGATGGCAATAAAGGCATCGGGAACGAACAAGCCGGCGGCATAAAGCATGTCCGCATCGTGTTCAGAATCAGCAATGATGAGTTTTGCGGTTTGAGTCATGCGGGTTCATGTTCCTCCGACGTGATTAAATCGCGAATACTGACATCGGCCAGGACATCCTTGCGTTCTCGTTCGAGACGAAAATAGAGCCCCGCCAATGTGTGGCCGAGTATCGTATCACGCCATTTGTCCGGGATACACATCGTTTTGTCGGCCAGTGCATCGTAGATTTTAATGAGGTGGAGGCGGGCGGCGTCCATGCCGGGCACCCATGCATCCGTGCCGTTGTCACGGATGGCGTGCAACAGGCCTTTTTTGCACAAGACGTCCAGCCATGCCTGTAGAATGTTGTCCGGTGCGCCCGTTGCACGGGTCAGGGTATCCATGTGCAACATGCGACCATCCTGTAATGCTTCCGCAGCATGAATCAAAATCAGGTGAGCGAAGAATTGCTGTACGCCCGGCTGCGTGAAGGCGATGTTCTTGCTGTGGGATTGTTCAGGATGTTGCAGGCAGAAGACCATTTCCGAACCCATCAACACCACCACCCAGGTGAGGTATAACCAGATCAGGAATATCGGAAGTGCGCCCAGTGCTCCATACAGGCGTTCATAGTGAGCCAGCTCGGTGACGTAAAAAGCAAAACCGTATTTTGTCAGTTCAAATAATGCGCCGGCAATCAATCCCCCGCTGATGGCAAAACGGAAGGGTACGCGGGTATTGGGAAGAGCCATGTACAGCATTGTCAGCGCCAGCGAAGACATCATCCATGGAATAAGAAAATCTACTTTTCGCAGGATGGCCGCGTGGACGGTGACATCACGCAAAACGGGGAGGGCGGCAAAATACGACGTGATGGTGATGGACGCGCCGATGAGGACGGGCGCGAGCGTAAGCGTGGCCCAGAAAGCCGCGAACCTAGATAACCAAGGACGCTTGCGGGCAATGCGCCATATATGATTAAAGGCTTCCTCCATGGTGTTCAGCAGTGCCGTGGCAGCCACCAGCAGTCCGATAATACCAAAGATGGAGAGAGCTGTGGTTTTACTGGCGATGCCGCTCAGATAGCGTTCCACTACCGTATGACTGGTTGGCAACAGATTGCTGAGCAGCACCTCACGGATTTTGTCGGCCACGAGATCGAAGGCATGAAAGTTGGTAAAGATGGATACGCCAAGGGCGACCAGAGGCACAATGGCCAACAGGGAAGCATAGGCCAGCGCAGCGGCCCGCTGGATGCACTGATCATGCACAAAGCGCCCGGCTGCCCGATGCAGGAAACGCAACAGCTGCGTGGCACGACGCGTAAGCGTCGGCAGACCGGCGATATCCGCCACATCCATTTCCAGCAGACGCATTATTTGACACTTCGGTTTTCTGTCCGCCATGTATCCTCTCCGGGCTCGGGGCAATCTTCAGACGGGTTGTCCCGAACCCGCTAAAAATAGAGTGTGGATGATTGACCATTCCATATCAAGCGGATCCGTTAACGAACATTTGAATATCAGCACCTCCTTGCTAGACTGATACCTTCATAAACAAAGCCATATGAGCCTCCTGCAAAACTCTGGGTGGATGAGCGGCAATCCTACGTTGAGTCCATTTTCGAGATGGAATGAGCTTCATGCTGGTTCCATGGGACGAAATTCCAGCTCGAAAATGGGCCAAAGTGGGGAAGCCGATCGCCGCTCATGAGTTTTGCAAGAGGCTCATCAGGAAACCAATATGAATGACTGTCTGTTTTGTAAAATCAGCAAGGGTGAAATTCCGTCAACGTGTATCTACGAGGATGCTAACGTCTATGCCTTCAAGGATATTCATCCGAAGGCACCCGTACATGTACTGGTCATTCCCAGGCAACATGTGCCAACGCTGTCCGACTGCGATGACCCTGCTCTTCTGGGCATACTGATGGATCGTGTACGTACGATTGCTGATCATGTGCTGAATCTCGTGCCGGGTTACCGTGTGGTCATCAATGTGCGCGAAGGCGGCGGGCAGGAGGTCTTTCACCTCCATATTCATATTTTAGGCGGGAAAACGCTCCCATTTTGAGAAAACGTCCACGTTCCAGGCTGACAGCCCTTCGGGCCGGACTATCCGATGTGCTGGGTGAGGAAAAGCTCGAAAAGCTGGCCGGTATTGCCCGCTTGCGCCGTGCATGGCCCGCAATGATTGGCCCGCTACTGGCTCAGCATACGGAGCCAGTCAATATCGAAACCGATACGCTGCTCATCGCTGTCGATCATTCCGTGATGGCGCAACAGATACGTTTCCTGCAACGTGAAATTCGTGATGCATGCTTCCGCCAATGCCATGTGATCAGTATCCAAAGAATCCGCACGCGCATACAACATGGCGCCGGAATGAACCGCAATGGACGCCTCCCGATGCCTGTCCGATCCGTTGGCTTGAATGAGAAAAAACGGGTGGCGGATACGCTCCGGCATATTTCTGACACGGCGCTTCGACACGCCATGTTTGACGCAAGAATTACGCAACTCGCCCACACGGCGGAAGAGAATTAATCTGAACTATTCACTTTACGATTAGCACTTCGATCCGGCGATGCTGATGCCTGCCGCCGACAGGATATGATGACGCCCTTTGAGAAGCTCAAATCATCGCCTGATGCAGCTTGTTAGTTACACGCAATCTTGCCAAGCTTGCCGGATGTATCAGGCGTTGCTACAGGGGATAACCGTGATTCCCGGTGTTGGGCCAGCGCTCGCCAAACGCCTGGTCGGCGCAGGCATTCCTCGTGTGGGCGATGTGTTGTTACTGCTCCCAAAGGCTTACATGGATGACAGGGTCAGCATTCCCATCCGTAATTTACAGGAAGGCGTAGCAGCGCGCACCAGCGGGCGAGTACTGCAGGTCGAAGCCACCGGCATGGGTAAGAGGCGGCAGGTGATGATCGTTCTGGGCGATGATAGTGGCGCGCAGGTTCAATTGCGTTTCTTCCATTCACCCTATCTGCTGCATGACGCGCGGCTCACGCCAGGGCGCGGGATCAGTGTACGCGGCAAGCCGGAATGGTGGCGGGATTCCTGCCGGATGATACATCCCGAATGGATGCCGCTGGAAGCCTTTCGTGGTGGCTGGAGGCCTGTGTATGCCTCTGTCGCGGGGCTTACGGGGATGCGTATTGCAGCCATGATTCAACGGATCCTGTCGTTATTGCCGCGTACGGCTATCAGTTCGTTTGATGCGAATCTGGAGGAATACCCGTCGTTCGCTCAGTCTTTACGACTGGTACATGATCCTAATACGGATCCTGATTCCAACCCCGTTCGGCAAGCCATGGTGCGTCTGCGCCTGGAAGAATTACTGACCTACCTGCACCTGATGCGTAACATGCGTCAGCAAGCACAGGTTGTTGCCCCGAAATGGCCGAAAGCAGATATGATAGAGACCTTTCTCGCTGCACTCCCTTACCCGTTAACCGAAGCGCAGGCCAGCGTTTGGAAAGAAATACAATGCGATCTGTCCAGTGGATTGCGCATGCACCGTTTGTTGCAGGGCGATGTGGGCTCGGGTAAGACATGGATTGCGGCGCTCTCAATGTTGATGGCGGTAGATCATGGTTTTCAGGCTGCGCTGATGGCACCGACCAGCGTGCTGGCGCGGCAGCATGCGGAAACGCTGAATGCACTCTTTTCACCGTTGGGTAGACAGGTAGAACTGCTGACCGGAGGACTGCGTGCGAAGGAACGTGGAAGGATTCTTGATGGTATGGCTGATGGAAGCATGGATATGGTGGTCGGCACGCATGCCCTGATTTCGAAGGATGTGCAATATCGCAGGCTGGGACTGGCCGTGGTAGATGAGCAGCATCGTTTCGGCGTGCGCCAGCGCTGGGCCTTGACTGAACGCGGAGACGCCGTTCATTTATTAGCCATGACGGCTACACCGATCCCGCGCTCACTGGCGCTGGCGCTGTATGGCGATATGGATTTGAGTTTGATGCGCGGGATGCCGCCGGGACGCAAACCTGTGAACACACGGGTGATTTCGGGGCGAGGAAAACTGGCAGACGGCATGCGCCGTATCCTGGGTGAGGGTGGACGCACATATTGGATTGTACCGCGCATTGATGAAGACGAAGATGGCGTCTCCGTGGATCAGCGAGTGGGGGCGCTTAAACACCGATTTCCGGAAGCTGGCGTTCGGGGTTTGCACGGCCGCATGACACCAAAGGAAAAGAATGCGGTGCTGGAAGCCTTTTCAAAGGGTGATTGCCGTTTGCTGGTTTCCACTACGGTGGTTGAAGTCGGCATGAATGTGTCCGAGGCGCGCCTGATTGTGATCGAGCAGGCGGAGCATTATGGACTGGCGCAACTGCATCAGTTGCGCGGAAGGGTAGGGCGTGGCCATGCACAGAGCTACTGTATTTTATTACCGTCAAGGGAGGCATCGGAGGCTCAACTTTCCCGTCTGGGGCATGTGGCTGCCCACCATGATGGCCTGGAACTGGCGGAGCTTGATTTGCAGTTGCGCGGTGCGGGCGACGCTATCGGCACCAGCCAAAGCGGAGAGGCCGGGTTCAGGCTTCTCCATGTGGTACGCGATGCAACCCTGATTCGTTACTGGCATGGACATCTCCCACCCGTGAAACCAACGAATGCCATGGTTCGTTTTTGGCGTCCCGTGACTGAGAGCGTGGATTGACCTGCCCATGCAGAGATATCTACCATCGGATTTTGTATGACCTAGATCCTGCAAGTGCTCGTACACACATAGCGCAACCCCTTGATTCATATAGCATATCGAAAAAACATTCATCACCAATAAGGTGACAACATGTTTTTTCAATACGCTATATAAACCCATGTCTTACACCCTGCATGCACGATCGCTTGCAGGATCTAGGTATGAAATAAGATGTGGTTCTTGGGGTCGGCAGGTCTATTACAGGTTCTGCTCATCTTCTAAAATACCGTCCCTGCCACCCATGCGTTATCCGAACAAGTCTTCCGGGACTCGGTTGATCCCGGACATGATGCGAGCACACCCAAAACGAAAGCCTGCTGCAATAAAAACAGGGAGGTACCGTTAGAAATTTCTTGAAAATTCCAGCGGGATGTTCAAACTCCCATCAGTTCATACTATCAGGAGACCGTTATGTTTGGCATGGGAATCTGGGAATTACTTGTTATTTTGTTGATCGTACTGGTGCTGTTCGGCGCCAAGCGGCTGCCGGAACTGGGTGAAGGCCTCGGGCGCTTTGTGAAGGGACTCCGCACGGGCCTGCAACACGACGATTCAGAAAAGAAAAATCCTGAAAAAAAATCCTGACCTGAATGATTCTATAAACAAATAACCCCATGGAATTCTTTGGCATTGGCTGGATGGAGATGCTTGTCATCGGCCTTGTAGCGCTGGTTGTTGTGGGGCCAAAGCAGCTGCCTCAGGCCGCGCAGACCATCGGAAGGTTTATAGGCTATGCGTCCCGGCAATGGCACAATATTCAGGAACAAATACGCCAACCCGTGGAAAACGAGATGATTGATCTAAAGGGAAAAGTTGAGGATGCCGTCCACGACATTACGGATCTTGAACCCTTGTCCGAAAAAAATATTAAGAAGACTGATAAAAATACATCGAAAACACATTGATTCCCCACCTCATCGAACTCCGAAAACGTTTGCTCCGTTACATGCTGATCCTCATCCTGGCATTCGTGCTCTGCTACTGGCAGGCCGGTATGCTGTTCTCATGGTTGGCGGAACCCTTGCGATCAGCATTGGGAAGACATGGCGCTATGGTGTTTATCGCACCCCAGGAAGCATTCTTTACCTACCTTCGCGTGGCTATGTTTTTTGGATTCTTCCTTACTTTTCCATGGCTGCTTTCCGAATTGTGGGCGTTCATTGTTCCCGGCCTGTACGAACACGAACGCCGCATATTCACTCCGCTACTGTTCACCGGCGGTTTCCTGTTCTATTTCGGCGGAATTTTTGCCTATTTCGGCGTTTTCCCTTTCGCCTTCAAATTCTTTTTTGGATTCGCCTCGGATCAGATTACAGCGATGCCATCACTCAAGGAATCCATGACCCTGTTCATGCGAATGCTATTTGCATTCGGACTGGCATTTGAACTGCCTATGATCCTTTTGCTGCTCATGCATTTTGGTATCGTTACCGCAAAGCAACTTAAGGCCAACCGCGGGTATGTTATATTGATTGTCTTTATCGTCGCAGCGATACTCACGCCTCCGGATGTGGTGACACAGGTCATGTTAGCGTTCCCAATGTTGTTGTTGTTTGAGTTGGCGCTGATTATCCAGCACTTTCTGACACGCAACAAGAATGCCGAAGAGACCACCGATCCGGATGCGCCAGCGTAATCAACAGCCTGGCCCGGTTTTTTATCTCATAGGTGAGGATCAGATAGCACCTTGTTTTTCCCTTTCAGCATCCTCGGTCCAGTACAGCCCATCCTTCCTCATCTGTCGATCCCACAGGAAGCAGCCTGTGGCGAAGATGCCCGCGGTGATGGCGATATCCATCCATGAAAAGAGTGGCGTGTGGTTAATGGAATCCGCGTGCGGACTGATGATCCACATATACCGTTCCAGAAATGTACCCATCAGGATACTGACCGACGGGATGAGCATCAGTGCCGGAGAATGACGCATGGCGGTAAAGATAAGCATCAGGAATGGAATGAATGAATTCATAAAGAAAAATGCCCAGAACAGGAACCAGTTGGGCCCATCCATCATTTTATGATAACGCACAATCTCTTCCGGCAAATCGCCATACCACATCACCAGATACTGCATGAAGAAGAGGTAGGTCCAGGTAATGGTCAGTGCGAGCATAATCTGTGCAACATAGTTAAACACATAATCATTGATGCGCCGTTTCAGACTATCGCGCTGTCGCAACACGAACAATGAAATAATAAAGAAGGCCAGAAATGCCCGCATCATGCTCTCGAAATGATAAGAACCGTAAATCGGACTCCACCAGCGCGGCATCTGCGTCATTTCAAAATCCCATGCAATAATGGTTCCGTAAATGCAATACACAAACGGAACCAGCAAGGCAATGTTGCGGAAACGGCGGCGATCCGCCGGATCGGCATGTGGAAATTCCTTTCGCTGCAATTTTACGAAATAGCTGCAAAATGCCCAAACCACCAGATACAATACGATTTCCCGCGTATTAAAGAAGATCTGGTTATGCCAGCCATTCAGGGGTTCGCCGAAGGTTTCTCCACCCATCCATGGAAAAGAGTGAGCGCCGCTTGCCAGGATGATCAATAACAGGATAAAACCCAGAGGGAACAAGGCTCTGGCCGAAGCCATCAAAAAACGCACTTCATAGCGCCATTTCCCGTTAACCAGATGCAACACGGCTGACCAGAAAACAGCTGCGAGCGGGATATATAGCGTGAACAGAAAATTATCCATTAATACAGCCCAGTTTGCAGATGACATATGCATATTTTATTTTCCCCCTTTCTTCACGGTCTGGGGCATGACCTGCTTTGCGCGCTCCGCCTTGCTTTTCGCCGTCATTCGTTTCTCTATAATGCGACGAATAAAGTTCACGACATCCCAGCGTTCGGTGGGTGACATATCGTAGCCATAGCGCGGCATGATATAACTGCCAAAGGTGATGGTGCCCCAAATCCAGCCATCAGAAAGATCGTGCCTGACATAATCCGAACTCAGATCGGCAGGTTGTGTTGCGAATATCTTGCCAACGGGACCGTTACCCTTCCCCGATCTGCCATGACAGGGTAAACAGTAAATCATAAAAAGTGCGTGACCCATGGCAATGGACTGCGGGGTTGCAGGCACAGGATCCGGGATGCTATCGGCCGCATCCCGATTCGCCACCTTGGTCCATGGTCCACCTACCGGTACCGAATCCTTGGGGTACGTGTTGATTGGCGGTTCTTGCGGCTTGATGGAGGGCTGATTCATCAAGTCCCGGGACCACGGCCAGCCCATGACGACGGTCGGTAAGATTAGTATGAAAATCGTCAGCAGAATTTTTTTCATTGTGCGACTTCCCTGATTTCCAGTGGATCGTATTTTTCAAATACCGCCCGTACCTTTTCCCTGTTTTCCGGAAGCATCTGAACCTCAACACCAATCTGATCCTCACTCACCTTCCGGCTGTAATACTGTTTAAGGCGCTGCGGCATGCCGGAATAGATTAGAAATGCCACCACCGTACTCAACACGCCAAACAGAATCGTACCTTCATAGGTAATCACAATATCTATCGGTAACGGAATCACAGGCTTGCCGCCTTGCGGCTGCACCGTAAACATGGCCTGTGCGGCCGCTGCGGCCAGCAGGAAGGCGCAGACCGCACCGAGAATCGCACCAAAAAATGTAAACCTTTGAATAGGTTGATGAAATTGCCCCAGTATCTCCTCCACCTCGGGATGCTCAATCGGTGAGTATAATTCGATGTTCTCCACCATCATTTCCTTCAGATCGAGAACCTTCAGCTCCGCAACCACATCCCGGGCCTTGTCAAAATCCTGAAAGGTTGCAAAGAGCAAATGCTTCTTTCTTTTCCTTCGCAAACTCATGCCAGGCCCTCCTCGGTTTTAATCATTTCATCCTTAATTTTGTCCAGATCCTCCAGTTCACTGCGAGAACTCGCCCCTCGCCGATGGAATACCATCTCCTTCACTTCATACATGGACACGCTCGGGAATACTTTACAGAAAATAAGGAATAGCATGGTGAACCAGCCGAAACTGGCCACCGTCAACGTCAACTGTACCGTACCCGGCCAGACGACAGACCATGTCCACGGTTCATGATTGCTGGCCAGTGGCGGGCTAACGATCTGGAAGCGCTCCAGCCACATGCCAACCTGAAGCACCAGCGACAGGCAGAACATGCTCCACATACTGTGCCTTACTTTTTTAAAGGCCATGGCAAACGGCGCTACCATCGCGCAAAGCAACATGCTCCATACCACAATCGCATATGGCCCAATCAGTTTTTGAATGAGCACCTCTTTCTCGAACATGTCATTGGAGTACCAGATCGATGCGTATTCATCCAGCGTCATGTAGTTCCACACCATGGCAATGGCAAAGGTCAGCTTCGCTGTTTTGTCCAGGATTTCCGTAGTCATGTACGCCTCAAATTTGAATATATATCGCAACATGACAAACAGCGTAATGATGGCGGCGCAACCGGAATACAGGGCACCGGCCACAAAGTATGGCGGGAAGGATGTGATATGCCAGTCGGGTACGATGGACATGGCAAAGTCCGCAGCTACGATGGAATGTACGGACACAGCCAGCGGAACCAGAAAGCACGCCATCAGTACATAGGTTTTTCGGAAGGCCATCCACTCACGGGCGCGTCCCATCCATCCCAGCGACAGGGTGGTATAGAGTCTCTTGCGCCAGCCCTTTGCGTTATCCCGGCAAATAGCCAGATCGGGGATCATGCCAATGTACAGGAACAGTGCGGAACTGGTGGCATACGTGGTAATAGCAGCAGCGTCCCACAACAGCGGCGAACGGAAGTTCGGCCAGATCGTGCGTTCATCCGGATAGGGAATCACCCAGTACATATCCCACACACGCCCAAGGTGGATGATTGGAAAAATGGCCGCGGTGAGAATGGAGAACAGGGTCATGGCCTCGGCGAATCGGTATATTGGCTTACGCCAGTCCGCCTTGGTCAATAACAAAATGGCGGAAAGCAGCGTGCCGGAATGGCTCATGCCAATCCAGAACACGAAATTGGAGATATATAGCTGCCAGAAATGCGGTCGATCCATCAGGGCGACACCCAGACCTTCGTTGTATTGATAGGCTTCGGCCGCCACACCGCACAACACCAGAAGAACGCACACGGCAATCACAACCCAGAAGATCATTCTGGGTGCTTCAAGACTGGCAAGCACATCCTTGTTGATTCTTGCCCATTCAATCTCCTTCATGCTGTAGTCAGTCATCTGGCGTATCCCCTCTTTGAATCTTCACCCGGACTATTCAGGCTTCGGTATTCCGCACACGGTCCATGTACATGATGCATGGCTCCACATTGAGTTCTTCAAACACCCGATAGCCACGAATATCCTCGGCCTTATCCTGCTCATGCCGGTTCAACTCAACCTCATGCTCCCGCCATAGCCTGGCCACCTCACTTTCTGGATCCCTGAGGTTGCCAAACACGATCGCCTGCGTCGGGCAACTTTGCTGGCAGGCGGTCTTGATAACACCATCATCGACATGATCAGGATGCCCCGCGTCCTCGGCCGCGTCCTTGGCCGCGCGCTGGCGCTGCACACAGAATGTACATTTTTCCATGATGCCCTTGTCGCGCACGGACAAGTCCGGATTCAACTGCATCTCCAGCGGATGAGGCAACGCCTTCCAGAAGTCAAAGAAATTGAAATAGCGCACCTTGTACGGGCAGTTGTTGGCGCAATAGCGCGATCCAATGCAACGGTTGTACACCTGTGCATTCAGACCATCGGGCGTATGATAGGTGGCCGCCACCGGGCAAACCGGCTCACATGGCGCATGGTTGCACTGCTGACAGAGCATTGGAATATAGTGCGCGCCACGCTCGGGATACTCGCTCTTGACCTTCTGATCAATCTCCGGGCTGTCGTCCGGCTCTCCCCAGTAACGTTCGATACGCATCCAGTGCATGGCATCACCGCGCCCATAGCGCTCCTTGCCGACCACCGGAAGATTGTTTTCCGCATAGCAGGCGGTCACGCAGGCGCCGCAGCCAATGCACTTGTTGAGATCAATGGACATCCCCCACATGTAGGGCGCATCCGCATAGTAATCCCGTTGACGAAGACGAGACCAATTCTCCAGCATTCGTTTCAGTCCCATGGCTTACGCCTCCTCTTCCGTGCGGTCGAATTCCTTGCTCGTGACGGTACTGACGAGCCTTCGTCCCGCCTGCCTGTCGGTGTTGCTTTCCAGTACCAGATTACCGTGTGACAATGTCACGAGACCACTGCTGTCCGCCACCTTGATAACCTGAACATCGGTGGCACAGGTCGCCAACTCTCCTGTTTCCCCATCAAACAGAGCTGTCAATATCCGATAGGGATTTACGCCTCTACCCTTGGCGTAACGGCCATATTCGGTATGCCCCTGCCCCAGCGGAATAGCCACAGCATCCGGATGGATGCCGGGAAACACCAGCACCTCAACCCTCAGTGATCCGGCTGATGATGTCACACTGACGACATCCCCCGTAATCACACCGAGTTTCCCGGCCGTTTCCGGGTGGATCTCGATCCACGAATCCCATACCACCTCGGCCAGTTGATCCGGCAATTCCTGTAGCCACGGCAGATTCGCATGCCGACCATCCCACAAACCAAGACGGGCGGCGGGGATGAGGCGGAAGGGATACTGAGCATTCTTTTTTGGTGCTTGCGGCAGATGAACCGGCTTGACCCTGGCCACAATCGCTGCGGGTTTGTTCACTTTCATATATACAAATCCGGCCGATAAAATACCTTGCTTGAAGCCTTCTTCGGGCGTCTGCCCCGAAATGGTTGGTTTGGGAGGATCCACCAGGGCCGGACGCATGGTCATCAGCGCATCCATCACATAGGATTCATAATTTTTCCAGTGTTTGAACTTGGCATCCACATTCCCCATGATGCCAAGTAACAGATCGCCAAAACTTCGCGTACTACCGGGCCCAAAAACAGGGTTCATCACCGGTTGCTGCAAGCCCAAATAGCCATCGCCCGCCGCATAAGCCGGCATGGTCGTGTTCCACTCCTCCAGAGAAGAATGAATCGGCAGCACCAGATCGCAAGCCATGGTAGTTTCATCCGGGAACATGGAAAAGGAAATGCGGGTTTTCGCTTTGGCAAACGCTCGATCTGCCTTCATGAAGTCCGGCGCCTGATATAAGGGATTACTGCCAAAAACAACAACCGTATCGAAGCGGCCACCATTGAGTCCGTCCAGAAATGATCCGAGTTCCGTCCATCCGCCCATCCGTGGAGACAAATCAGGGAATGCCGCCCTGGCTCGCGACAAAAGTGTTTTTCCCACATTGCCAAGCATCACGTTGAGCAGCAAAATGGCCCGTGCGGTCTCCGATCCATGTGGTACGCCTTCCGCGCCGGGACCTGAAAGAACCAGGCTTGGTGAATAGCTTTTCAGCAAATGATGCAAACGGTAAATACGATCCGGGGAAATACCCGTCCATTTGGAAACAGACTCAATATTGACATCCTTGAGCGATGCAAGCACATCCGGCGAAATCCTCCCGGCATATTTCGCATCCAGGGCCAGTAAGGAAGCCAGGGCCAAGGCCAGGTAACCTTCTGTTCCCGGACGAATTGCAATCCAGCGATCCGCGTTAGCGCCGGTCAATGTCATCTTGGGTTCAACCTGAACCAGCGTGCCGCGCGGCGCATTGCGAAACTGCGCATACTGTGTCGAAAAGTGTACGGGAGACATCCACGTACCGAGAAAATCAGCGCCAAAGGAAAGGATCAGCTTCGCCTTGTTAAAATTCAGCTTCGGCATCACCGCACCGAACATCGCTTTATTGACCGCATGCCCCACGGATGGTGGCAGGGTGTCAAAGATAAAAAGATTCCCGGAGCCAACAGTCTCAAGATAAGCCTTAATCAACGCCGCATGGTGCCCGCTTATCGCACCGCTTAACCATGCCAGCTTTGCATTACGCCGTCCAAGATGCTTCCTGAGGGTATTGCTCGCCTCATTCCACGACACCTCAACCAGTTTGTCGCCATTGCGAACCATGGGCCTGGTGAGACGATCAGGGTTATAGTGCGCCTGAAGCCCGGCCTGACCCATCGGGCAAAGGCGCCCATGATTGAGATCCGATGCCGGGTTACCTTCCAGCTTCAACACGCGGCCCTCGCGAATCCTGGCGTGAATACCGCAACCCGCCGGACACTGCCGGCAGGTGGATGCATAATATATCTCAACACCCGGAATAACAAAATCCTGAGGATTAACATTCGGTTCCACCAGTTCCTTACGAACCTCAATATCCACCTCATTGATGATATCCGTATCGCCACATCCGCTGATCAGCAGTGCGCCTCCGGCGCCGCCAAGCCCCATGGCTTTAAGAAAGGTACGTCGACTCCAGTCCCTGCCCGGCTTGCTGCTCACTTTATTCTGGCCCATCGTTCAATCTCCTTGAATACCGGCAACGAACTCAAATATGGCATTTCCAGCAATCATGCGGCGCATGTACCAGATGGTCGCGCACTGCTTTTGGCAATCGCCTCGATAGTTGATCAATCTGCGACAACTTCATCGTCGCAGGATGTTCCGGATCCAGCACGGCAGGCTGTGGATGTTTCACCTGCATCACAGGCTTATCCGTGGCGGCTACCGGGATCATCCAGCGCTGAGCCGGTGCGGGCTTGCCGATATCCGAGGTTCCCTGGAACTGTTTGTGACAGCTCAGGCACCAACCCATGGTCAGCGGCCTGATCTTGCGGTCAACCGTAAATGTTTTAACATCGCCATGGCACATACCACAAACCTGTTGCGTGGGGCGACCATCCTTGAAAATAAAACGCTGAATATGACGTTTATGTGTGAAATAGACAAAATCCGGTAGATCGTGAACCTTGCGCCACGGAATGGGTTTTTTCTGTTTCCAGTACGAAAATAATTTTTTGATGCCGGGTTTGTTGCGCACTGAAGGAAGATAGAGATGACAGCCAATGCATTTCGCCACGGGGGGGATACCCGCAACCTTGCTGCGGCGGGCGTAAGTATGGCAATACATACAATTAATCTTGAACTTGCCAGCATGCCTGGCATGCGGGAAATCAATCGGTTGCGGGGCATCGCTGACATCATCCGCCCACGCGCCAATGGGAAGCAGCAACCCCATGGTAATCAGTAATAACATATGCCTGAACTTCAATGACCGGGGTGTTTTCATTCCTTGCCACATATTGAAAACCCTCCCATTTATATGCCAGAACACCGAACAATGCTTGCGTCGGCTATGCTGGGCAAGAACTTCTCAGCAGTACCATCTCCCGACGATCAGGCAGGCGCGGAAACGGCACAGCGTAGCCGCTCCCTTGACGGTATTACACCCCTGAGAACCGTGGAGATTTTCTGCCCTGCGGCCCGCTCGTCCTATGCCCGGTCCGCCAGTCCGCGTAATTCGGTAATCGCGGCGGCATAGTCCGGCTTGCCATATACCGCAGAACCCGCGACGAATGTATCAGCGCCTGCGGCAGCCACTTCCGCCATGGTCTCCACGTTGACACCGCCATCCACTTCCAGCCGCGCATCACAACCCGCATCATCCAGCATCCTGCGCGCCTCACGGATCTTGCCGGTCACCGCATGGATATACTTCTGCCCGCCGTAACCGGGATTCACGCTCATTAGCAACACCAGATCCATGCAATGCAACACATGCGAAAGCATGGATATCGGCGTAGCCGGATTCAGGCTTACGCCCGCTTTTTTACCAAGGGATCGAATGAACTGGAGACTGCGCTCAAGGTGATAGCTCACCTCCTGATGCACGGTAATGTAATCCGCTCCCGCACTGGCAAATGCCTCCACCTGAGTGTCCGGATGGTTGACCATCAGATGGACATCAATCGGTTTTCCCGTGTGTGGACGAATGGCCTTACATATATTGTCGCCAATGGTAATCGGTGGTACAAAGGAGCCATCCATCACATCAAAGTGGATCCAGTCACAGCCCCCCTCGTCAATGGCACGTATTTCAGCGCCCAGATCAGTAAAATCGGCGGATAAGATGGAGGGGGCAATCACGGTGTTTTGTTTCATGGGCGCATTTATATACGATGGCTTCACAAAAAGCCATCGTTGCGCCCACGGAAGGACGCGAAAATCAATGCCTTATATCGTAACTCATTGATTTGTAAGAGGAGCTAAAAATTATACTTTCCACTTTCCGTGGCGCAAAAAGGCCATGGACAGCCTTTTTGCGAGGACAGCATTTATGAACAGTTCAGGCTAGTTGTCCAGTTTCGATAGCCACTTCGCTACGCTTGCAATCTGCGCATAGCTCAATGGCCCATCTTTTTTTCTTGAAAACGAAGGCATGTGTTGCCCTAACCCCTTGCTCAGCACGGAGGCCATGAATGCCGCATCCCGTCCTCGCAAGGCGGGTGCATAGGCTCCCTTGCCTGCCTCGCCATGGCACATGGCGCAGATCGCTTTATAGATTGATATTCCTGTCACCTTCCCTTCGACGGGCTCAAAATGACAGGATGCGCATTTACCAGAAAAGATCCCTTTCCCCTGCATCGCGCTCATGTGTGGATTGGGTGTTACATGCAATATCAGCCAAGCTTGCGTTTCCCGTCCCCTGCTATCAAACACGGTGATCTTTTTTTTAACACGTCCTCGTTTCGCTGTGGTATCCACCCGGACATGGAGTGGCGTAAACGCGCCGGGCGGTAGTTCCCTTGTTCCCGGACTAACCGTCGTGCAGCCACAAGATGTTTCCACTTTCTCTACATGCACGGGAAACGCCCCCGTGTTCCGCAAAAAAAGTGTGGCGCTGGCCTCCTTGCCTTCCATCACGTCGCCCATATCCATTTCAACGGGCTGAATCACCAGAGGGACATCAGCGACATGGGCACTCTTCGATTCATGGGGTAACGGTGCGCAGGCCGAGAGTCCGGCCATCAAGGCGGGAACAAGAGAGACAATGGTTCTTGCCATCACTGTTTCGCCAGCCAGGGGCGCAACGCCTCAGGTATGGAAGATCGCCCCTGCATCATCGCCAATAGTTGATCGGGTTCACAATCCATCAACTGAGCCAGTGCACTGTTAAGCGCCTTATTATCGTGTGCCAGCACAGGCTCCAGATGCGACAGCCATGTGTCCAGCTCCAGCATGCCCTGCCGTTTGAGTCGATACCGAAGTTTACGGATGTTCACCTCAATATCATCCATGGTCAAACACACTTACCATTGGAAATCCGACATCATAACTCAGCCTTTTCCTCCGGTTCCGCATGGAAGGTGACTCGAACGACAGAGCTGTAAACAAATCATGCTTGTTCAGCATTCCCTCCTAAAACGGACTCAAAACGGGATTGCCACTCATTTACGCAGTGTTTTGCAAGGGGCTCGTTTTTATTTAACTTTCACTTCAATTTGTTGTGGCTTTACTTCCTCTGATTTTGGAATGGTCAAAGTGAGAACACCATTTTTATATTCAGCTTCAATCTTTTCGGCTTTGATTTCCTGAGGTAGAGTGAAGCTTCTTACAAAAGAACCATAAGTGCATTCGACCCGATGGTGTTTTTTATCCTCGGTTTCAATTTTCTTTTCACCTTTGATTGTTAAAATACCATTGTCGATATTTACGGTTACGTCATCCTTTTCAACGCCTGGCAGCTCAGCTTTAACGACAAAAACATCTTCTGTTTCATCAATATCGACGACAGGCATCCAGTCCCCGACCTTAAAGGTTTTATCGTCACTTTTTGCCAATGTGTTTCTTGCCGATCTGCCGTATCTATCCAGCAGATTTTCCATTTCACGGAATGGATCCCAAACTGATAAGCTCATGATATTTCTCCTGTCCATTTGCGGTCTTTTAACATTGTGTTCATCTTCGTACATATGGGGTGCTCCTGTTTCAAGTCATATACGTCAGCTCCGTGCCGGTTCGGCGTGGATCGGACAAACACAACGTTGATGTAAGAGACAGCTCCCCATGAAGAAAAATTGAGTTTTAAGAGGCACGGGAAACTTGAGAACAGTATTTCAGGCCTGAGGATGCCACCAAGACGCCAGCCCCCGCCTACATTCTGTCGACAGCCGACTGTCCCTGACAGGTTGCGCTCCCGCAGAGCCTGCTTCCGTTCCGCCAGCTGTCCGTATCATCGGCATTCCAGCCTGAAAATACCAGTGCCATTTTTTCCACCCGTTGCGTACCCTTCGCATATTGAAATTTTATCCATATTTTAAGCTCGCATTATTCACAAATGCCACCGCGCCCTCAACGTGTTTCTTTGCCCCTGCCTGTGCGATGCACGCAGACAGGCGCAACGAATTCTCGATCAGGCGTCCGTAAGCGCGGTTACGCCCTTCCTCTCAAGAATCCGGCCCTGCGTCATCATCACGCCGTATCCATCCTCGAAAGCATATAAGCGGCAGCACCGCGCAAGGCTGTTTTCGGATCCGTAATTATCCGGACAGGGATGTGGGCAAGCAGATCGGAAAAGCGCCCCTTATCAAGAAAGGCGAACATGAATCCGCCCTCGAAAAATTTCGGTAAAATCTTGGGAGCGATGCCTCCACCAATGTAGATTCCACCGGTGGCCAGTGCCTTGAGCGCGAGATTACCCGCCTCCGCGCCATAAATGGAAATGAATTGCTCCAGCGCGGCAACACAAATATCGGCTTCATGATTCAGGGCGGCCCGGGCGATCACGGCGCTGGTATCAATTTTCCGGGTAAGGCGCTTTATCAGCCATGCAGGCTCAGAAAAACGACCCGTATTTTTAAGAAAGTTGTAGATATTGTATAAACCCGGGCCGGATACCAGCCGTTCATAGCTGATGCGCCCGTATCGCTTACACAGATAACGGAAAAGTTCGATTTCCTCGTCGTTGCGCGGTGCATAATCCACGTGTCCGCCTTCGGAAGCGGAGGCTCTGTATCCTGTTCCCGTCGGGAACAGGATGGCCTCACCCAAGCCCGTACCGGAGGCGATTAAGGCCATGTTGCCAGATTTTCCCTGTTCTCCCTCGTTGAGGGTGACAAGCTGATCCGGCCTCAAGGTGGCGATGCCGTAGGCTGTAGCCTCAAGATCGTTCAGGATTTTGATCTGACGCATGCCGAGCAAGCCGGTTAGCGCTCCTTCATCCAGATGCCAGCCGAGATTGGGCATGTCGCATATCCCTCCCTTGACGGTGCCAGCGACACCGAAACAGGAAGTGCGTGGCGAACGCTCTGTATCTTCCAGGAACATACGCACGATTTCTTCGATACCCGTATGATCATGATTGAGGTAGCTGCACTCCGAAATGGCCGACGGTTCACCGTCGGCCATTGCATAAATGGCCATGTTCGTTTTGGTGGCACCGATGTCTCCGGCAAGAACCAGGGTACTGTCGTTAGCCTGCATGGCTCACATAACTTCCCAGGATGCGTGCATGGGATGATAAAACCACATTTTGGTCGGCATAGTAGTTATTCGCTCTATAATGTGAACCTCTTGCAAAACTCATGAGCAGTGATTGTCATCATGCCCCACAACCAACTGATCTTGTATCGTTCGATCCCGATATTACGAAACCCTGCCGCTGCAATCAGTGCTTCGCATTCCCTTGCACCGTACGTTCTGAAATGGGCACGATTAAAGACACGCAGGTACAGATCGCAAATATGGCAAGCGAGGTAATCATCGCACCAGTCCGTGATCAGGAGTTGCCCTTCCGGCCGCAGGACACGCGCAATTTCATCCAGCGCTCTTGCCGGTTGCCTCCAATAATGGAATGTATTGCATGAAACCACAACATCGAAGCTGTCGTCGTGGAAGGGCAGGGATTCAGCCCATCCTGCCTTGAAATCAACGCCATCCAGATACTTCCCGCGAGCCATGTCCAGCATTTCCGGCGATGGATCCATGCCCGTGGCATGTGTATCAGGAAAGAACCTGATGATTCTCTCCAGGAGAGAGCCCGTACCACAGCCGACATCCAGTAAGCGTTGGTTCGGTTTCAGATGCAATCGTTTCATTGTTTCGCGGACTGTAGCTTCAATGTATGTGGACCACCGCACATCATAGTTCGGCGCAAGACGGGCATATTCCCGTTGCGCGGAAGAGCGTTTGACACGCATGCTCCAGGGTTTCGTTTACGCGCTCGGAGGGGGGCTGCTTCCCGGTCGATCCGGGACAATATTCCCCTCAATCGAATCAATCGAAAATCGGATTAACCGAGTGCGGTTATCGCGGTTCATGTTGGCTTGATTCAGATTTGCCTCCCACTGCCTCAAAGCGTGTACACTGCCTTGAAATCTGATGCGATGCACCTTTACTTTTCCCTTCTCCGCAGCCGATCAAGTCCCAACTCTGCTGTACATTCACTTGAGGTGGATAGCCACCTGCTTTCCGTTAGGTTTGGTGCTAACTTGAACTATTCATCAACCTGAAGATCGGGTGATTACCCGTATATTCACAATGGTATTTATAGGTCAAGAACGCCAATCATGTATCATATGAGCCGAATTTTACCATCACCATGTATTATTTTGCTTCAGAGCCAATTGCAAAACTCTGGGTGGATGAGCGGCAATCCCACTTTGAGTTCATTTTCGGGATGGAATGAGATGCATGGTGGTTCTATGGATCAAAATTCCAGTTCGGAAATGGGCCAAAGTGGGGAAGCCGATCGCCGCTCACGAGTTTGTCGAGTAGACCGGTTTCTCTGACTGTGTAGGCTCGTGTTTGTGTTCTCTGTTTACCGGCTGGGTTCCCGCTGGTGCCACCATATCCTTGCCTGACAACTGTGCTGGTTCAGCGGGAATTGGACAAACGCCTGTTTGATATAAGCTACAAG
>CAZBJB010000028.1:0-20334 GCA_964492105.1 uncultured Zetaproteobacteria bacterium
ATGATGCCAAACGATAATGCATCTGGATGCTAAGCACAATACCGAAGCCTGACCCCGTTTTTGACCCCGCTTCTGTTTCGAGCTTCAAGCGGAGATGATCCCGGATTATTCATGAAAGAACATGGGATATTGTAAACACTTGCACCTGAACTAACGAAAGACGTACCCCCGGCGCTTGCGCGGGGTTTGGATGCAATCCTTCGCTATGTGTGTAGGTTTTACGGTATACCGGCACTGACGGCTAAAAACCGGATTTTCAAAATCAAGGAAGGTCGGGCAATGACCGGATGGCGAACGACCGGGTTTGATAAAACTATGTTGAGTCTGGAGATGGCTTTGTGTGTAAAGGGCAGCACATCACGATGATCAACGACTGGATTCCAGCCCTCCGACTACAGGTGGCCATTGACGGCCCCTCGGGTTCCGGAAAAGGTACAGTGGCTGCCATGCTTGCGGCTGCACTTGGCCTGCCGGTGCTCGACACAGGTCTTTTGTATCGCTATGCCGCTTGCCGCGCGGAACAACAGGGTGCGGATATCACCCTGGAAACATCGGTACTTGAAGTGCTGGATGACTGCCTGAAAGACATGGAGTGGCGGGATCGGAATATTTTCGTGGCTGGAAAAAACTGGTCGGCTCGGCTCAGGGACGAGAAAGTCGGCGTGAACGCATCCATGGTTGCCGCCATGCCGCATGTGAGGATACGACTCCTTACGATGCAGCGGCAACTGGCCAAACACGGTTGCGTCATGGATGGTCGGGATATTGGCACGGTTGTGCTGCCCGATGCCAAAGCGAAATTTTTTCTCACGGCATCACTCAGGGCGCGCGCGCGCAGGCGCTGGCTACAGTTGCAGGCGCTCGGAGGCGAAGCTAGTCTTGACGACATCCTGAGCAATATCAGTGTGCGTGATACTCAAGATGCCGGGCGTACGCATTCGCCACTGGAACAGGCTGAGAATGCCGTGTGTATCGATTCCACCACGATGCGCGTTGATGAAGTGGTAGATAGAATGCTCGCCGTTATGGAACGTAGAGGGCTCGTCTTCCGTTCCGGAGACACACGCTAAAATCGACAGGATCTGACGCCAATGAGGTTTCAATCATATATGACAAGCACTATTGAAGATGAACAATCATTTAAACAATTGTTTGAAGAATCCATCAAACAACGCCCCATGGCTGCGCGTGGCCAAATTGTCAGCGGACTGGTGGCCGGTGTGGATCATGAATCGGTGATGGTGGACGTGGGCGGAAAAAATGAAGGCATCGTCCCATTAAATGAGTTTGAAAAACTCGGCGATCCTTCCCCTGCCATTGGCGACAGCATCGAAGTCATGGTGCAATCCACCGGTGGAACGGATGGCGTTCACTTATCGGTGCTGGCGGCAAGACATCAATTGCTGTGGAAACGCGTGGATGATTCGCTGGCAAACAGGTCGTGTGTCTCCGCGACTGTCAAGACCGAGGTAAAGGGAGGGCTCAGGGTCGATCTTGGCGGTCTGAGTGCCTTTCTACCCCACTCCGAGATTGATATCAGGCCATCCGTATCAAGTGATATGATGGGGGAAAAAATCAATGTGGTCGTGCTGAGCGCGAGCCGCAAGCCCGAAAATATCGTGGTTTCTCGTAAACACTTGCTTGTGGTCGCGCGCAATGAACAGCGCAGGATCTTCTTTGCTTCGAAGAAGGTCGGAGACAGGCTTAATGGTACAATCAAACGCCTGACGGATTTCGGAGCCTTCGTGGATGTGGGCGGCGTGGACGCCCTGCTGCATGTGTCGGATATTGCATGGCGCCGGCTGAAGCATCCGAGTGAAGTGCTACAGATTGGTCAGCACATTACGGTGGAAATCACCAGGCTGGATGAAAGTGCCGGAAAGATTGCCCTGTCCATGCGTACACTTCAGGCTGATCCATGGGAACATATATCCGGGAAATACGGAACGGGCATGCGCTTGACGGGAACGGTACGCAAACTGCTGGACTATGGTGCCATGGTGGAGATTGAACCGGGTGTGGAAGGCATGATTCACCGCTCGGAGATGAGTTGGACACGGCAGGATATTAGTCCGTCGAACGTGCTGACCGAAGGTGATGTAGTAGATGTGGCGGTGTTGGCGGTCGATGTTGAAAAACGCCGCATCGCGCTCAGCCTGAAAGAGGTCGCCGAAAATCCGTGGCAGACCTGGTTAGCTGGCCATCCCGCTGGAATGCGTGTCAAGGGAACGGTGAGGAGTATCACGGACTTTGGTCTGTTTATCCGCCTGAATGACGAGCTGGATGGCCTGGTACATATCGGCAACCTTTCGTGGCACGAATCCGGTGAACAGGTCATGGCATCCTATGCCAAGGGTGATGAAACAGAGTGCGTCGTGCTGGGCGTTGATGTTGAACGGCAACGGATTGCCTTGGGCATCAAGCAGTTGGGAGACGACCCGTTCGAAGTGTTTCTTGCCAATGCCTCTCGTGGCAGTCGGGTGGAAGGAAAAATACTGGAGCCGGTCTCCGGCGGCTTTACGGTTAAACTGGTACAGGGCGTTACGGCATATCTGCCCAAACGGGAAGTGCCAAGAGAAGACGATGAACTGAAAAGCGGCGCGAGTGTCGAGGCGAAGATTATTGAACTGGATCGCAAACGAAGAAAAGTTAAGCTTTCGATCAGCCGGATGTTACGCGATGAGGAAAAGGATGCCATGCGGAATTATGCCAAGGCTGGAGGGAAAGATGGTGCGCCATCCGCCCTTGCGCTGGAATTACAACGCAAGTTTTTGGCCAGAAAATAACGACTCAGGAGCCCTGGATGTTGTTCCATGGCAAGGAAGGGGGAAGCATGACTAAATCGAAACTGGTAGAAATCATTGCAAATCAACAGGATCAAATGTCACGCCGGGAAGCAGAGTTTATAGTAAATACGATATTTTCAGCAATCGGCGATGCCCTTGGCCGGGGAGAAAGGGTGGAATTACGTGGGTTCGGCAGCTTTTATACCAAGCAGCGCAATGCCCGCATCGGTCGCAATCCGAAAACGGGGGATACCGTTCATGTTCCAGCCAAAGTCGTACCACAATTCAAACCGGGTAAAGAATTACGTGAGAGAGTTGACACCATTGCCTGATCCGTTTTCCCGTTCATTCGGTCTCCTTCATGTTTTTCCCATACGGTAGAGCCTCTTGCAACACTCCGGGTGGATGAGCGGCACTCCCGCTTTGAGACCATTTTCGGGATTGAATGAGCTGCATGGTGGTTCCATGGAGCGAAATTCAAGCCCGGAAATGGGCCGAAGTGGGGAAGCCGATCGCCGCTCATGAGTTTTGCAAGAGCTCAGTAGCCTGAACTATTCATAACTCGTCGTGATGATTGCGCCTGTCTGTGCGTGCCGCACGCAGACAGGCCTGGCCTTTGTTCGCAACGGATTCCAAGGAAGGAGATCGTAGCCATGCATACGGACGACCGACGAAGGATTCGGTACGGACAAAGGAACAAGCCAGGGACGCGGCAGCATTCATGAATCATGCAGGCTAGAGAGTAGTGACAACCTTTTCCAAAGACAGGGGAATGATATGAACTGGATCAACGCGCTTTCCGTAATACTGCTGACAACACTGGCCACCATGTTTGCCGCTGTAAATAACAGTAAAATTTCGATCCATTTTGTCGGTTATTCATCGGGCAACGTCCCGGTCTACGTTCCCATTTTTATTGTATTTCTTCTTGGTTTCCTTGGCGGCATGCTGTCTTTGAGTTTCTCGCGCCGTAAGCACAAGCTCGAAATTAACCGCCTTCGGCAGGAAAATCATTTGTTGCAAACGGAGGTTAATAATTTGCGCAATCTTCCCCTGCAAGACGAAACATGACAGCAACGTTTTCTTTCGTCGCCATACTGGCGGTCGCCGCTACGCTTATCTGGCTCTTGTGGCAGCGGCAACAGGGTATGGAAGGCGGGCCGGAACAGGAAGACGCCCGTATTTCACCGTTATTGCGGGGTATCAACTATCTTCTGTCCGATGAGCCGGACCAGGCATTAAAGGAACTCGTCCATGTCGCCCGCTTGCAAACCGAAACGGCTGAAGTTTATCTGGCACTGGGAGATTTGTTTCGTAATAAAGGGGAGTTTGGGCGCGCGGTTCGCATTCACCAGAATCTTCTGGTTCGTCCCGGCCTGCCCGAAGCCTTACATATGGAGGCACAGCTTGCCCTGGCCATGGATTTTCAGGCTGGTGGATTGCTGGGCCGCGCCTTGCAACAGTACCGCAAGGTACTCGACACGCAACCAGGCCATATCCCCGCACTCGAAGCAACCCTTCGTATCCGTGAACAGGGACGGGAATGGGATCTTGCCGAGGATATACTCTCCCGCCTTGATCAGGTTCGCGGTACACCATCCTCGCTGCACCATGCCTACCTGATGACTGAGATGGCGCGAAAAAAACAGCGTGAATGTGATGAAGAACAGGCACTGGCGCTGGTCACAAAGGCTATTGACACGAACCCGGCGTGTGCTGCGGCACATATGCTACTGGCTGAAATAGACTTGAATCGCGGCGATCATAACGCAGCCTTCGCCAGTATGGAAAGGTTGCAACAGGCTGCACCTCAATATATTCCGTTACTGATTCCCGCATTGCTGGAACATCCCGAGATCTATGTCAAACGAGGCAACACATTCCTGTTGGCCTACTGGAAAAAATATCATGATGAATTTATGGCACTGGAATGGATCAGGGACATAAATAATAAATATGGAATTGAAGAAGCCAGACTGTTAATGACTAAAATAGCCTTTTCGCCTGAAGGCTTGCGCACCTGTTTACATCTTAAGGCCATCATGGGAGATGACGATCCCCTGGCTCTGGCAAGCCGCAACTGGCAACGACAGTCCAGAAACTTTACATGCGGCCATTGCGGCGTGGAAGTTATGGATATGCGTTGGCAATGTCCTCAATGTCATGAATGGGGGAGTATGCGGCCCATCCAGGAGGTACAGGTATGATACGCGACCGCTTAATGGTGGCTCTGGATCTGCCTGATCGGAAACAGGCTCTGGGCATACGTCAGCGTATCGGCGATTGCGTGGGATGGTTCAAAGTGGGGTTACGCCTGTTTGTCGCCGAAGGTCCGGATTTAGTCCGCACCCTGAGACACACCCATCGGGTATTCCTCGACCTTAAATTTCACGACATTCCCAACACCGTAGCCGAAGCCATCGTCAGTGCCGGGAATCTTGGCGTACACATGACCAATGTTCATGCCGGAGGAGGCCTGGACATGATGAGGGTCGCGGCGCGGTCGGCCACGGCTTTTCCGCAAATGAAACTGATCGCTGTTACCGTATTGACCAGCAGTAGCATGGAGTCCGAACCTGCGCACCGTGAAGCTGTGCAGCAAGCCATCATGGCACGGCATGCCGGACTGGATGGCGTGGTATGCAGTGTTCATGAGGTGACTGACATCAAAAAGGCATGTGGTACGGATTTCCTGGCCGTCACCCCCGGTATTCGCTGGGGGGGACAGGCCGATAATGACCAAAAACGGATCGCGAACCCCTGTATGGCGATGCAGCAGGGAGCGAATTACATTGTTGTAGGGCGCCCGATTATCCGGGCACCCGACCCGCGTGCCGCCGCGATGGAGGCTCTGGCCATGATGCGGCAGCATGCATGAATCGCCCGGTGTATATATATGAAACCATCCTGGCACCATACGCCTGCCGTTCCGAATTGTCGCGTGGCCGCCGGTATCCTGAAGAGGATTCCCTCACCCGCAATATGTTCCAGCGTGATCGGGACCGCATCATCCATTCGACGGCATTTCGCCGACTCGAATATAAAACCCAGGTGTTCGTCAATCATGAGGGAGATCATTATCGAACCCGCTTGACGCATTCCATTGAAGTCGCACAAATCGCTCGCTCTATCTGTAGAACCATGAAGCTGCATGAAGATTTGGCTGAAGGTGTGGCGTTGGCTCATGATCTCGGACATACGCCTTTCGGACATTCCGGTCAGGATGCACTGGATACCGCCATGAAACCGTATGGAGGATTTGAACATAATCGTCAGTCCCTGCGCGTCATTGAAAAACTCGAACACTGCTATGTCGAATTTCCGGGCCTGA
The DNA here is from genome assembly GCA_964492105.1 of uncultured Zetaproteobacteria bacterium. Taxonomy (GTDB): domain Bacteria; phylum Pseudomonadota; class Zetaproteobacteria; order Mariprofundales; family Mariprofundaceae; genus JAUZQZ01. Next base: position 6,118 of record CAZBJB010000028.1, read on the forward strand.
ACCTGAGCTTTGAAACCCGGGAGGGTATCGTCAAACACAGCTCACCCCATGATCTCCCCATGAATACCGATTTAGCTGAATATCGCCTGGATGAACAGGCCTCGCTTGAAGCGCAACTCGGCAATCTGGCTGATGAAATTGCCTATAACAATCATGATGTGGATGATGGCTTTCGTGCCGGAATCCTGGATGTTGAAGGTCTGTGCAGTGTGCCTCTGTTTTATATGCATTACGAGAAGGCAATGCGCGATCATCACGCCATGACCGAGCGTCCCGCTATCCACGAAACCATCCGTCAGATGATTAACTTTCTGATTATGGACGTTGTTGCTGAAACGTCAAGACGGATAGAGCAATCGAACATTCGTTCCCTTGACGACGTACGCGGCGCGGATGATCCACTGGTCGGATTTTCGCGTGAAGCGAAGCGGATGAATGCTGAAATGAAACGCTATCTGTTCAGGCATATGTATTATCATCACCGCGTCGTACGCATGGCGGTCAAGGCCATGCGCGTCATCCATGAACTGTTTTCCGCCTACATGGACAATCCGGCTATGCTGCCACCCGGTGTCGCGGTACAACTGCATGGCCGGGATAGTGCAGGGAGGCGCGCTCGTGTGATTGCGGACTACATTGCCGGCATGACGGATCGCTATGCACTGGATGAATACAGTCGGCTGTTTGATGTACATGCCCGTACCTGAATCTCGTCCGATACGAAAAGAATCCAGCCGCGGAAATCGTCGTGGAGTTCTCATGGTGAATGATGAGGTTGGCTGTGAATGTGTGAAATTACCGGGTGGCGTCATGGTTACGCATGGTGTCTGATGGACAATGATGATCATAAGGACTTGATTTGATATTGGCAGGCATTCATGCGGCGAAGCATGCGCTGGAATCGGGCGATCCGATTGTGGAGATGATCATCGACAGGGGCAAAAAACATCCGCGTATCAACGAATTGATTTATTTGACCAGAAAACAGGGCGTTCGCGTGTCGTTCCAGCCGCGGCAGGCCCTGGATCGTTTGAGTGGTGGTGTTCCGCATCAGGGCGTGGTCGCCAGGGTACAAAGTAAAAAAAAGATTCGTTTTGAAGACTGGCTGGAAGGACTGGATATGCGCGGTGGTACATTGGTTCTGTTACTTGACGGGGTAACCGATCCGCACAATTTGGGTGCCTGTGTGCGCACTGCCGAGGCGGCGGGATGCTCCGGTGTGGTGATCCCGAGGGATCATGCGGTGGATACGGGGTCTCCAGCCGTGGCGAAGGCAGCCTGTGGTGCATTATCTCGCCTTCCCGTACTCACCGTCACCAATCTGGTACGGGCGATGAAACAGCTTCAGGGGAAAGGTGTGTGGCTGGCGGGTCTTGCCGGAGACTCGGAGACCTCCATGTATCGGGCCGCGCTGAACGGGAATTTGGGGCTGGTGATGGGTGCGGAAGGCAAAGGTCTGCGGCACCTGGTGCGTGAGCGGTGCGATGTGTTGCTCAGTATTCCGATGCCGGGATGCGTTGAATCATTAAATGTATCGGTGGCAGCGGGGGTGGCCCTGTTTGAGGTGATTCGTCAGCGGCAGCATCAGTGTGGTCAGGGAGTTTGAATCAGGCGGCTTCTTTTTCAGCGTTATTGTCTTTAAGATTGATGCGTACGAAGACCTGCCCGCAATACTGACAATGGCCTTTACCGTTCTTGAGATTGATATAAACCAGAGGGTGTTGCCCGTTATCCGAGCAGGACACCACGTTCTCGGCTACTTTAATCTCGGATCCCATATCTATCCCCCTTGACCGGTTTGAACGGCGGCGAATTGTGTCGAGCGGTGTATTTAAGTCAAGCTTGGGTTCATACCCAATATCCGACATTGACATGAGGTGTGCGATGGAACACGGAGACAAAATCCTGATCGAGGGCCTTGAAGTACGCACGATTATTGGCATTTATGATTGGGAACGGAAAATTCGTCAGACGGTGCGGCTGGATATGGAAATTGCATGGAATATTTCGGAGGCGGCGGCGAGCGATACCCTTGAGGATACCCTGGACTACAAGGCCGTGGCCAAACGGCTTATTTCTTTCATTGAAGGATCCGGTTTCGGGTTGATTGAATCGCTGGCGGAGTGCTGCGCAAGGATCGTTATTGAAGAATTTGGCGCGCCATGGCTACGATTGAAACTATCCAAGCCGGGGGCTGTGCGCGGCAGCGAGAACGTCGCTGTGGTGATTGAACGCGGTCATCCCGATTGAAACGGCGGGTGCTGATTGGCATGGGCTCGAATATTGAACCCGAGCGGCATTTATGTGTTGTCGCGCGCACCATTCGGAAACGGTTTCCGGATGCCGTGTTTTCACGCGTATATCGTTCCGCTGCCATCGGTATGGGCGTAGCGGCAGATTTTCTTAATGCTTGCTGTCTGATTAATACGACGATGAGATCCGTTCTGTTGAATGCGTGGCTAAAACAGATGGAGGATACCCACGGGCGTGATCGATCAAAGGGATTGTGGACACCGCGCGCGCTGGATCTGGATGTACTGATGATCGGGGATGAGGTGGTGGATGAAGATTTGTGCCGCTATGCACATGCCTGCGTACCTGCTGCCGAGTTGGTGGAGCTGTCTTTACCCCTGAAGGTCGTCGGAAAATTGCACAGCACGTCTATCCGCTTGTAAATCATGCGCGTGTGTTTACACTTCGGTTCCCGACGTTCCCCCCGGCTTGTTCATAAATCGCCTGATTGCGTCTGCCTGTGCGTGCCGCACGCAGACAGGCAGGGTCTTTGTTCGCAACGGATTGTCGAGGAAGGAGACCGTAGCCGTGTATACGGACGACCGACGGGGGCTTCGGTGCAGACAAGGGAACAAGCAGGGGCATGGTGAAGTTTATGAATATTCAGGGTAAGAACGATCCGGGCTAATGTCGCATTCGGATAGCATATTTTTCATTGAAAGGGAGGGTATCGTATGCTGCTGGTGGTTCCCGCCGAAGTGCGTGACAATGAGGCTCGGGTTGCAGCGACGCCCAAAACCATTAAACAGTTTATTCAGCAGGGGTTTGATGTATTGGTGCAACAAGGCGCTGGTGCCGGCGCATTTTTTACGGATACGGACTATGAAGAGGCCGGCGCTGGCATCGTAAAGGATGCCGCCGGATTATATAAACAGGCCGATGTAGCACTCAAGGTGTGGGCGCCGGAGAAGGAAGAGCTCAAACGTCTAAGGAAGGGTACGGCGGTGGTCAGCCTGTTTTCCCCCTTTACCAATCCATTGCTCGAAACCTATGCCAAACGCGGTCTCGTGTGCTTCGCACTGGAGATGGTGCCGCGTATTTCGCGGGCTCAGAGCATGGATGTGCTTTCTTCCCAGGCCAATATTTCCGGTTACAAGGCCGTGCTGCTGGCGACGAATTATTACAAACGCTTCTTTCCCATGATGATGACGGCGGCGGGTACGGTGCAGCCGGCGCATGTGTTGGTCATGGGCGCGGGAGTAGCCGGCTTGCAGGCCATTGCTACGGCGCGGCGTCTGGGAGCGATGGTGGAGGCCTTTGATGTGCGCGCGGCAGCGAAGGAGCAGGTGGAAAGCCTGGGGGCAAAATTTGTCGAGGTTCCTGCCGAAGGGGATGCCGAGGATGCCGGCGGATACGCCAAGGAGATGAGTGATGAATACAAGCAAAAACAGGAGGGCCTGATCGCCGAGCATGCGGCGAATGCGGATATTATCATCACGACCGCCCTGATTCCGGGGAAACCTGCCCCCGTGCTGATTACGGAAGACATGGTTCGGCATATGAAGCCGGGTTCGACGATTGTGGATATGGCCGCTGAAATGGGTGGCAACTGCCCGTTGACGGAACTGGATAAAGTGGCTGTCAAATACGGCGTGACCCTGATTGGCGAGAGTAATATTCCTTCGTTGATGGCGGCGGATGCCAGCACCCTGTATGCGCGCAATCTCTACAATTTTGTGGAGCTGATGTGTGACGGCAAGGGTGGGCTGGATACTACGGTGGAAGATGAAATCCTTGAGGCTGCCTTATTGTGCCGTGATGGCGAATGCTTGAAGCCGCAATTTCTAAAGAGCCCATTGTAACATTCGTGATCGGTACGCTGCTTCCTCACGCTGGCTCATTGCCTGACTGGAATTTCGTTCCATGGAACCACGATGCACCTCATTCCAGCCAGCAAATGCTCTCAACGCGGGATTACGGCTCACCCGCCCAGAGTGGGCCATTGGATCTGAAGGGTCAACAGGGGGGGAGATCATGAATCCTGAAGTCGCGAATATTGTTACGTCCATGCACGGGGCTGCGGTTGATCCGTTTATCTCCGGGTTCACGGTGTTTGTGTTGGCCGTGTTCGTGGGTTATCACGTCGTGTGGCATGTCACGCCGGCGCTGCATACGCCGCTGATGAGCGTCACCAACGCGATTTCAGGCATCATTATCGTGGGTGCGATTCTGGCGGCGGGGCCTTCGGATTTGAATGTCGGCAGTGTGCTGGGGTTGATTGCCGTGGCGCTGGTGGCTGTAAATATCTTTGGCGGCTTCCTGGTGACGCAACGGATGCTGTCCATGTTCAAGAAACGCAAGTAATCAGGGGTTGTTGATGTCTGTAAACATGGTAGCTCTGGCCTATCTGAGTGCTGCGGTGCTGTTTATTCTGGCGCTCAAGGGCTTGTCCAACCCCGAATCCGCACGCCGGGGCAATCTCTTTGGCATGATTGGCATGGCGCTGGCGGTCACCGTGACGCTAAATATGGCGGGCGTGCATAATTATGCATGGATTTTTGCCGCAGTTGCCGCGGGTGCCGGCGCGGGAATCCTTATTGCCCGAAAGATTCCAATGACGCATATGCCGCAACTGGTGGCCGCCATGCACTCGCTGGTGGGTTTGGCCGCGGTCATGATCGCCACATCGGCACGGTACAATCCCGCAGCATATGGTATCGCCATGGCGGGCGGCGGCTTGCACCTGTCAAGCCGAATAGAGATGTTCCTCGGTACATTTATCGGCGCGATTACCTTTACTGCTTCGATAGTTGCGTTCGCCAAGTTGCAGGGCCTGGTGTCCGGCAGGCCCCTGGCGTTTACCGGTCAGCATCCGTTGAATCTTCTTCTGGGCATGGTCATGCTGGCGGCTGGTATTATGTTCTGCGTTACTCAGGGCTGGGTACCGTTTCTGTTGATGACCGGCATTGCTCTGGTGCTGGGCATATTGTTGATCATACCGATTGGCGGCGCGGACATGCCGGTTGTCGTGTCCATGCTCAATTCCTATTCCGGCTGGGCTGCGGCGGGTATCGGATTTACGCTGGAAAACAATATGCTGATCATTGCCGGCGCGCTGGTCGGCTCCAGCGGTGCGATCCTTTCTTATATCATGTGTAAGGCGATGAACCGTTCGCTCATCAATGTATTACTGGGCGGGTTTGGCGGTGCGGCGGGGGTATCCGCGCCTGGAGGTGCGAACCATGCGGCTGAAGACCGGCCAGTGATGGCGGGCGCGACCGAGGATGCGGCGTTCCTGCTGAAGAATGCCGGGAGCGTGATCATTATTCCGGGCTATGGTCTGGCGGTGGCGCGGGCGCAACATGCGTTGAAAGAAGTTGTGGATGCCCTGATCAAACAGGGTGTCAAGGTCCGTTTTGCCATTCATCCGGTGGCCGGACGCATGCCGGGGCATATGAATGTTCTGCTGGCTGAGGCGGATGTGCCCTATGATATCGTACATGAAATGGATGAAATCAATCCGGAGTTCGCCGATGCGGATGTGGCGCTGGTGATTGGCGCCAACGATGTGACCAACCCGGCGGCGAAGAGTGATCCCGGCAGCCCAATCTACGGCATGCCGGTGCTGGATGTGGGCCGTGCGCGACATGTGATCTTTATCAAGCGATCCCTGTCGCCCGGTTACGCGGGGATCGATAACGACCTGTTCTATATGGACAAGACCATGATGTTATTTTCGGATGCCAAAAAGGCGTGTGAGAAATTGATCCAATCGCTGGACTAGCCCTGCCCTTTACCCACAAATCATGCCACAGAGCCCTTGCACACGGGTCAGGCCAAGGCGCGGTGCGCAGATAATGGTTATTCCTTACCAAGCGCCGCAACGCACGATTGATTTGAGCGAGTGAATACGTACCTTGCTGCAGGCTAATTCAAGGATATTTCTTTCATGGAGCAGATCATGAGCATTGAGGATTGCATTGCAGGCTTTAGAGCGCGGGTGGATGATTACGTCAGTCGCCTGAATGCACTACGGAGGTCGCTTTGACGTTGAAAGCAAGGAAGATGAATTACGCGAACTAAATGCGCGTATTGAGGATCCCGCGCTGTGGGATCATCCCGAAGAAGCACAAAGCCTGATGCGGAATCACGCGCGTCTCGAACATGTGCTGAATATCTGGCATGATGTTGATCGGGTGTTCGAAGATGCAACCACCCTGTTTGAGATGGGGATCGAGGAGGGTGACCGGGATTCCCAGATTGAAGCCATTGAAGGGTTAAACACCACACAGGCCGAGATTGAGAAACTTGAACTTGCGCAAATGCTCGGGGGTGCAAATGATGCTGAATCGGCGTTCCTGGATATCAATGCCGGTTCCGGTGGCACGGAGGCCCAGGACTGGGCCGGGATGCTGTTACGCATGTATTTGCGCTGGGCCGAGCGAAAAGGGTTCAAAACCGAATTAATGGCGTGTACGGCAGGTGAGGAAGCAGGCATCAAATCGGCTACGATATCCGTCAAAGGCGAATATGCCTACGGTTTGTTAAAAGCCGAAATTGGCGTACACCGGTTAGTACGCAAGTCGCCGTTCGATTCAGGAAATCGTCGCCATACCTCCTTTGCGTCAATTTTTGTATTCCCTGATATCGCCCGTGAGATCGATATTGAAATTAATGAAGTGGACGTCCGTACGGATACCTATCGTGCTTCGGGCGCCGGGGGCCAGCATATCAACAAGACCGATTCCGCCGTGCGTTTGACGCATCTGCCGACAGGTATTGTGGTGCAGTGTCAGAATGACCGCTCGCAGCATAAAAACAGATCCGCAGCGTGGAGTATGCTCAAGGCCCGGCTCTACGAGTACGAACTTGAAAAACAGCATGCTGAGAAACAGGCCATGGAAGATGACAAGACCGATATCGGTTGGGGATATCAGATACGTTCCTATGTGCTGGATCAATCGCGCATCAAGGATTTGCGTACAGGCATGGAAACCGGCAACACCCAGGCTTTTCTTGACGGAGATATTGATGCCTTTATTCAGGCCAAATTGATGATGAATCCGTAATAAGTTCTTTATTTTTTTCCAGAAATCGCTACAATGCCGCGCCTTGCTCTCTGGAGGTATTCATGATCAGATTGTATTCGGATCCAACAAGCCCCGACTCCCATCGCACGCGGATCGTGCTGGCCGAAAAAGAGCTTCCAGGCGAGATTATTGATGTGGAAGACGGGGATATTCCCCAGGATTTGCTGGATCGTAATCCATCCGGAAAACTGCCGACGCTGGAAGACAGGAATACCATCCTGTTTGAAGCATCCGTCATTAACGAATACATGGATGAACGTTATCCGCATCCTCCGCTGAAACCTGGCTCACCAGCCGAACGTGCGCAAATGCGTTTGGCGGTGTTGCGTATCGAGCAGGAACTGTACCCCCTGTATGAGGGGTGTATGGCTGCCCGGAAAAAAGCGGAGATCAGAACCCGGCTGTGTGATTATCTGGATGCACTGGATGGCTACCTTGCGCGCCAGGATTTCTTTGTAAGTGAATGCTATACCCTGGTGGATGTATCCATGGCGCCGGTTCTATGGCGTCTTTCACCCATGGGCATAGATACCGCCAAATGGTCCAATCTTGAGGCGTACATGGATCGGTTGTTTGAACGCCCCGCCTTTGAGCGTTCTCTTTCCGAACACGAACAGATGCTGCACCATTAAGCCTTTCCTATGCTCCGGGCCACTCCTCTGCGGATGTCATGAAATGTACATCCGCCTCCCGTGGATACTGATAATGGGCCAGTTGCATATCCAGCACATGCAAATCGGCATCCGAGATATCTTTATCTGCCTGCATTCGCTGTTTGATCTGCCTGCGCAGGACGGACTCCTTTATATTTAGCCAGAATATCCGGCTTTCCACATGCGCGGATATTGCCAGCTGTCTGATGCACTGGCGATCCTCCTGCCGGAAGAATGTGGCGTCAAGGATAACAGAAAACCCGGCGGCAAGTGCTGTCTTCGCGGCTGCGAACATCATTTTATACGTTCTGATATTCATTTCCGTACTATACAAATCGAGTGGTACGTGATCATCGGCAATGCGTTTACGCGTTGCGTCCGAACGGATGATGATAGCGCGTTCGATGCCGCAGCCGAGTAACGCCAGACGGCTTTTTCCGCTTCCGGAGAAGCCGCCGATGGCGAACAGGCGAGGGTGGGGGGATAACGTATAAGACTCAGCCAGAGTGAAATAACGTGTTGCCTCCGCGAACTGACGGCACTGTTCGCCAGCGCCAATCCCTTGCCCATCCGATAACAGACAGGCAACCTTGCCACGCACACTGGCACGATAGGAAAGGTATAGCGGCAACACCATCAATCCGGCGTAATCACCGGAGCATTCAAGATAGCGTGACAGGAAACGGAACCCAAGATCGGAACAGGAACGCACATCACAGTCCATGGTCAGAAAGGCCACGTCGCTCATGGTGTCGATCATACGGTATTCATCATTGAACTCAATGCAATCGAAGACCATGGGCCGGCCCTGGAACAAGGCTATGTTTTTCAGATGCAGATCACCGTGACCATCGCGGATGTGTCCTTCACGCTGGCGCACCGCAAAGCCTTTCTGATGTTCGCGGATAAAGGTTTCGCTGAATTGCCTGATGGCATTCAATTGGCCGGCTTCGATAACCGTTCCGGCATGCTCCCCGGCTACGTGAAGATTGGCCGTGATATGCTCGTGCAGAAAATGCGTGTCACCAAAAGCCTGGATCTCCGGGTTGGTTTCAGCCGTTGCATGGAATGTAGCGATATTTTCGGCCAAAACATCCATCCACGCGGGATCGAACCCGCCACTGTCCAGTCGCCGGTCAAGTAAATCATCCTGGGAAAACCGAAGCATTTTTAGGCAGTAGTCCTGGATATTGTTTACATTTCCCAATTGATATGTTCCGTCAGTCCGGCTGATGGGAAGCACTTCGAGGTAGATGGCCGGTGCAAGCCGTTGATTGAGACACAACTCCTGTTCACAGAAAAAGCGGCGTTTTTCCAGTGATGTAAAATCAAGAAAGCCCAAATCGAGAGGCTTCTTGAGCTTGTATGCATATTGACCGGCAAGAAATATCCACGAGATATGTGTCTGTAACATGTGAATCTGGCTGGCCGGATGGGGATAGAAATCCGGTTGCGTCATCGCATTGATCAATGCGGTTGTCGTCCGCATGTTACGCGTTCGTCATAAAAACGGTACCTATTCCCTCATCCGTCAGAATTTCGAGCAGCACGGCATGAGATACCCTTCCATCAATAATATGTGCCCGCGATACGCCATGACTCACGGCATCAAGACAGCAGTTCACTTTCGGAATCATGCCTCCTTCAATGATCCCGCTGTCTATCCACTGCCGGGCCTCATCAGTAGAAAGCCGGGACTTAAGGTTTTTGTCCGCATCCAGTACACCCGGAACATTAGTGAGCAGGATTAACTTGGCTGCCCCCAGCGCCATGGCAATGGCGCCGGCCACACTGTCAGCATTGATGTTGTAACGCGCACCAGCGGGTTTATCGTAACCCACGGGTGCAATTACGGGGATAAACCGATCCTGTTCCAGCAGTTCCAGGATACCGGTATTGATATGTTTAACCTGGCCGACATGGCCCAAATCGATTGTTTCGGGAACATTAAACCCTTGAGCCTGGACGGATGTATCGGGTTTGATTTCAAGCTTGCGTGCGCAGATCAAACCGCCATCCTTGCCGGATAGACCCACGGCCTTGCCACCGGCATGATTGATATTGGCGACAATTTCCTTGTTGACGAGGCCGGCGAGTACCATTTCCACGACATCCATGGTTTCGCTGTCCGTGATCCGCATGCCTGAAACGAAATTCGCCCGTTTACCAATCTTTTCCAGCATTCGGCCAATCTGGGGGCCACCGCCATGCACGACCACGGGATTGACGCCGACCTGTTTGAGCAGGGTAACATCCGTGGCAAAACTGGCCTTCAGTTCGTCATCAACCATCGTATGACCACCGCATTTAATGACGACGGTCCGGTCGGTGAACCGCTGCAAATATGGCAGAGCCTCAATGAGTGTGGTCGCGCGTGATTGTGCATGTTTCATGCAGGCGTTTTCCGCTGTAAGGGTTCATTCCCATCCAGCATAACCTGCCAGATCAACAGCATGGCGCAGACAATCAGGGCAAGTCCCAGTCCGGCCATGACATTGGCACTACCGCCGCCCAGATGCATACCAACGGGAATAAAAACAACAATAGCCGGAATACTCAGCGCTATACGTGTCCAGTTTGCCGACTGTTTGAGGATCACGCTTGCCGCCCCCGGCACACTCATCAGAGCAAACAGTATAAATACAATCCAGTAGTTATCCTTGTCCACATTGCCTAGACGCTGCCAGACGCCGGAGGCGGATCCAGAAAGCCGAATCTCGATCAGCGCTCCGCAAACAATGATCAGCATGCCCGCGGCCAACCACATCAGCCAGCCCAGCCACTGTTTTTTCCGGGCCAGGTGATTGACCCAGACTCCGTTGCCGATGACGTACATCATGCTGGCGTACGCGATGCCCCAGGCCATGTGCTGCGGTTGTAATTCCATATTTTACCATCCTGTCCATGTAGCTGCATGCTTTGAAGCAGGCAGGCTAATCACTGATAATGCGGTATCATAGCAGGGGGATAGTCATTCGTCATAGCCACAGGATATGCAAGAAAAACAGGCCCTAAACAGATAAAATGAATATAAATTAGGCAACATGAATATCAGGATGGACTGTAGTTATCCAATATTTCCCATGATATCAACAAATATCGTACATTGGCATATTCGGCACAGGAAGTGCTTATATGCAGGCATTGTATACAAACCCAGAGATTATCGTCCACGGAGAAAATAATGGAAACGAAAACGAAGTGTTGTTTTGCAGTAGTACTGGCCGGCCTGATCGGGGTGGCATCCGTGCCTGGGCTATCTCATGCCGCCGACGGGAAGGCAAAAGTTCCAACGTTCAACGAGGTGCTGGATGCTTCAGGTGTCGAGGTTGCCGGTTATATTGACACTTCATATACCTATAGCGGCAACAAGAATGTCACCTTCGCGGATGGTACGCCAAACCGTGTATTTGACCGTGAGCCCAACAGCTTCAATTTCAACATGGCGGAGTTGTCCATCAGCATGCAACCGGATGAAGGCTTTGGCGGCGTCGTGGTACTCAATGCCGGCACCGATGCGAATGTGACGGCAGCGGCAGGATCCGGAAACAAGGACAACTTCGACGTGCAGCAGGCCTTTGTTAGCTATAAAACGGGCGGCGCACACCTGATGTTTGGTAAATTTGCTACCCTGATGGGCGCCGAAGTGATCGAAAGTCCGGATAATCTGAACTTTTCCCGCTCCATCCTGTTTGGATACGCGATTCCGTTCACACATACAGGCGTGCGTTTACATTATGACATTAACGATATGCTGTCCGCTACCGTGGGTGTTAATAATGGTTGGGACAATCTGAAGGATAATAACAAGCAAAAATCCGTTGAGGCTGCGATTTCCATCACACCGTCAGATGCGTGTTCACTAAGTATTCAGGGCATTAGCGGGCTCGAAGACGGTGCGACGAATGGGACGGGGATCGTGCAACAAGGCAACAGGAGTTTGATTGACGCCGTAGCGACGATCAACGCCACGGATCAGCTTACATTCGTGATCAATGCCGACTACGGTATCCAGAAAAGGGGAACAGCAACGGCTACCGCCGCCAGGTGGTGGGGTATAGCCGGCTATGGCAACTACCAGTTTACGGATCAGTGGCGTTTGGCCGTGCGTAGCGAATATTTTAATGACCGCGACGGCTTCCGTAGTGGTACCGCGCAACAATGGAAAGAGGCCACCGCGACATTGGCCTATGCCCCGACGAAGCATGTGGAACTGCGCGGTGAGTACCGTCACGACTGGTCGGATAAGCGTTCTTTTCTGAGGTCGAATGGAAAGGTCAGAAAAACGCAGGATACAGCCGCGCTTGAAGCAATTTACAAGTTCTAGCCCGGACTATTCATCAATGCTGACAGCACGCCAATCAAGGAGAAGCGTATGAAAATGATCAAGGCGATTTTAAAGCCTTTCAAACTCGACGAAGTCAAGGATGCACTGACGGGGATGGATATATCCGGTTTGACCGTATCTGAGGTACGTGGACACGGTCGACAGAAAGGGCATACGGAACTCTATCGTGGTAACGAATACCAGGTAGATTTCGTTCCCAAGGTGGAAGTGACCGTCGTCGTATCCGCCAATCAGGTGGATGCAGCGGTGGATGCCATCGTCAAGGCTGCCAGGACGGATAAGGTGGGTGACGGCAAGATATTTATTCTGGATGTGGAACGCATCGTGCGTATTCGTACCGGTGAAGAAAATGCGGATGCACTATAATCTCAAGCAAAACTACAAAGAAGGAGAACACACAATGAACAAGATCAACATGTCGATCATGGGCATTTTACCCGTAATCCTGCTGATGCCGGGCATGGCTTTGGCCGATGGCCCGGCGAAGTTGAATACGGGTGATACCGCGTGGATGATCACGGCCACCGCGCTGGTGCTACTGATGACCCTGCCGGGACTGGCTCTGTTCTATGGGGGGATGGTGCGCAAAAAGAATGTGCTTTCTGTCTGTATGCAGACCATTGGCATTGCTGCATTGATGAGCGTGCTGTGGGTCGTATGTGGTTATTCACTGGCCTTTTCTGACGGCAATGCCTTTATCGGTGGATTGTCCAAGGCGTTTTTGCACGGTGTCGGTTACGGTACGCTGTCCGGGACGATTCCCGAAACCGTGTTCGTGACCTTCCAAATGACCTTTGCCATCATCACACCAGTGCTGATTATCGGCGCTTTTGCCGAACGTATGAAGTTCTCGGCGGTGATGTTGTTCATGGGCGTCTGGCTACTGGCTGTCTATGCGCCGATCACGCATTGGGTATGGGGAGGCGGCTTCCTGCAGCACGCAGGCACACTCGATTTTGCCGGCGGCACCGTGGTGCATATTAATGCCGGCGTGGCCGGTCTGGTGTGCACACTGGTGTTGGGTAAACGCGTAGGTTTCCCGAAAGAATCCATGCTACCACACAACTTGACATTAACCCTGATTGGCGCATCGCTTCTGTGGGTGGGCTGGTTTGGTTTTAATGCCGGATCCGCACTGGCGGCGAATGGTACGGCTGGCATGGCCATGCTGGTTACGCAGGTCGCCACGGCTACGGCTGTTCTGGCATGGACATGTGCTGAGTGGGTGGTGTTCAGGAAGCCGAGTTTGCTGGGTGCATGTTCGGGCGCGGTGGCTGGTTTGGTAGCCATTACCCCGGCTTCCGGTTTTGTCGGGCCGATTGGGGCTCTGGCCATCGGCGCGGCTGCCGGTTTCGTGTGTTTCTGGGCGGTAACCAGCCTGAAGAAGATGATCGGTTATGATGATTCGCTGGATGCTTTTGGCGTACATGCCATGGGAGGCATTCTCGGCGCCATGTTAACCGGTGTATTCGTATCCTCTTCATTTGGCGGGGCGGGCTTTGCTGAAGGCGTCACGATGGGACATCAGTTGGCCGTTCAGGCCAAGGCTGTACTCTTCACGATTGTATACGATGCCGTTGTCACCTTCGTGATACTCAAGGTGATTGACATGATTGTGGGGCTGCGTGTTACCGAGGACGAAGAACGCGAGGGGCTGGATATTACCCAGCATGGTGAGCAGGTATACGAATAAAGTATGCGAGTGTGATTGGATGATGTACTGGCGTTACCCTGAACTCTTCGTAAATCGCTGGGTATGGGGTCTACCGTCGGATTTTTGCATGGTAGCGGAGGCTAAGGGATTGTAAAGGTTATCTCGTCACAAGCCCTAAGCCTGCCCAGTATTTTCCAATCCATAAATGCGTCTGAAATCCATCGGCCTGTTTTTTATTTC
>CAZBJB010000029.1:0-19758 GCA_964492105.1 uncultured Zetaproteobacteria bacterium
CCGAAAATGGTCTCAAAGTGGGATTGCCGCTCATCCACCCGGAGTTTTGCAAGAGCATCCAGGGTCATGCTACTGCCGCCTGATCGCGGCACTACCACCCATTTTCCATAACACCCCTGCCCCCGGCAAGGCTGAAATTGCAAGTACGACGACCCACAATGCAGCCATGACCGTTGCTGCCGCCGTATTGCCACCAAAATAAGCTGCAAACCCGACATAGCCTGCTTCCCGAATACCAAATCCGTTAAAGGAAACAGGAATAGCCGACGCCAGTGCAACAAGGCAAACCATGACCCCGTAGGCGAACCATGACATGTGCAGCCCGGCGGCATGTCCAAGAATGACGTGCGTTTCTATCACCAATACCTGAAACAGAAGGGACAAGGGCAGACTCCCCCACCAGGCGCGATAAAAAACAGGCTGATCAATGGGCAGCGATTGCCACCGCTTCATCCATCGCGGCAACCGCCGATGCCAAAATGAATAGGTCAGCATGCCGATCCACAGGATCAATACCGCGCCCAGCCATGCCATCCACCACCGCCGGAGTATATCAAGTCCGAATATGCAAACCGTAGCAATAATACTGATCGCCACCACGCCATTGGCCCGATCCAGAATAACGCTGGCGGCGGCGGCCCACCCCGCGTCTTTTTTTCCGCGTGCCAGCAGATAACCACGCGCCACATCGCCACCGACTATGGAAGGCAGAAACAGGCTCAGAAACATTCCAAGAAAATACAGTTGGATCTTGCGGGAAACACGTACGGTCAGACCCAGACCACGCGCCAGCCACGTCCAGCGTATAGCGGATAACACCTGACCGCCCATTAAACAAAGACAGGCCAGCACCACCCACAGGACGTTGACGTGTTTCAGGCGATCCAGCACGTTTCCAAGATCAATGAAATGCGCCAGTCCCGCCAGCAACAGTAGGCTGATGCCCAGTTTAACGACCAGTTTTAACATACATTTCGGTGGCGAGTCAGGGATTGGCTTCTTGTTTGTGTGCTCCCACCTGCCTGCGAATGGCATAGTAGCGTTGTCCGGTAGCGCCATAATATGTGCGTACCTGCATTTCAAGGATCAGCCCGATACCAAACAGCAGCATGCCGCTGACGATCAATAGCGATCCCAACTGCAACACGGGCCTTCCAGCCAAAGGCTCTTCGAAAAACAGTTTACTCATGCTCAACCAGACATCAATGCCGACGCCGGCAGTGAAACTCAGCAAGCCGGTCGAGCCAAAGAGTTGCAACGGCCGATCAGTAAAGCGCAGGAAAAACAATATCAGCAACAGATCTACCAGTACGCGAACGGTACGTCCCAGGCCATACTTGCTTTCCCCAAAGCGTCTCGGTCTGTGGGTTACGACTTCCTCACCGATGCGCGCGCCATACAACGCAGCCATCGCCGGAAGAAAACGGTGCTGCTCGCCATAAAGGCGAAGGTTCCGGGCTATTTCAATCCGCATCAGTTTCATCGGGCAACCATAATCATGCATACGCACCCTGGTGGAACGGCGGATCAGGATATTGGCGATACGCGATGGGAGGTTGCGTGTAAGACCCGGATCCTTGCGATCCTTCCGCCAGCCATTCACCAGATCCAGATCGTCTCGTTTCAACCGTTTAAGCAGCTTCGGGATATCCCGTGGATCCGTTTGCAAATCACCATCCATATACACAACATATTCACCTCGAGCAGCTTCAAATCCGGCACTCATGGCCGCTGTCTGACCAAAATTCCGTCGTAACTGGATACCTGTAACACGGGTATCACTTGCGCATGCCTTTTCAATCTGGGTAAATGTTCCGTCATGAGAACCGTCATCGATCAGAATCAGTTCATAGGATTTTTCATCCAATGCCTGATCAATTTCCTCAACCAGCAAAGGAATATTCTCTTCCTCCTGGTATACCGGGACGACAATAGAAATTAATTCTTGGGCCATGTTAACCCCTCCGCAGGTCTTAAACTAATCAACAACAGCCATTTTCTGGCGACCATGCCGAAGCTGCGCTTGTGAATCACCAGATAGGGAAGAATAGCAGAAGGGAAGCCGGTCAGCGCCCCCTGCGGCAACACCACTGCTTTTCCCCGCATCAGCCATGCCGCCACATCATGCATATTCGTTAGCATCGGAAGCCGGCCACCGTGATAATACAACAGTGATGGCTGGAAATAATGGTACGTTGCAAGCGATTCATCATTAAATCCTGACCGGTTGGCGGCGGTAGCGAATGCACGCGTCACTTTGTGGTGGTCGAGACCAGGCAGAGCCCACCCGGCGAGCAGGACGACACAGACGCTCATGCCCGAGGCGATCAGAGGCAGGGCATGCGTGAGTTTCACGCGCAAGCTTACAAATGCGATTATGAGCAGCGGCACAAAACTCAGCGCATAGACCCATTCGCCGGGCCACTGCTTTTGTAAGGCAACACCCGCACCCACGGCGACAGCAAGCGATAGCACCAATGCCCCCCACGTTAGCCAGTTCATGGCTCGTTCTTCATGATCTCGAATCCAGAACGCCATCAACAGTGCCGCCGCCGGGAAAGCCGGCAGTAAATAATTGGGAAGTTTGGTGCTGGCGAGCGTAAAAAATATCAGGAATATACCGATCCAGCACAGCAGGAAAAGCCGCACGGGTTCCTTCCTCAGGGCGGGCATGCGCCATGGCGAAAAGATGACCGTTGCAGCTAACAAACCACTCCACGGAAACCATCCACCCAGGAAGGTAAGGATGTAAAATCCGGGGAACCCGTGATGCCCCTGCAAGGCTTCGATGAACCGGTCAATATTGTGATGCAGCAGAAATCCTTTCAACCATGCGCCATCAGTCAGTACGCCTACCGCAATGTACCACGGCAAGGCTACAGCCAAAATCATGCACAGGCCCAAAACAGGCCGGAACTTTCTGATATCGCTCTTCTGCCCCATCAGGAGAAGAAAAGCCAGCACCACCAGTGCCGGAAGCAGAATGGCCACGGGTCCCTTGGCCAGCACGCCAAACCCCAATGCGACATAAGCGGCCATCAAGAGGCGATGGTTGCCCATGCCCTCAAGATAAAAACAGAGAAATGCGGATAGCGCAAAATCAATACACAGGATCAACAACGCATCGGGCGTAGCCGCTCGCGCAATCACCACCATATGCAGACTGCTGACCAGCAACAACGCGGCAATCAGGCCTGTGCGTACATTCGCCATGCGTTTGCCGAAATAAAAGACAGCCATCACCAGAGCGGTGACCGCCAGCGCTGATGGCAGGCGCGCCGTCCACTCATGCACGCCGAACACATGAAACAGTGGCATCATTAACCAGTAGAGGAGAATCGGTTTATCAAACCGCAGACCGCCATTGAATACTGGCACCCACCAGTTGCCCGCTGCAAGCATTTCACGCGCGCATACGGCATTGTTCGGCTCATCCACATCCCACAGGGTATTCCCGCCCAGCATAAAGGCGAAATTTACGGCGCAAATAAGCAACAGCCAGGTCATGGGCCGTTTGGCCATGCGTTCAAGCATGATGACTTCTTACGAAGCAAGCGTCATCCCAGGATTCGACATTGACATTGGATGCAGGGTGTAAGTATTTGGTTTTCATGGCGTTTCGAAAAATCATGTATTCACCTCATTGGTGATGAGTGATTTTTCGGAATGCCAGGCGAATCAAAGGGTTGCGGCATGCGCCGCATGTCAATGCCGGATCTTGGGTTCATTGATCATGTTCTGGATACGTGCTGTAATGTCGTAGCTGTTACCGGAGATGAACAGGCGCTTGCGCCGTGATGCATGCCCGGATGCCACCTCTACATCCTGTCTGATATATCCCAGCGTATCGGCCACGAAATTAACGATAGCAGCGTTGGCTTTCCCGTCCCGGGCAGCTTCACGTACGGCTATTTTTATCGCATCGCCATACATACCGCGTACCTGGGATTTGCGCGCACCCGGTTGGGTATGTATATTGACGTAAACTCCTCCATTTCCAACCGTAATGGCATCATCAACGTCACTCACGAAAGCATATTCAACGCAATACGTTGCAGACTGGGTACCAGAAAATCATCCAGAAACACAATGACCAAAATCAGCAGCATCGGTGAAAAATCTATTCCTCCAAGCACCGGCAATCTGCTCCGGATGGGGTATAACAAGGGTTCAGAGAGCTGGATAATCACGCGGACAATGGGATTATACGGATCAGGTGACACCCATGACAGGACAGCGCGTGCAATCACCACGAAAATAACCGCCATCAACAGCACATGCACCACCCCTGCCAGCGCCTGTAGAAGATAACCCAGCATAAACATCAGGTTAATGCTCTTGACCGTTTGGCGGCGGCGGCAATGGCCTCACGCACCGTATCCGGCAGGTTGGCTTCAAACATGGTTTCAAGGGCGGTCTCGGTCGTGCCACCCGAACTGGTGACTTGCTGTCGTAATTCTGCCGCCGATTTACCGCTTTCCACCAACATCCGGCTTGCCCCCATGGCCGTTTGGATTACCAGAAGACGACCCAACGCGTCCGGCAGCCCCAATGCATGGGCGCTCGCTTGCATCAATTCCGCCAGCAGAAAGAAATAAGCCGGGCCGCTGCCGGATATGGCCGTCACGGCATGCAGAAGATTTTCATCATCCACCCATGCGGTTTTCCCTGATGAAGACAAAATATATTCGGCGCGGGCGCGATGATTCGCTCCCCCGTCACAGAACAGAACGGACATGCCCGCGCCCACCAGACAGGGTGTGTTTGGCATGGCGCGGACCAGGCAGACATCACGGCCCAGACCCTCGCGCAAATGCATGGTGCTAATACCGGCGACAATACTGATTACGGTCATCTCCGCATCTATTTTTCCGACGAGATTTTTCAACACCCCGTCTATTTGCCGGGGTTTCACCGCGAGCACCAGTGCTTTTGCCCCGCTGAGAGCCGAAGCATAATTCCGTGCCGTATTCACGCCATACATGTGCTTCAACTCATCAAGGCGTTTAACCTGAATATCGTTAACAGTTAACTGCTCCGGCGCATGCCCGGAGCGGATAAGGCCGGACAACAAGGCTTCGGCCATATTGCCGCCGCCGATAAAACTTATTTTAAGGTTCCTCATTCACATCTTCCTTTGTGTTATTGCAACGACTTGGCTCACCCCCGCCGAGTCGTCGCGCTTCCGAACAAGGCAGTGCCCAAGCGTACCATATTCGCACCTTCTCCAATGGCAATACGATAATCGTTGCTCATGCCCATGCATAATTCCAGGTTATCCGCATGATGGAGGCCTGTATATTGAGGCGGTTGCAGACTTCCACCAGCGAGCTGATCCCGCAAGTAGCGCAATGCCCGAAAGCAGGCCCGTGCATCGTTTCTTCTCGGTGCCATACACATCAGACCACACACCTTAAGCGCGGGGATGTTCATCAGTTGTTTAAAAACAGCCGGGGCCTGGCCAATATCCACGCCATGCTGATGAGATAATTCACCGACATTGACCTGTAGCATGGCGGGAAGTCTTCTGTTATGCACATGCGCCGCAACAGCCCCGGCCGTCTCAATATCTTCCACACTATGCCACATGAATGCATGTCTGCCGATATATTTGGCTTTGTTTTTTTGTAGTGGGCCAATCATATGCCAGTGTACATGAGGAAAGCACTCCGCCCGGTCGCGTAACTGCTGTGGTCTTGATTCGGCAAAATCCTGCTGTCCGGCATCAACCAGCAGTGCCACATCGGCTTGTGCCGCATACTTTGAGACAGCCAGTAGTTTCACGTGTTGTGCATCCAGTTCGTGCCGCAGGATCTGCCAGCGATCCAGGATCGGCGCCTTCATTAATAAAGCCATATGCGGGGCACTGCCAGACGGTCAGTCCGTAAGGCGTGTCGGCGTGAGCATGGCACGGCTATGGGGAGCCGGTGTACCACAGACAGATGGCCGTTCAACGGTTTGCCTGCAGGGAATCCTTCCAGACGGGCCAGTCCTGGCACCATTCCCGTCAGGCGCGAGATCCGGTGATCAAGGGTTACATGCACGCGACGACCGCCCGCGCCATACAATGCAGTTCATCCGTGCTCATATCAGCCAGCAAGGGCAGGGAAACACACTGTTTCCAGGCTGATTCCGCACCTGAACAATACTGCCCGGCCAATCTGGAAAGCGGTACGTCTACCGGTCTTGCAGCACCCACGCCGCGGGCGTGCAGCATGCCAACGGTACGAGAAGCATCGTCCACACGCACGATGTAACGGTAATGATTGCATGCGTCTTCGCGCGCCACGGGTTTGGTGTTCCGTCCAGAAAACCACGTATCATAGATTGTTGCCAGGCGTATCCGGTTCTCACGCTCTTCAGTCGCCCGCGATATGCGAATGCGGGCCAGTACGGCATGGATATCGGAAAGCCGGTGATTGCCGGCATAGGGAAGTGTTACATCCGCTGTGTCCGCACAGCGCATCTGGCGCACCCGGCTGCAAATAACAGGCTCGCGGCTCAACACCATGCCGCCATAAGCGCCCCCCCACGGTTTGGTTGCGTAAAAGGACGTGATGGCAATATTCCCAAAACTGCCCAGCATACGATCACCAAGCCGCTCATGAACCCGACCACCCGCCGACTGGGCAATGTCTTCGATGACCGGACACGGCCACGTTTCTTCCACCATGGGTTCAATCATGCCGAATGGATGAACGAGAATCACCGCATCAAGCCCATCTGCCATGTTTCTTGCATACACCGCATTCAGCCGTAAATCATCGTTACAGTCCATGCATACCGGTTTCGCTCCCACGGCCCGAACCGCATGCAGAATGGCACGGCAGGTATAGGCGGGAACACCCACGTGACGGATCTCCCGATCCACGCTCAGCGCATGCAGAGCCAGTAGCAAGGCGCTGCTGCCCGAATCCACTGTTGTCGCGTGTGTGATGCCGATATATCCGGCGGTCTCTGCTTCCAGCAGAGAGCACTCCGAATCGCTGGCGAGTTGGCCGCTTGCCACGACGCGCCGGGCGGCATCGGCGAATGCAGCCCCGAATCCCGGTCTCGAATGAGGGATCATGCGCCGACGTCATGCCTGACCCGACCCAGCCGGAGCCATGCAGGATTAAACCACAGCGCACACGGGGAAGACGGGGAGAGGAGCATTACAGCCGGATACGAATGGGCATGAACGCCTCCGCACAGGAAATTTTACCTTGCACGCCTCGGAAATGTGCCGTGGCCAGTGCGATTTCCACGATATTCAATCCCTTAATATTGGTTCGTTCCACCTGCGAGATATGTGCCTCCAGCGCCTTGACTTTGGACAACAAGGCATCATGAATATCCATAAATATCGTGGGTAGAAACCCGCGAGTTGTGGGTGTCTCGTAGGCCAGAACACTGGGTACATCGCGTGTCGCCGAATGTGCCGCCCACGCCAGCTTCCGATGATCCTGATGTGTATCCTCATGGTGGTTGACCAGCACAACCGATGGCCTGATTTCCTGGATCCTGCGCTCAACGGCGTGAATCAGCACACCTTCGCCCGGCAGGTTCGTATCTTCAAAACCACCCCAGTGCACCGCTCTAATGCCAAGGATTTCCGCGGCTTTCTCCTGCTCGGCTCTGCGTATCGATCCATCACCGCCACGACCTCCGTCCGAGGCTACAAACAGATGTATTTCAGCACCCTGATTCGCATAAACCGCTAATGTTCCACCACAACCGATTTCCATATCATCAGGATGTGGCGCCAACGCCAGAATTTTACTCATTTACCATTCCCCCCATGTCACGAATAACCTCCACCGCAGCAGCCCCTGTATTGAACAATACATCCGACACGGATAAACCTGATACGAAATCACCATGTAGCTGCGGATAGACCGACACCTCTATCTGCTGAAAATTCAATGCGAGTTCCGCCTGATCAAACCTTTCCTGCTGCAAATAGACCCTGCCCTCTCGTCCGGAGAGATAACCACTGCCATGCAGAACCGTACACAGGCCGATCAGGCGTGCCGTCGAATCCGTATCGTCCACCCCGAGACCGGACGCCAGATACAGTGGCGCGTCGCACCTCAGGGCTTTACCCAGCACACGGATCAACGCCACGTTCAGATCACTCAACATATCGTACGAGTGTTGCAATACTTCCCGAATCGAGGGCCAGTATGTTGTAAAATAAGGAGCCTTTGCATAGGACTGTTCAAGACTGCTACACACCTTGCGTACCCAACGCCGGTTCGCAATGGGCACATCATTAATTTTTTGCGGATAACGGTAACGCACCGGTACTGTCACCCACTGTATACCCTGCGCTGTTTTAATACGGTTGCGATTTAACCATGAATTTTTTTCATATTGTACGGTATCCAGCAACACCATGGCGTCGGCCAGCGCCCACTTGTGGAAGAAACCCGGCCACGGCAGAAAGTTGGGTTGGTGAATGGCAATCCATCTCATGCGGGAATGCCCACGTGCAACAGGACGGCCTCCATACGTAGTCTATATTGCGATGCAATGCGCAACCTCATACGCCCGTTATGCGGTAATAGTGCAAAACAGCGGCTGGTCGAAAGGCAGGAAACAGGGACGCATCCATCCCACCCACGTGTATCGCATCCCACTGCCGTGCGTGGGATGGAATGCAGGATCTTCATCCCATACCCTTAAGCATGATCTCGGCGCGTTGTAGATCTTCCGGCGTGTCAATACCAACGCAATGGAAATCACCCACGCAAACTGCAATAACATACCCGTGATGCAATACGCGCAGTTGTTCCAGATGCTCGGCTTGCTCTAACGGGGCAGGTGCAAGCCGACCATATTTCAATAGAAATTTTTTACGGTAGGCGTACAGTCCAATATGCCGCAGGGGTGTGGTTGCCGCCTCGTTTCGCAGAAAAGGAATGGGGGCACGGCTGAAATACAATGCGTGCCCTGCGGCATTGCAGACCACCTTGACCACGTTGGCGTCATTCAGATCAAATTCATTACGAATGGGATGGGCCAGCGTGGACACAGGAAGTTCCGGTTCCGCATCGAAGGGATCCAGCACGGCGCGAATGGCCGCCGGATCAATCAGTGGCTCATCGCCCTGGACATTAACGACGAGATCGCAATCCATATCCGCCACGGCCTCGGCCAAACGATCCGTGCCGCTGGCATGATCGGTGCGCGTCATACGCACCCGAACCCCGCAATCACGAACCGCATCGGCGATGCGCGCATCATCGGTCGCAACCAGAACCTCACCCACATTTGCGGCCTGCGCCTGTTTGACGACGTGTACAATCACGGGATCGCCAGCCAGCAGCGCCAAAGGTTTGCCCGGAAAGCGGGTGGAAGCAAAACGCACCGGAATACCGACAATAATTTTCATGTGTGTGAACTGGCCCTGATTTCCTCCCACGTTGCCGTGGCCGTGCCTACCTTGCCAACGACCACCCCGGCAGCCTTGTTCGCATACCGCGCGGCAGTCAGGGCGTCATCACCGCGCGCCAGGCAGGCTGTAAATACGGCAATGACGGTATCCCCGGCACCGGTGACATCAAAGACATCGCGTGCTGCCGTTGGGATATGATGGCATCGCTTCCCATCAAACAGGGTCAAGCCTTTTTCCGAGCGCGTGATTAGCACATAACGCAAGGCAAGGCGATGCTGTAGTTGACGGGCAATCTCCTCCACATGCGCATCCTCGTTGACCAAATCCATACCGGCCATGGTCGCGGCTTCGGTCAGATTGGGTGTAATCACCGTCACACCGTGATAAGCTTCCGTATGTTCCGGTTTGGGGTCTACCGCCACAATTTTTTCGGACAAATACGGCATAATATCGGTCAGGAACCCCGGCGTAAGTATGCCCTTACCGTAGTCGGATAAAATGATTACATCCGTTTTGGAGACCCTGTCAAGGATACCCTGCTTGATTACGGCATGGGTGTCCGGGTGTGCGGCATGCACCCATTCACGATCGTAACGCACCACCTGCTGGTGACGGGCAATGATGCGGGTTTTGATGGCGGTAGGCCGGCCGTTGGTCTTGATCTGCACGCCAGCCGCATCTGAGTTCAGTTCCTGCAGTCGCCGTAATACCCAGCGGCCCGGTTCATCATCGCCCACCATGCCGAACATGGCCGAAGGCGTATGAATGGCGTGCAGATTGCGCACGACATTGGCCGATCCTCCCAGCCGCCGGTCAATACGCTCAACATGTACAACAGGGACGGGCGCCTCGGGCGAGATGCGTGATACATCACCCCACACAAACTCATCCACAATAATATCGCCGACCACCAGAATCACAGGATCCACCTCCAACAGACGGGGATAATGACACCCCCATGACAAGCTGTACAATCCGGAAACGTCATAAACAGGAGCATTGATTCTCTGCATGGAAGGACATGTTAAAGAATACACATTGGCCATCGTCTGTCCCATGGCGAACGAGCAAGCCTCGGCAAAACAATTCACGCTCGATTTACTGAACTGTTGCACCCATTTCAAATCCGTTATCATGTTCGTGGTACTGGATCACACATGTCACGATGAAACCTTGAATATCATGCGGGCTCTGGCGCTGGAAATTTCACAGCTGCGTGTGATCTGGGCGCCGGAAAACCGTTGTGTCGTGGATGCATATGTGCGCGGTTATCGGGAAGCCTTGTCGAGCAAGGCCGACTGGGTGCTGGAAATCGACGCGGGCTATAGCCATGCTCCGGATGATCTGGTGCATTTTCTACCACATGTTCGACCTGAAATCGATTGTATTTTTGGCAGCCGTTTTTGTCCGGGCGGATCAATGTCCAACAGCCCGTTCGGTCGCCGTCTCATCAGCAGGCTCGGCTCTACCAGCAGTCGCTGCCTTCTTGGCGTTCGCCTGTCCGACATGACCAGTGGCTACGAGATGTTCCGCCGTGAAACCTTGCAAGCGGTAATGAACCGGGGCATTGTCTCGCGAGGCCACTTTTTCCAAACGGAAATCAAAACCTATTGTAGGAACACGCGCTGTGTGGAGGTTCCCATTCATTATCAGAATGCATCCGGCAACATTCCTCAATCCGTATTACGCGATGCCGTGAAGGGCCTGTTGCGCCTGTTTGTTTTACGCCTGAAGGGTCGTTTGTGAATACGGAGGGGCACGATGCGGATACCGTGGTGCTCATGACCTCTATCGCATCTCCCAATGCGGTCATGCAATCCATCACCACACAGTGCAGCAAGCGGCAGTGGCGCTTTATCGTCGCTGGTGACCGCAAAAGTCCGCGGGACTTCGCGCTGGAGGGTTGTGATTACTACGGCATTGCCGCACAACGCGCATCCGGTTTCCTGACAGCAAAACATTGTCCCGAAAACCATTATGCCAGGAAAAACAGCGCCTACCTGATCGCCATGCAAGGCGGCGCGCAACGGATCATTGAAACCGATGATGACAATATGCCGCGGGATGCGTTTTTTTCTCCCCGAACACTCAGGCATAAAGTAATGGCGTTGCACAATGCGGGGTGGGTTAATGCCTATGCTTATTTCAGCGATGAGGATATCTGGCCGCGTGGGTTACCGCTCAATGTCATCCACCGCATTCCGCCCCCTCGCGGCACCCTGCCCGAGGAATGGGTTGATTGCCCGATTCAACAGGGGCTGGCTGATGCCAACCCCGATGTGGATGCCATTTACCGCCTGCTCTTTTCCCTGCCCCGCACCTTCCGCGAAGCACCCGGCGTGGCACTGGGCAGAGGCAGCTGGTGCCCGTTCAACAGCCAGAATACGACATGGTTTTCGCCTGTTTTCCCCCTGTTGTACCTGCCCGCGTATTGTTCTTTTCGCATGACTGATATCTGGCGAAGCTTTGTCGCCCAGCGCATCCTTTTCGAGAATAACTGGCATCTTTTGTTCCATGCGCCTACCGTAATTCAGGAGCGCAATGAACATGACCTGATGCGCGACTTTGCCGATGAAGTACCCGGTTACCTGAACAACGGAAAAATCAGGGAAGCGCTGGAAGGCCTGTCCCTGAAGGAAGGGATCGCACACATTCCCGAAAACATGCGCCAATGTTATGATCAACTTGTTGCCATACATCTGATCGGCGATCAGGAACCCGAATTATTGAACGCCTGGCTGGAAGATATTGCCCGACTATAAAGGAGTTATTTGCGGTGGTACAAATATATAGCATCACCATGCATCGTATAGCGCTGTACCAGATGTCCATATTCCGGCTTGGGAAAATAAGTGAGAATATAGGCTTCCCCGCGCAGTGCTGAAGGGTTTAACACCACGTGCTCAGGGAACAGTCGCTGATCAATATATGCAACAACACCCATGCCCGAAGCGGCGTCATTTTCACTCAGTATGGGTTTGTTCCCTGCATGGCTGATAATACTCGCGGCGATAGCAGGCATGTTGTGATCCGCGCGCCATCCGCCCTTGGCATAGGGTAAAGCCCAGAGACTGAACGGGATCTTCACGATGATAACCATCATAAGCAGATACCTGGCCCATCGTTTGACGTCACTGTCCGCATGCGCCAGCCAGAATGCGAACAACACGGCAATCGGTGGATAAAGCGGTATAATATAACGCGGCGAGGCCGTGGCGCTCAGCCAGTACGGCAGGTAATTAAGGCCGACAATCCATAATAAAAGGCGGACGTTTTTATCTAACGGAAGACCCTTGTTCTTCCACGCCAGCAGGGCGATCAGCAGGCTGAGTGGCAAGACACGGGCGAAACTGACGAAGGGAAAATAAAGAACATGCCTGAGGGTCGCCATCCAGCTACCGCCATGATGCTTGGTGACATCCACGACCATCACGTTGAAGAAACCGGAAAAGTCCCCAAATAACCAGGCAACCGCCCATGGAACGGACACCCCGAACAATGCCCCCAGAAGCATGGGCGGTCGCATCATAAAGCGCCAGCGGTGAAGCCCCGCTGCCAACACCAAAACAGCTACACCAAAAAAAACATAGGCCGTTAGCGCCTTAACCATCACGGCTATGCCAAGGACAATCCACGCAAATACATAACATACAGGATTCTCTTTTTCCAGTGCATGCCAAAGAAGGGCAATGGAGCAAAAGACAAAGCAGGAAAACAAGGCATCCGAATATCCCAGCCAGCCGTACCAGAACATCGTTTCGCCCAGCGTGAGGAAAATCAGCGCAGCCAGCCATGCTATTGCTTTGGAGTTAAACAAACGTTGTGCAAAGCTGCCTGCCACGAAGGCCGTGATCCATGTCGCCGTCACGGAAACAAGCCGGATAGCCACATCCATGTGCTGAGCGCCAACCCCCTCCGCAAACATGGCCGCCGCCCACTGGAACACGGGTAAACGACCAATGTTCCAGCCATACAGCGTGGCATGAGTCCAGTCCCCGGAAAACAACATTTCGTAGGTGCTAATGGCGAAAAAAGGCTCCTCGCCGATATATTGCACGTGCAAGGGCAGCAGCATCAGGGCCGCGACCAGAATAACGGCGCACTTTAGTTGAAACAGGCTTGTTCCGGCTATGTTATCCGTTATATTGGAACCGATAGCGCCATCTGCCCCATCTCTCCTATAGTCGACTGGCGCGCTGCCGCAGCAAATGATCGGCCAGCACCAATGCCAGCATGGCCTCGGCAATGGGTACGGCGCGAATGCCTACGCACGGATCATGCCGACCTTTGGTCATGATTTCCGTTTCATTACCGTGCTCATCTACGGTCGGGCGGGGTTTCGGGATGGAGGATGTGGGCTTGAGCGCCAGACGTACGCGAATCGTATCGCCGTTGGAGATGCCGCCCAGAATGCCACCCGCATGGTTGGTCACAAAGCCTCCTGTGCGTATGGCATCGCCGAACCCGGAACCGTGGGCCGCGATACAGGCAAAACCATCACCGATCTCCAATCCTTTAACCGCCTGGATACTCATCATTGCCCTGGCAATATCGGCATCCAGCTTGTCGAACACGGGCTCACCCAGTCCCGGCGGCATACCGTGTGCTTCAACCACCACGCCGGCGCCAATCGAATCGCCCTGTTTACGAAGATCATCAAGATAATCCGCCATCTTCCCTGCCGCGTCGGCATCCGGACAGAAGAACGGATTGTTCGGAATGGCATTCACATTAAACCGCATCGGATCCGCCCGGATCGGGCCGATTTGATCCACCCATCCGAGAATGGAAATACCGGGTTCAGCCAATAATTTTCGGGCAATGGCACCCGCTGCAACCCGCATGGCGGTTTCCCGCGCGCTGGACCGTCCACCGCCACGATAATCACGAACGCCATATTTCTCAAAATACGTCATATCGGCGTGTCCCGGTCGAAATTTATCCTTGATCGCGCTGTAATCCTTGCTGCGATGATCGGTATTTCGAATCAACAGGCCAATCGGGCAGCCGGTGGTCTTGCCCGCGAACACACCTGAAAGAATCTCCACTACATCGGCCTCGCGCCGCTGGCTCGTATATCTGGATTGTCCCGGCCTGCGGCGATCCAAATCAGGCTGAATATCACACTCGGAGAGTGCCAGACCCGCCGGACAGCCATCGACAATGGCGAGCAACGCCACACCATGTGACTCACCCGCCGTGCTGACACGAAAAATTTGTCCGAATAATGACCCGGACATTCAGGATGATCCCATTATTCGAGACCGGGGTCGCCTGCTCCGACATGGAAACCGCTATCCACATAATGCACTTCGCCGGACACGCCAGACGCAAGGTCGGACAGCAGGTACATCACCGCGTTGCCTACTTCATCCTGGTCGACATTACGTTTCAGCATCGAACCACGGGCACTTTTTTCCATCAATCTTCTGAAATCTCCGACCGCGGAAGCCGCCAGCGTACGGATCGGTCCAGCCGAAACCGCATTCACGCGGATGCCGTCCGTTCCTAAATCCTGGGCCAGGTAACGGGTTGAGGCTTCCAACGCCGCCTTGGCCACACCCATGACATTATAGCCCGGCACCGCACGCACCGCACCCAGGTAGGTCATCGTTACCATGCTTCCCCCTCCGTTCATCAACCGTGCTGCGCGTTGTGCACAGGCGATGAATGAATATGCTGAAACATCCAGTGCCAGGTGGAAATCTTCACGCGAGGTCGTCGAGAAACGGGCACGCAACGCTTCCTTGTTGACAAAGGCAATGGAGTGTACCAGAAAATCCAGCTTGCCCCATTTCTCTTCAACTTTGGAAAAAAAATCATCCAGTTGCGTATCATCGCTGACATCCAGCGGTTCAATCATGGTCGCATTTACTGATTCAGCCAGTGGTCGCACACGCTTCTCCAGCATTTCTCCCAGGTAATTAAACCCCAGCTCCGCGCCTTCGCGCCGACAGGCCTGGGCCACGCCCCATGCAATGGATTTGTCGTTGGCAATGCCCAGGATCAGTCCTTTCTTTCTTTCCATCAATCCCACTAGACCCTCCGAAAAAAATATTGTAACTGCTCAGGATATGCTGATCCCTGGCCCCTCCGTGTTTTCCATGATGAAGGAGCCCCTTGCAAAACTCATGAGCGGTGATCGGCACTCCCACTTCGGCCCATTTCCGAGCTTGAATTTCGCTCCATGGAACCACCATGCAGCTCATTCAATCCCGAAAATGGTCTCAAAGCGGGAGTGCCACTCATCCACCCAGAGTGTTGCAAGGGGCTCGAAGGGTACCGCTTTCGCGAAATGTATCAGGACGCTGACGAAAGCGCACGAAATTGACGTTTACCGCTTTCTCCTCAACAGCACCAGGCATGAACCACCACGTGTCTCGGGTTTGGGCATCGCCGCCAATACATGACCGGCAAAGGGGCCTTGTGCCAGCCATAGATAGATCGCTTCCTTCAATATCGGGCGGCCATCCCGCGAATGAAGACCTCGCCCATGCACCAGGCACAGTACCCGGTGACGTCTCGTGAGCGCTTGTCGCATACAGTGGTCGAGCAGGACAAAAGCTTTCTCACACGTCATGCCATGCAAATCGATTTCGATATCCACAGGTGGCTGACCATTCGCCAGTTGACGCAAGCGGCCCCGTGAAATGCCATCCGCCTTCAGCACCCACGGTCCTTCCGATTGCTCCGGTCGCTTACCTTCCACGTCCACGGACAAATCATATTTTGCATGCACGGACGTGTAAATCCGTGGGGGTGGCTTGCCGGCATGACGACGAGGTTCGGATCGAAGTGTTCGCACATCGTGCATGGCGCGCCTGAACAAGTCGTCATCATCCGGGCGGAACATTAAAATTCACTGCGCACGGGACGCTCCAGCAATGTGCGAACCGCATCCGGCAGCATGAGTTCCCCACATAAAACCCGATACACCGATTCCATCAACGGTGCTTCCACATTAAGCCGGAAAGCCAGTGCATGCACGGCTCGAGCTGTACCCACCCCCTCGATGATCCGGCCAATATGTGTCTGGGCTCCGGCGACATCCATGCCCTGAGCCAACGCAGTGCCAAATCGGCGGTTGCGGGACATCTCGCCCGTGCAGGTCAGCACCAGATCACCCAGGCCGGACAGGCCCATCAGGGTTTCTCTGCGGCTGCCACATGCACAGGCAATGCGCGCCATCTCCGCCAGTCCCCGGGTAATCGCGGCAGCGATGGAGTTGTGCCCAAGTCGCATGCCATTTGCCATGCCTGCGGCAATGGCAACCACGTTCTTCAGTGCTCCGCCAAGGGAAACGCCGACCATATCATTACTGGTATAGATGCGGAAATTGGTACCCGCAAAAAATGATGCCGCAACCTCAGCTTGCTGAATATCCGGCGCGGCCATGGTCATGGCGGTTGGTTGTCCATGCGCGACCTCCACGGCAAAAGACGGGCCGGAAAGCACAACACTCCTTTTGCGTCCAAGATGACGGATGAGCAACTCGTCAGTGCGTTCAAGTGTCTCGGGATTTAATCCCTTGAAAGCTGCAATGACGGGCATGGTGGATAAGCGGGCTACCTGCGGCAGGACAGACTCAGCCGCGGCACTGGGCGTAGCAAGAACGGCTATCCGTGCGTGCTCAAGCGCAACGTGCAGTTCAGAGGTAACCTCAAGGCTATCCGGGAATAAAACGCCGGGAAGGTAAACGTCATTTTCGTGCGACTGCTGCATACGTGCCGCTTGTGCCGGATCACGGGCAAGCAATCGCACAGGACGCCCCTGACGCGCGAGTACCATAGCCAATGCCGTACCCCAGGAGCCCGCACCGAGCACGCAGACTCGTGCATCCGTGCTAGCTATATCATGCAAAACTGCCGCGTTCCTGCTTGTACCCCTGTATACGTCCGTCGCGGGCGTGAACGCATGGGGTGCAAGTCTCCTGTGTGTGCATTCTATCGTCATCGCAAGATGGTGGTGAAAACACTAGCTGAAGACAAGGGCGAAACCGCGATATTGGGTCTGAAGGAAGGCGGGAACCATACATCTATCATTTCTTCATCATGTGGAGCCTCTTGCAAAACTCCGGGTGGATGAGCGGCAATCCCACGTTGAGTCCATTTTCGAGATGGAATGAGCTTCATGGTGGTTCCATGGGGCGGAATTCCAGCTCGAAAATGGGCCAGAGTGAGGGAGCAGATCGCCATTCACGAGTGTTGCAAGAGGCTCTGCGGAATCAGACGAAGAATAATTTCATCAAATGCCTGTGCCTCATTTTCAAAAGATTTTTTTACTGCTTCCATTGTATCCCCTAGCCCGGACTATTCATAAATTCTACCGTGCCCTTGCCTGTTCTTTTGCCCGCACCGAATCCCTCGTCAGTCGTCCGTATGCATGGCTACGGTCTCTCTCCTTGGAATCTGTTGCGAACAAAAGCCCGACGCAATCATCATGGCGATTTATGAATAGTTCAGGCTAGTCTGTTCGGAAAGCCATGCGGATTTATCTCCCATCTTTAATGCCGGCCACCTTCTTCTTGCCCATCCTCCACTTTTTGTCTGGCGCAATAACCATCCGCAGCGTATGCAAGCAGTATGTAAACGATGAGCCAGACAATCAAGCCCGCAAGCCGCAAGCCAGGATATAGCAACATCATGATTGCGCTTAAAGCTGCGGTCGACATTAGCGCATATTCCATCAGCACGGTCTTTTTATGCCCCCATCCAGCCTGCACCAGGCGCTGATAATAATGCACGCGATGAGCTTGCCAGATTTTATCGCCGTGCAGACAGCGGCGAACCAATGTTACGGTGGCATCTACAACAAAAGGAGAGAAGATGAGAAGGGGAAACCATAGGGGGAACAGTTTGTCGTGGATGCCCCATAGTGAAAAGCCGGCAGCCAGAAGACCCAGCGTAGCCGAACCCGCATCGCCCATAAAGATACGCGCAGGCGGGAAATTCAGCGGCAGAAACCCCAAAGCAGATGCGGCAACCACCCAACAATACCACGCATAGGTTTCGTTGCCCGTCATCCACCCTGCAGCACCAAGACAGGTAAACCCGGTCACAGTCATACCAGCGGCAAAGCCGTCCATGCCATCCATGAAATTGTACAGATTTAACATCCAGACAATCGCCAGCCACGTAACAGCGATGCCCAAGTAATCCTCAAAAATGCTCAAACCATCTGCAATCAGGAAGCATGCAGCTACAGCGTGAATCAGGACACGCGCCATGGGAGATAATGCATAAACATCGTCCATGAAAGAAATAGCGACGACCAACAGCGCAGCGCATGCAATCCATATTATAACCTCGGGGAAGGTGTGCAACCATACCAACATGCTCCAGCCCAACGTTATCGCGCAAACAATCGCCAGGCCACCGGTTTGGGCCGTTGAATGTTGGTGCAGGGAACGTTCATTGGGCGCATCAAGGATCGAGAATGGTGTGCTGCCGGAAGCAAGCCATACCGTTAGCAACAGCGCTACCACAAAAGTTACCACAACCACCATCCATGACTCCACTTGTATCGGATTCATACTACCAGTTCGGCCAGCCAGTTCGCTCCACTGGCGATCATGACCGACTTGCGATATTTCTCACGGCGAAGTTCACGTACCCGTTGATCTCTGGCATTTTGGAAATACCCTGCACACCGAATCGGGGATGCTGCAGGGCGATTGTCCGCATGCTTGCATTCAATCAGCCAAACAGGAACACCGCGTTCGCACATCACAACATCCACCTCTTTGCCTCCTGAAGTGGACCCCATTGCAAGGACAGCTTTCCGGGTGATTTAAGATGTGTTCATCCTGTTGTTTTTTATCGCAATTTTGTCCTGAAACCTGTTGATCCTTGTATCTTCGCATCACCCTTACACAGTAGGGGAAGATGCGCGGAGCCGGGGGCCGACAGGTTTCCTGAACAGGTCTTTGGTGAGCGTTAAACACTAAGCCACCTTGGCCAGTTGTTGCTCACCGTAATACACCTCTGCAGGTGTCTGATCATCCAGCGACTGATGCCGTCGTTCAAAATTATAGAACTCAAAATAGTACCGCAGTGCGTCGATCAGCTCACGCACCGAGCCATACTCTTTGGTATAAATCTTCTCGTATTTTACTGACCGCCAAAGCCGTTCAATGAACACATTATCCATCCAACGACCTCTCCCATCCATGGTGATCGATATTTCCCACGATAATACGAAGCGGCTATACCAATCCATCACAGCGGTCAGATAGACAAAACCGCCAGGCATGCGGATGTAGGTAATGTCGGTGCACCATGCTTGATTAGGCTCGGTAATATCCATAATTCCCAATAGATAGGGATACTTCTTATGCTCCTTGTTTCCCTTGCCGGTGAAGGGTTTTGGCGCGATGGATT
>CAZBJB010000030.1:0-19402 GCA_964492105.1 uncultured Zetaproteobacteria bacterium
TTAATAACTCCGAAGATCGTGTCTATCTGATGAATGGCCTAGCCGAATATTTACACAAATACTGCCGCAACCCTTTGATCCGTCTGGCATTCCGAGGAATCATTCACCACCCATGAGGTGACTACATGATGACTTTGTAAGTTCCATGGAGAATGAGGGACTACAATTGCCGAAAGGAGATAAGATGAAAAAAGTTTTCGTAATGTTTACGCTGGCTCTAAATGCGCTGGGCCTGAATATACTGGCAGGCGGTTCATCCGTCGCGGCTGAAAATAGTGGCGGCTTGAAAGCGCCCATGGTGGAACCGGTACGAGGCAGTGTCTCAAGCGGAAATCAGGAAGCCGACCGTGCCGCGAAATTAAAAGCCAAAATAAAGGCAATTGAAGAACGTCGGCTTCACCCACCAAAGGAGGTAGCGAAACCTGTTCCTCTATACCGCAGGAACGTGCGCGGGACCAAAGAGATCAAGGAGAAAGAGAAATTATCGAAGGATGCCGGAAAACGAGGCACCGCCAAGCTGAAGTCCTATATACATGCGATTTTCGGCAGATTCGAGTCTGCCGATATGAGAAATTACATTGCAGAACATGGGCATTCCGGTGGAAATACCGACAGCATGAGGGGGATGAGCTTCAAGGAACGTTTGAAATTGAAATTGAAAAAGCAACAGCAAAGAAATGAGGCGAGAAAAGAGGCGATTGCCGAACGCTATAAGAATCGACGATAGGCGGGGTTGGCGGATTCGTTCACATAGGTATAGCCAAGATCATCAAGAAACGTGTTTAATTCGCCTCGTTCCGGCACAGGAACCTCAAGCCCGACCAGCACGCGCCCGAACGCCGCGCCGTGATTGCGGTAGTGAAATAATGAAATATTCCAGCGTCCGGCGGATTCGGTCAGGAATTTAAGCAGGGCGCCAGGGCGTTCGGGAAAATCGAAACGGTAGACGACTTCGTCACGGACCTCTTCGCTACGCCCGCCAACCAGATGCCGGATGTGCAGTTTCGCCAGCTCATTGTCCATCAGATTGATTACGGAATAATGACTGTTTTCCAATGTGGATTGAATGGCCTCCGCATCCTTTCCCCCACTGATGCCAATACCAACAAAGATATGAGCCTCTGTGCGACCGGCCAGGCGATAATTGAATTCGGTGATGACCCGGCCTTCAAGAATTTTACAGAACTGAAGGAATGAACCCGGTTGTTCCGGAATGGTGACGGCAAACAGGGCCTCGTGTTTTTCCCCCATCTCCGTACGTTCCGCTACATGCCGCATCCGATCAAAATTCATGTTGGCGCCACTGTTAATGCAGGCCAGTACCTGGCCATGCGTACCTTCTCGCACCACATATTTCTTCATACCGGCCACACCCAGCGCTCCGGCCGGTTCGACGAGGGTTCGATTGTCGTCAAAGATATCCTTGATGGCGGCGCATATTTCGTCCGTGTCCACCAAAATAATTTCATCCACGAAACGCCTGGTGAGATCAAATGTGTGCTTACCCACCTGTTTGACGGCGACGCCATCGGCAAATATACCGACATGATCCAGTTTTACCCGTTTATTGGCTTGAATGGATTGATACATGGCAGCCGAATCCATTGGTTCCACGCCAATGACACGGGTGCCCGGTGAATATTCCTTCAAATACACGGCCATACCGGAAATCAGGCCGCCGCCGCCGATGGGAACAAATACCGCATCCATCTCCTTTGGGGACTGATGCAGTATTTCCTTGGCAATGGTGCCCTGACCGGCAATCACCAGCGGATCATCGTAGGGGTGGACGAAATGCAGGCCGGTCTTATCCATCAGGAGGTAAGCATGTTCACAGGCATCGGAATAGGAATTACCATGTAGCACCACGGTTGCGCCCATGGATACAACGGCTTTGACCTTGATGTCCGGCGTTGTGTTCGGCATGACGATGGTCGCTGTGCAACCGCGCCGTTTCGCACTCATGGCGACACCCTGTGCGTGATTACCGGCCGAGGCGCAGATGACGCCCCTGGCGCATTCTTCCCCGCTCATGTGTGCGATTTTATTGTAGGCGCCCCGCAACTTGAATGAGAAAACCGGTTGCAAATCCTCCCGCTTGAACAACACTTCGTTGTGCAACCGGGTCGATAATTTAGGCGCCAGTTCCAGCGGCGTTTCGCGGGCAATGTCATAGACCCGTGCGTGTTCGATGGCATCAAGGTATAAATTCGACATGTGGACTTATATCACAACAGCGTCGATCATAAAAGGAGGAAGCGATGCAGGGTACATGGTGACGGATACAGAAGACCGGGGACTGCTGTACGCGGAAGCCTGTTTCGAGACCTTTCGTGTGATTGACGGAGCAATCTTTGATTGGCAGGGGCACGCAACGCGCCTGCGCTTGGGGTTGGGGCTGTTTGGCCTTGATATGCCGGACGGGCTCAAGCAACGATGTCTGGCTCAGGCGGCGAAACAGGGTGACGATGTGCTGCAACGTATCACGGTGACGGGAGGAGGCGCATCGCGAGGATTGTTGGCAAACGATGAGCGAAGCGTCGGTATCTATATTCAAGGCAGGGCATACGAAGCAAGGACAGCGGCAGTGCACGTATGCACGGTGATATGGCCGCTGCCATTATATCCCCGGCCCGCCAAATTGACGGCGGACTACGCGCAGACTATTCGTGGCTTGCATGACCTCAGGAGCAGGGGATTGCTTGCCGAAGACAGGGAAGCGCTGATTACTGATACGGATATGCTGTATTCAGCCCCGACTTCCAACATTCTATTGTGGGTGGATGGCGTATGGCTGACGCCCGATGCGGATGTTGTCGTACCGGGGGTCGTGCGTCATGCCTTGATTGATGCCGGGGTTGTGCGCGCCCGCGTGTGTCCGCGAAGCCTTGCCGACAGGTGTGAAGCGATGGCACTGGTGAACAGTGGCTGGTTTATCCGGCCTGTGACCTCCATGAACGGTCGTCCGTTGCACACGCATGCCGCCCTCTTTGAACAGCTTGTTTCGGTACTCGCGGGTCAGTCGGGCATACCGGAGGAGCTTCCATGCGGTTGAAATCATTATGCTTCCTGCTGGCGGTGGTGTTCATGGCCTTTTCGGCGGGAGAGGTGTGGCTGCCCATACGGCCGAAAGGTATTGTGGACGTACATATCCCCGCGGGCATCTCCGGCCGGGAAGTCGGAGAACGATTGCAGCATGCCGGCGTGATTCGTTCGGCCCTGGTTTTTCGCATATTGTCAGAAATGAGCGGAATGTCCGCCCGTCTCCAAAGCGGCTATTACCGTTTTGAATCTGCCGCGAATGCGTGGCAGGTGCTGGAACGCATGCATAACGGAGACGCAACCTTTTACCGGGTGACCATCCCGGAAGGCCTGCATACGGATGCGGTACTCGCGTTACTGGCAAGGAAAACGGGGACGGGAAGGAATCTCTGGGACAGCGCCCTGCGCAAGCTTCTTGGCGACGCCAAGGCGGAAGGCCGTTTGCTGCCCGAGACCTATACTTACCGAAAACCCGTTCGGCCCGAGACGATGCTTTCCCGGATGATTCAGGCTCAGGACGCCTTCATTAAAAAGATATCTTCAGACCGGGCGGATGCCGAGAGTCTCCGCATTGCCGCCTCAATTGTGGAAAAAGAAACGGCCGTGGACAAGGAACGTCCGTGGGTTGCGGCCGTGATTCGTAATCGGCTTGAGAAGCATATGGTGCTTCAAATGGATTCGACCGTTATTTATGGCCTGTGGAAGGAAGACGGAATATCCTCCGCCCATCTTCACAAGTCCGACATGAAACACGATACGCCATGGAATACCTATATACACAAAGGGCTACCAGCTACGCCGATTTGTAATCCCGGCAAGGCCAGCCTTCTGGCTGCCGCTCGTCCCGCCGATGTGGATTATCTTTATTTCGTCGCGGATGGACACGGCGGCCATGCCTTTGCCAGCACATTAGCGGAACACGAGAAGAATGTCCGACGATGGCTGAAGTTTGAGCGCAGTCAATGAAATATTTTGATCCCGTGATGATCGCCGTGCGACTTCCCGAGCAGGTGGTGGTACGTTTCAGGAGTTTGTTAACCTGAACTATTCATAAATCGCCGTGATGATTGCGCCTGCCTGTGCGTGCCGCACGCAGACAGGCTGGGCCTTTGTCCGCAACGGATTCAGAGGAGGGAGGCCGTAGAGCCATGCATACGGACGATCGACGAAGAATTCGGTGCGGCTGTCTGCGTGCATCGCACAGGCAGGGACAAAGGAACAAGCAAGGCTATGGCAGCATTTATGAATAGTTCAGGTTAAAGGGGCGTGTAAATTGATCGGACGCTTTATTACGTTTGAGGGTGTGGATGGGTGCGGCAAGACCACGCAACGGGAACTGACAGTGGCATGGCTGCGTGAACAGAACCACGTGGTCGTGGAAACCTTCGAGCCGGGCGCCAGCGGGTTGGGCGCGGGAATACGCCGTTTGTTGCTGAGTGGCGAGTATCTCCCCGTGCCGGAAGCGGAGCTGATGTTGTTTCTTGCTGATCGCGCTCAACACGTGCGGGAGGTGATCCGGCCTGCGCTTGAGTCGGGCGCGGTGGTGCTTTGTGATCGTTATACGGATTCCACGCGCGCCTACCAGTTGGCGGGACGGAACTTGAATGCGGGTGTGCTGGATACGATGCTGGAGATTGCCGAACTCGGTTTCCGGCCTGATGTAACATTGTGGTTTGATCTGCCCGTGTCCGAGGCATTGAGCCGCATGCATGGACGTGCAGCCGCCGGCGAGGCTTCCACGCGCATGGATGATGAACGCCAAGCCTTTCACGAAGCCGTACGGAATGGCTTTCTATCTGTTTTTGAGGCGGAACCGGATCGGGTGCATCGCGTTGATGCATCGGGAAACGTGGAGGAGGTGCAAAAACGTGTACGCGAAATACTGTCATGAATCGTCCGGGCCAGTCGGCATGATCACATGACAGGGCATGGGGATATCTACGCACGATTTCTCAACGGCTTAAGCAGGGGAGCGTTGCACCATGCATGGTTGTTGCATGGCCCTGCGGGCATTGGCAAGGCCATGCTGGGTTTTGAAATGGCGCGGGCCTATTTGTGCGAAAGAAATCAGCCTCTATCCCCCGCCCATGAAGCATGTGGTACGTGTCATGCGTGCCATATGATGGCCGCGGGCAGTCATCCGGATTTTCTGCCGGTGGAACGGGAATGGAATAAGGAGAAAACACACCTGAAACGGGATGTGAACGTGGATCAGGCACGTGATTTGCTGTCATTTTTGTCTTTGAGCGGCACACAAAGCGACAGACGGGTGGTGCTGATGCATGAGGCTGAAAAAATGAATTTGCAGGCAGCGAACGCGTTGTTGAAAGGGCTGGAGGAACCCGTGCCTGGCAGGCTGTTGATTCTGGTATGTGAAGATATGATGTCCGTACCGGTGACGGTTCGCTCACGTTGTTTGTTACAGGCAATGACGCCGTTGCACGACGATGAGTGTCGGCAGGTATTGCGTGTTATGGGCATGGAGGGTAAAATGCTGGACTTCGCTACACGGTTGGCGCGTGGACAACCCGGTAAGGTTGCCTCACTGGTGGATAAGGATATTGCCGATGCCTTACTGGACTGGGATCGCCTGACCGTGGATATTGCGCGGACGGATATTGGTCGCTTGCAGGACTGGATCGGTCGGTATGTCCGCAAGATTCCGCATGTATTGGTCGCTGATATCGTGTTGGATCGTCTGGAATCCGCCATGCGGGAAAATCGTGATTTTCATGCCTTTGATGCACTGATGGATACGGTACGCGATCTGGCCGTATGGCCGACTGAAGTGCGGCGCCGGACGCTGAATCCCGCCACGACACTGCTGGCGCATATGCTGTCTTTGCGTATAGCCTTACGGACAACCTGAGCCATTCATAAACCCAAGATCCGACATTGACATGCGGCATGCGCCGCATGCCAATGTCGGATCCCGGGATAAATGTCGCCATGCCTTTGCCTGTTCCCTTGTCCCTGCCTGTCTGCGTGCGGCAGGCGCAATCATCACGCTGGTTTATGAATCATGCAGGCTAAATCAATAACGGGGATATCGGGGAAATGAAAAATTATTACGTCACCACGCCCATCTATTATGTGAATGATGAGCCGCATCTGGGGCATCTGTATACCACGATTGCCGCTGACGTTCTGGCGCGGTTTCAACGCATGTCGGGACGCGATGTGTTGTTCCTTACCGGGGTTGACGAACACGGACAGAAGGTGGAACAAGCAGCGGAAAAACGTGGTATCGCACCGATTGATCTGGCCGATACCGTGGTTAAACGCTACAGGAATCTATGGTCGCGATTTTCCATTTCAAATGATGATTTTATTCGGACTACGGAGGAGAGGCACAAAAACGCAGTCGCTGAAATGTGGCGCAGGCTGACTGCGGCGGGAGCTATCTATAAAGGGTTTTACGAAGACTGGTATTGTATTCCCTGCGAGACCTACTGGACGGGCACGCAACTTAAGGATGTCGATGCACGGGGGAAAAAAATATGCCCTGATTGCGGACGGAGCGTGGATCGGGTCAGGGAGGAATCGTATTTCCTTCGTCTGGGTGATTATCAGAAACGGCTGCTGGCATATATTCATGAACATCCCGATTTTATCGGGCCGGTTTCACGGCGTAATGAGGTGTTGCGTTTCATTGAAGGTGGTCTACGCGATTTATCCATCTCCCGCACCACTTTTTCCTGGGGAATTCCGGTTCCCGGTGATGCCGGGCACGTGGTCTATGTGTGGATCGATGCGCTTACCAATTATCTGACCGCCGCCGGGTTTCCGGATAAAAAGATGCCGTACTGGCCAGCTGACATACATTTGATCGGTAAGGATATTCTGCGTTTCCATGCCGTTTACTGGCCATGCATGCTGATGGCCGCCGGATTACCGTTGCCCCGGCGCGTATTCGCACATGGGTGGTGGACTGTAGAAGGTGAAAAGATGAGTAAATCCAAGGGAAATGCATTACAGCCTGATGAACTGCTTAAACAATATGATGCGGATGTTATTCGTTATTTTCTATTACGCGAAGTACCGTTCGGCCATGATGGTGATTTTTCATTCGCGGCTTTGAAGCAGCGTTATAATACGGAACTGGCTAACGATATCGGTAACCTGCTGAACCGCAGCCTTTCGATGTTACATAAATACAGGAAGGGGGTGCTTGGGGATGTCGGCAGTGAAGAAGCCCGCGACCGCGCTTTGATGGCGGATGTGGAGGCCATGCGGCGCGGTGTTCAGAAGGCACTGGATCGGGAGGCCTTTCATGAAGCGCTGGAGCATATCAATGCCGTCGTGCGGCATGGCAATCGCTATGTCGAGGAAAATGAACCCTGGGTACTGGCCAAGGCAGATGATAACACGCGCCTGGATACCGTGTTGTATCATCTGGTCGAGACCCTTCGCCTGGTGACGATTCAACTCCTGCCGTTTATGCCGCGAAAGGGTGAAACAATGCTCGGCCAAATTCTGAATAAATCGGTGCACATCGGGGATATCACCATGCTCGCGCACGGTGGGTGGGGCTTACTAAAAGCCGGGCATGAATGCGCCAGGCCAAGCCCTGTTTTTCCACGTATGGAATAATGGCGACATTCCGGATCACGCATGCCGGAAGAATATGCCGACCTGAATCGTTCATAAATAAGGTCATATATGGCTAACTTGCGGTGATAAAAGCATTTAACCGTTTCATCCACAGAACATGTGGATAACTTTGTGGATGAATACATCCTATCCCTTTATTTTTGACCATGGATGCCATGCCTCTGTCATGTGCCTAAAAAATAAGCACTCTTGATAATTCAATAAAAACAATCAGTTATAAGATTATGCAATAGTTTTAGTGAGTTTGTTGCTCGAACTGAGCTTATGCGACGGAACAGACGGGGAAAAAGTGAGTAACGTCAACTTTCGTGGAGAAACCGGCACTGCTTTGCAGCCTGTTCGCCGCGGATAACGGCAGCTTCAATCGTTGCCGGCAATTCTCCGGGTAATGGCGCTTCCGAGGCATTAATGATGTGGTCCGGCTTATGTGTGCCCGCTGCCCTTGCCCGAATCTGGGTCGTGGCATGGACTTCCCGTACCATGCGGATATATACAGGTTTAATCGGATCCCGCCTGCCCATGATATCCCGTATGTCCTGGCATACTTCGGAGATGTGCCGCTGCCGGGACATATTGCGCGGGTCGGCGCTGATCACGGCGCATATATGGCGATAGGGTGACAGGGTTTGCTCCGACATTTGCTGGCTTACATCAAAGAACCATTGTCCGGTTGTTCCGATGCCTCCGACAAGAGGCTTTGGCAATGCATCCACATCCGCAAGCCATAGATGGATGCTGGTGATGCAGCGTGTTTCACGTTCTTCCGTATCTTCATGCAACAGACGATTGCGAGCGCGATCGGGAAGAGCCATGACAACGGTGTCATATATGTTGTATGCACCGCCTGTGCTAATATGAACCTCTTTATCCCGTACATTCAGTTTCCTGACGTGTGTAGCTGTATGAATACGGACGCCGCGTGATGTTGCCAGTCGCACCAGCGGATCCACCATGGCCTTGCCTAAAGGTCGCGTAAACCATCCCAAACGGGCTGAGGCATGGTGGTCAAACGCTTCACGCAGCACACGCGAAAAACTTTTGGCATTGGCGGTTTGCATGGACTCATTCATAATGCCGAGGCAAAGTGGCTCCAGTAAATCACGGACGAGCGCACGTGGCACATCAATTTGCCGGAGCCAGTCATGGACGGTGGTGCGATCATCAATACCGGATTGACCAACAGATTTTTGGTTGAGCATGGCCAAACGTAGCAGAGCGGCTGCACTGCTCACACCATGGCCCGGCAGGCGAAGGCAGCTCCATGGCATGGCAAGGGCAAGGGGAATATAGCGGTTTGGCGCAAGCTGGAAATGAGCGCGATGTGCATCCCACAATGGCAATTCGAGGGAGGGTTGCCAGTGGATATACTGATCCGCGCCTGCCTCTTGCAGTAATCTCCGGGTGTGACGGTATGCTCCCGAAAGCAGGTGCGGGCCATTGTCCACCCATTGGCGGACGCGCGCATCAAAAAAGGAACGGGTTCGGCCTCCGGGCCGTGGTGCTGACTCGAATATGTCGATGTCAAAATCATATTCCGCGAGACGGATGGCGCACGTCAGACCACAGAGTCCGCCACCAATGATGGCGATACGTTTTCGACCACTATGCTTTACCCGCAAACGATGGCCTCCCTTGGTTAGCCTGCATGATTCACAGGCTAGATATCACCTGGATCCTGCAAGTGCTCGCACACACATAGCGCAACCCATTGATTCATCCGGCATATCGAAAAAACATTAATCACCAATAAGCTGACAACATGTTTTCTCAATATGCTATATAAACCGATGTCTTACACTCTGCATGCACGATCACTTGCAGGATCTAGGTATCAAATGTAACGGGCAACCCTTTTCGGGCTGCTTTTTTTTCATAGCGCCACATCCGCCAGGCAATCCATACCTTGTGAATGGGCAGAAGTTCAGGCGGGTGCGTCCACAAATCGTGCAGATTTTTCCGGATACCCTTGAGGTGAGCATAATAAATCGCACCCATAAGCAGGGATGGCCGAAGTGATTCACGATCCTCATCCCGCAGGAGATCAAGCGCCCTGGCATAAAGGACGCCGGTCTTGTCCACATAATGGGCAATGAGGGATTGCATGCCCGCGTGCATATTTCCATCCATGAAATCCTGATCGGCCACACCGAAGCGAATCCTGTCCTGTTGCGGGATATAGATGCGTCCTCGCCCGGCATCCTCTTTCATATCCCGAAGAATATTGGTGAATTGCAACGCTTCCCCCAGCGTCGTGGCGAAATCGGAGGCCTGATGCGATGGATGCCCGAAAATTTCTATCGCCAGCAATCCGACTACGCCGGCGACCCGGTAGCAATACAGCGTCAGATCGGCCGGTTGAAGCATGGGTTGATGGTCAATGTCCATGCGCATGCCATCCAGGATTTCGAAAAATAATTCCTCAGAAAGATGAAAGTGCTGCCGTGCCCAGTTCAGTTCCCTGCCGACAGGATGCTGCGGCTCGTCCGCGAAGGTTCGGGCAATCTCCTCCCCCCAGAAATGCAGTTCCTTCGTCGCAACGCTTTGCTCGCTAATCTCATCGGCAATGTCATCTACCTCACGGCAGAATGCATACAGGGCCATCATGGCTCGGCGCTGTTTTTCGGGAAGAAGGAAAAAAGCATAGAAGAAGGAGGATCCGGATCCTCTTGTCTTATCCTCGCAATATTGACGGGATGTCATACGGATGCTAGCGCTGTCTCTTACACACAAATCGCGTCACAGCGACTCGCCCGGTGGTTACATGCAAGGCGCAAGGC
The DNA here is from genome assembly GCA_964492105.1 of uncultured Zetaproteobacteria bacterium. Lineage (GTDB taxonomy): Bacteria > Pseudomonadota > Zetaproteobacteria > Mariprofundales > Mariprofundaceae > JAUZQZ01. The sequence goes on from CAZBJB010000030.1 coordinate 10,434, forward strand.
GGATTTTGTGTGCTGGAAGCCTGGGTGTGGCGGCATTTGAGGATAGTCAGGATCAAGGCCTGCGGCGGTGGTAAGGTGGTAAAAGCACATCGGCCAGTACAAGCGGTGCGAGCAACAGCCATGTATGTTTTTGCAAGGTGGGACGCCGATGCAGCGGATCATGTGAACGTTGCACCTCTCGCAGAATCTTTCGTCCTCCACGCAGGGTCGCCGCGATCTGAAGCCTCAGCCTGAATGGCAGGAACGGAATCAATGCACGGCCCTTTGTAAACAGAATATCCGTATATTCGATGGCCTGTGCAAGTGCCTGATGAATATACACTGCAACATCCTGCTCCAGTAAATCCGTGCTGCCAAGACCAGCTAGTTTAAGCCATTCTTCAGGAAGATAACAGCGGCCATTGGGTATATCACGGCTGAAATCCTGCCAAAAATTGGTCAGTTGCAGGGCCGTACACACGGCATCCGAGGCGCTCAGGGCAGAGGAATGCGAGATCCCGTGCAAGGCGAGCAGCAGCCGCCCAACCGGATTGGCGGAATGGCGGCAATAAAACAGCAATTCGTCAATGGTAGCGTATGCATGAATGCTGACATCCATACGGAAGGCGGTGAGCAGGTCATGCAGGCAGGATGCGGGGAGCCTGTATGTGTGGATGGCGTCTCCCAATGCCATAAAAACGGGATGATTGACGGTTTCGTGCTCGCAGCGTTCCAACAACACCGCCCATGCATCCAGCTGTTTCAAACGTTTGCTCGCGACATCATCCCCCTCGTCGGCGATATCATCGGCAGTCCTGGCAAAGGCATAGATGGCAGCTACGGCCGGGCGAAGGTCACGGCGGATGAACAGGGATGCCACGGGAAAGTTTTCATAGTGATTCCGGGCCAGATGCATGCAGTACCGATAAGCCTGTTCAACAGTCATTGCGGATTCGGTTTGATCCGGATGCGATCCTGGATTGGACATAGCGGCATGGTATGCGGTGGATATAGCATACGGCAAGTGCTGACGTATGGAGGAAGATTTGGTTGGAAATCGTTTCAGGGTTGTGATTATCGGCGGTGGCTTTATCCTGATGCCTTGACCCGCCTGATCGAAGTCAGTTTGAGGATCTATCCTGATTTGCGGAACGAGTTGCAATAGCTCTAACCTGCTGGGAGCAAAAGTTTCATTTGTGGATTTTTTACGATGACATCAATACCTGATACAACTACGCTTGCAGTATGTGGTCTTATTCCCATCACGGATTTACCATCCACCAAATCCCCGCCTTGCAGGATAATTATATCTACCTGATTGAAGCGAATGACGTACTGGCATGCGTCGATCCGGCGGAATCCGCGCCGGTGGAATCCGCATGCACGAAATTGGGGCGTAAACTTACACATATCCTGAACACGCATCATCACTGGGATCATGTTGCCGGCAATCTGGAACTGAAATCGAAATACGGGTGTACGGTCATGGGTTCCGCCAGTGATGCGATGCGTATCCCCGCTCTGGATCAACCCGTCAGTGAATGGCAAGGGTTTCGAATTGGCCATCTGGATGTGTCCGTGCTGTTTGTGCCGGGCCATACGCGCGGGCACATCGCCTATATCATCGAAGACGCCCTGTTTTGCGGCGACACCCTGTTCGGCGCGGGTTGCGGTCACCTGTTCGAGGGTACGCCGGCACAGATGTGGCATAGCCTGAATAAAATTACCGCGTTGCCGCCCTCCACCCGCTTTTATTGCGCGCACGAATATACCCTGGAGAATCTTGAGTTCTGTATCGAACGCGTGGCACGGAATGATATTATTCAAGAGAGGTTCAAACGGGATAGTGACAGGTATCGGCAAAGGCTCCCGACTATCCCCGGCACCCTCGGTGAGGAGTTGGTCACCAATCCGTTTCTACTCCCGGCTCAAGAAGATTTCAGAAAGCATTATGCCGACAAACATGGGATCAAGGATGATCCCGTCAGCATTTTTGCCCACATCCGTGTGCTGAAAGATCGCTGGTGAATACCTATCCCATAGAGCCTCTTGCAAAACTCATGAGCGGTGATCGGCTTCCCCACTTCGGCCCATTTCCGAGCTTGAATTTCGATCCATGGAACCACCATGCAACTCATTCAATTCCGAAAATGGTCTCAAAGTGGGATTGCCGCTCATTCACCCAGAGTTTTGTAAGAGGCTCTATTGTTACCAGGAACTTCTCAAGAATCCATATTTAGCCTGCATTATTCGTAAATACAGGGTTGGGAGCCGTGCGCAATCGGCCCTGACGACGATTGTTCAGTTTCATGGTGGCTTGGGCTATAACCCAGGTGCCCAGAACGATCAACATGATCATGGTTGACAACGCTGCCGCCTGGGCCAGTTGACCCGTATCATTTAACGTTAATACGGACACGGCCGCCAGCGAAGTCTGCGGAGTAACCAGGAAAATTAACGCCGACAAGGTCACCATGCCCTGAATAAAATAGAACACCATCACAGTGGCTATCGCGGGCCATATTAACGGCAGCGTCACCTTCCGGAATGTTCTCCATGAACTTGCCCCGAGAATAGAGGAAGCCTGATCAAGTGCTTTATCCAGTTGTTTCATGCGATTGGCAAGCATTAAAAATGCCTGGGCGTGATAATGATAAACCGTACAGATCGACATCAATAAAATAACGCCAAATATGGAGTCTGAAAATATATCCGTGCCCGAGAAGCTTAACGCATAGCCAAAACCAATGATCATGCCGGGAATGGATGCCGGGAGAATAGCCAATGTGTAGATCACTTTGGTCGTTATGGGCTTCAATGCATTTGAAGCCCATGCAAGCATCGTCACCAAAATGCCACCCAGGACCGCTGTCAGCAGTGCCATTTTTACGCTATTACCCAGAACATCGAATACGCTTGATGCGCCAAAGCTGAAATGCGCCAATGTGGGCGTTAAATCGTAAGGCCATAGTCTGGATATACTGGAGAGGCCGACCACCACAATGATAGAGCAAATAATTGACGCAATGATCCCCACATACAGCAGAAAGGCCCGATCCAGCCAACGGTTTGGTTTGGGTACGTAGGTGATCTTCCCGGCATTGGCGATCATTGACTGGCGACGCGCCAGATATTGCTCAATCAGTACCGTGGCCATGACCGGAGCCAGTAAAAATACGCCGATGACGGCGCCCATGTTCAGGTTCGCCTGACCGATCACCTGATTATAAATCTCCGTGGCCAGCACATTATAATCGCCGCCGATGACCATAGGGTTGCCAAATTCACTGATATTGATGGCAAACACCAGAAACACAGCCGAAAGTATGCCGTATCTCGAATGCGGCAGGGTGATGCTGAAGAACATTCGGCGACCATTGGCTCCGAAGAGTTGGGCCGCTTCATACTGCTGGGCACTGGATGCCGCCAGGGCGACCTGCAACACAAGGAAAGCATGTGGCAGCGCATACACAACATTTGAAATCAGAATACCCCAGAAACCATACACATCAAAATCAGTTCCAAAGAACTGATTCATGATACCATTTCGGCCAAGAATGAATTGAACACCCAGCGCCTGCATCAGCGATGGAACAATCAGCGGTAGCATGATGATGCCACGCCACACCTGTTTCCATGGCACGCACGTTTGGTACAGGGCGAAACAGAACCCATAGGCCAGCACAACGGTGATTAACGTCGCCCACAGGGACACGTCCAAGGTATGCCATAGCGCATTGAGAAAGCCCGGATAACTGGTGTAATACGTAAAATTCCCGAATCCCCAGCCCCCGGTCTCCTGTAAAAAGGCCAGTCTCAAAACACTTCCGATCGGATAAATAGCAAAAACACATAGCGCTACGGTGGCTGCCATACCCGCCGCTTTTATTACCATGCCGGACTTCATCCGTTAAAAATTCGGGACAACGGGCAAGTCCTTTCGATAATATTTGAAATTAAACAAGGACATCAGGTCACCAATGGCAGGGCGATTGACGGGTTGATAAGGCTTGCTCTTCGATGCCACGGGGTTCGGAAGATTATCCCTGCTGAATTTTGAGATCGTCTTCAAATGCCAGTTATGTTCAATAAATTTGATCAGCGAAGCGTGATCCGCATAGTTGTGATCCACATGACCATGTCTGGCATAGGGAGAGATCGCCAACAACGGGATACGTGTGCCATCGCCGAAGAAATCAATGGGCTGGATGTAACCTGAATCGTAAAAGCCACCACCTTCATCCGTCGTAATAAAAATCGCGGTCGATGGCCACAGTGTTCTATTGGCCATCACCTGATTAATAATATTGGTCAGGAGTTTTTCGTAAGCGGTCAGCGTACTGTCGGAGGGATGGCCGGATTCGCTTTCATAGGGCGTGATAAATGAGACTGGTGGCAATGTGCCGGTTCGAACCGCCCTGAAAAACGCGTTTATGCCCTGAAGATTCTTTTTTTTATCCGTAGTCATGATGGATTTGAAGGCCACGAGCGGATCACAGATGCCGCAATACTCCGTGGGGTTAAATATCCCGCCATTGCGTCCGCCGGTATACCACTTCCAGCCAATACCATTATCAGATAACAAATCCGCAAAGGTGCGCCCATATTGAGGCGGCAGGGTAAATTGATCCTTCCCGATCTTGCGTGGTTCGCCTGACGGCGTATAGCCAAGGGTATAATTATTGACCAGATAATAGGTGTTTTTGCTGCAATTACCGCCATTGAACACGTGATAATCCAGGGATCGCAAATAATCGTGAATCGACTTCACTCCCGGCTCCGAGGTGTCCGCACACTTCACATAGGATCCACCACGGTATCCATCCTTCTTATAAAAATTGTTGGTTCCGGACGCGGGATCCGGATTCTCGATCTGATTGGCCGGGGGTACGGCTGGCTTACCATGCTTATTGTACAAAGCAGCATAGCCGCCCGTGGCAATGGCGAGGAAATTTGCACCTGTGCCGCCCATGACTGCCTGATGATAATTGTCGCTGATTGCGAAATGGTCCGCTAAATACCTGAATGTCGGGGCATCGCCTTGCAGCATATTGTAATAGCCCATGGCTTCACCGCCCTGCTGGCTATTGGACGGGGTGGGCGCCGGAAAACCATTGTCCGGCCCAACGCCAACGGTGACGCCTGTCCATACAAACAAATCATTCAGGCCACGATCATACTGCTGCCACATCTGAAAAAATCGATGCACGGGGCTGCCACTGCTGCCATAGGCATAGGGTACATATTTGGTGATCTGGAAAGGGCCGTTGGGCAGCAGTATGGGAAACCTTTGATCCGCACTGTTTGCCGGCCTTCGTTGTCCAAACGCCATCCCGGTATTCGGGCGTGGCAGAAAGGTGTACGGGGTCTTGTTGCCAGGGACAATCGAATATTTACCATGCACTGTCGCACGCATTTGCGCTGATTTTTTATAGTTGGAACCGGGGGTGCCATCATATTTGATGATGCCCTGCGACAGTAAGTTATGAATTTTTTGCCCTCGCACAGGCACATAGGTGGCAAACAGGTTGTCGAAACTGTGGTTCTCCCCGATAATCACAATGACATGTTTGATGGGCGTGGCCGTTGGACGTTCCGCTGATGCTGCCGCCACAGTCAAATGCGGCATCATCAACATAAGGTAACCCAGACCCATCAGGACGACGTGCGAGATATTCTTGCGTGTATTTTTCATTGTTTCCTCCGGACGTGTTTAATTTTCTGCAAAATATGTAGAGATTGCCTCGCTGGTCTGACGCGCCGATCAGGGGCCTGGACGACAGTTCCATTGGTCGATCAATCGCAGCACCTGATCCAGCCCGCCATCGTTGATTACGGTCGTCACCTCAGCGCGGACAGCGGGCTTGGCATGAAATGCAATGCCGAGGCCCGCCTTTTTGAGCATCGGCAAATCATTGGCGCCATCGCCAACCGCGACCGTTTGAGCCAGAGGAACGCCAAGTTCAGCAGCCCGTGCTATCAACCAATCCACCTTCGCCGCCGCATCGACAATGTCACCGAGTATGCGCCCGGTCAGTTTGCCGCCACTCACCTCCAACCGGTTTGAATGGGCAAAGTCCAGGCCGAGACGTTGCTTCAGACGCTCGGTAAAATATGTAAATCCGCCGGAAACCAGGCCGACCTTCCAGCCACAATCGTGCATTGCACGGATCAGTGGCTCCGCTCCCTCCGTCAGCACAAGGCACTTTTCATAGACGTACGCAAGAGCCGCCACATCCGTGCCGGAAAGCAGAGCGAGGCAGGCGATCAGGGACTCGGAAAAATCCATGTTACCACGCCTTGCACGATCATTGAGCTCCGCGACTTCAGGCTTAATGCCAACGTACCCTGCTATTTCGTCAATACACTCGCATTGAATCAGTGTCGAATCCATATCAAGGACCAAGAGCCCTGGCTGCAACAGGACAGGCTTTGGGTTGGTTTCTGTATGATGTGCATTTATCCGCATGCGTGACTCCATCTCAATGGGTAAGTGGCAATACCTGAATAAATTCAGGCGGCATCCGGATTGTCAGTCTGTCTCCGACATGAATGGCAAGGCGCTGGCTACTGGTGGGCTTCAACAACACCGTTTGTTCATCCGAAAGGCTGGCCAGAATACGCGTAAACGCACCCAAAAAAACGACTTCGAGAACAACGACATCAAAAATATTCACGATAGCGCCATGGTCTACGGATATTTCAATATCTTCGGGTCGAATGGCAAGGGTCGTTGTATTTTCCGCTATTTCCGCACTGACGGTGAAGTGGCTGGTAGCCAGGCTCAGCTGATAACCCGCTTCATTTTTTACCTGGAGATAATTCATTTCACCCACAAAATCGGCCACGAAGACGTTAACGGGATGAAAATAAAGATCCGCTGGTGTGCTGATTTGCTCAATGCATCCGTTGTTGAGTACGACAATTCTGTCTGCCAGCGCCATGGCTTCCTCCTGATCATGCGTGACCATGATGGTTGTAACGCCGATCGACTTTTGCATGCGCCGAAGTTCACTGTACAATTCAACCCGGATCTTGGCATCCAGTGCTGAAAAAGCCTCGTCCATCAACAACATGTCGGGTTTGACCGCAAGGGCGCGCGCAATGGCGACACGCTGCTGTTGTCCTCCGGAAAGCTGGCTTGGGTAGCGATCCCCGAATCCGGACAAATGCACCAGTTCCAACATTTTTTCCGTACGACTCCTTATCTCATTTTTTGCAACCTTTCGGCATTCAAGACCGTAGGAAATGTTGTTGAACACGGACATGTGAGGAAACAGTGTATATCCTTGAAACACCATTGAAAAATTACGCGCTCCGGGTGAAAGTGCAGTGATTTCACGGTTATTATAGAGAACCCTCCCCGCACTGATTCCTTCAAAGCCTGCAATAATGCGTAGAAGTGTTGTCTTGCCGCATCCCGATGGGCCCAGAAAGCAAAGGAATTCCCCTTCATGCACCCGCAAGGATAGACCCTCAAAGATGCTGGTGTGTTCGTAGGCCTTACTGATTGCCTCCAGACGAACAGACATACTACTGATCGTTGCCTGTATGCCTGGCGAATTCGATACGCCGACGCCATTTCGCGATAATTTCACTGCGGTGTTTGCTTGAACTCACGAAATTCATATCAAACAATATCTGGTCGAGGTGATTGGCGATGTGGGCAAGCTTGGTGGAGCCGATCCCTTTCCGGGCCTTCGTCCACACGATCGCCTTATACTTGTAGTACAGGCTGGCGGCCTTGGCCGAGAGCGTCCAGTTGAGGAAACGCTTTGCATCAGCTTTATGTTTTGAGGATTTCATCAGTGCATTGGCTTCCAGTTCATATCCCGCGCCTCCGGAGGGGATCACCATTTTAACCGGGTAGCCTTGTCGGATCGCCTCGGCGGCGGCAATCGCGGACGAGACCCCAACGGTATATTCCCCCATGCTGACCATGGTGCATGGGCGTGAACCTGACTTCGAATACTGCCCTACGTTTGCATTCAGTGATTCCAGGAGGTGCCAGCCTTTTTTCTCGCCCAATCCCTGTAAAATCGAAACCACTTGCAGGTAGCCAGTACCTGATGATGCCGGATTCGGCATGACCACTTCGTTGTGAAAAGCCGGATTCGTAAGGTCTTTCCAGCTGGTTGGCATCGGCAGATGCTTTTGTTTCAGGCGGCGTGTATTCACACAAAATGCGGCCATATACCCTGTGGGAGCGAACCACCGCCCGGAACTTCCCCTGAACTTATCCGGCATCTCATTGAAGTGCCGGGGCCGATATTCTTCCAGCATGCTCAGGATGTGCGGATTCAACATATCGGTCAGTGCCCATCCCCAGATGACATCCGTTCTGGGGTGTTTACTTTCAGCCAATAGCCGGGCTCCCAGATCGCCGGTCGACAAACGTACGATATTCAATTTAAGATCGGGCATATCCTGTTTTGCTGCCGCGACATAGTCTGCTATCTCGGCGGGCTCCAGCGATGTGTATACCACAATTGCGCCAGCGTGTGCTATTAAAGCCCAAGTCATTGAAACGAATATCGTCATCCAGAATCTTGCAAACATATACCTACCCTTATTCATCAATATTGTATTCAATTTTCACTGAAAACTTCTTGTTTGCCTGCCCGGTAAAAACCCTGTCTGGCCAAACATCGAAATGGGCCGTGCGCACAGCTTTCAGTGCAGCCTGATCCAGCATCTTATTACCGCTTGAGTTACCGATAGTTACGGATAAAATAATCCCGCTACGATTTAGAACATATTCGACAATAACATTCCCGGTAATGCCAAACTCCTCTGCCCGCGGCGGATAGCGCTTGTTCCTTGTAACCCGGGTAAGCAACATTTTAAGAAACTCGGCTTCCAGCGATGGGTCAGCCCGTTGGGCTGTCGCTTCGGGTGCTGCCAACGGCTGCGGTTTAAGCGGCTGCGGCTTGGACGGCTGCGGCTTGGGCGGCTGCGGCTTGGGCGGCTGCGGCTTGGGCGGCTGCGGC
>CAZBJB010000031.1:0-16489 GCA_964492105.1 uncultured Zetaproteobacteria bacterium
TGAATGTCTCTTATTCAAACAGGGCATTTGTCCAATTCCATCTGAAGCAAAACAAAACCTTATCGGAGCGGAACTCGAACCCGCCAGAATAAACGACCTTGCCCGACCGTACTGCAAGACGCTCACATGACTTGCTCTATATGAAAGACTTGGCATGATGCACTGTTAATAATGTATACTTGCGCCGGGATGGTGGAACTGGTAGACACACGGGACTTAAAATTCCGAGAACACTGCGTTCGTGCGGGTTCGACTCCCGCTCCCGGTACCAGATAACGCAGGGAGGAAGATCATGCGTGATGGTGTGTTGATGCGGTTATGGCTGGCCGAACCGGATCGGATACATGGTTAGCTCTGACCCTTGCACACCATGCGGGCTGTACTTGAATTACGCTTCAGCGCGGGCCTGCAAGGCGTGACCGTTATGCGTAAAATCCTCAAGGCTGTTCCGCTGTTTTCCGAATTTAATGATGTTGAAATTGATGCGATTGCGACGCTGGTTTCGACACGGCAGTACCCCAGGAAAATGCTTATCGTGCAGGAAGGTGAAACGGGCAAATTCATGTTCATCATCCTCAGAGGCTCGGTAAAGGTATCTTCCTATGCTGCCGATGGCCGCGAGGCTGTACTTTGTCTGCTCGGAAGCGGGTCTTTTTTCGGCGAGATGGCGTTACTGGATTCCGCACCCCGTTCCGCAACTGTAACCACGATGGAAGAGACTGAATTAGGACATATTCATCGCGCTGATTTTGAACGGTTGATGCTGCAAATGCCCCAATTAATCCGAAAACTACTGACCGAAATGGTTAGCAGGCTACGGCGTACCAGTGCCGTATTCGGACGAATCAGCACCATGGATGTACCACAGCGCTTGTATAATTACATACACGATTACTGCCTTCACGCCGGATCCCCTAACGTAAATGGAAATGTCGAGGCCAAGCTGCAAACCCATCAATTGCTTGCGGATCAACTGTCCACCAGCCGGGAAACCATTTCACGTGCCATCAGCGCATTAAAAAAAGAAGAGATTATCACTCCGCTGCAAGGCCGCGGGTGGGTGAGAGTGAACATGCATGCACTTGAATCCCTGTTGCAGGATATGCAGTGAATACGGATCATTATCATCCGTTACCCGGGAATAACCGATACTCCACCCATATAAGTTTGTAAGGCCTCCGGCACGCTTACGGATCCGTCCGCCTGCCAGCCATTCTCCAGAATAGCTACCAGACAACGGCCAATGGCAACGCCTGAACCATTCAACGTGGCCACGGGCCGGGGCTTGCCATGCGCATCACGATAGCGGATGCCTGCCCGTCGCCCCTGAAACTGCCCGAATGAAGAGCAGGATGAAATTTCACGGTATGCGTTCTGGTTCGGAAGCCAAACCTCCAGATCATACGTTTTTTGAGCAGAGAACCCGAGATCCCCGGCACACAGCTCTACAACCCGATAGGGCAGATCCAGGGCCTGTAGTACGGTCTCGGCGTGTCCTGTCAGTTCTTCCAGCGTCGTGAGGGCATGCTCCGGTTGAACAAACTGTACCAGTTCCACCTTATCGAACTGGTGCTGACGAATCATGCCGCGCACATCCCTGCCGGCGGAACCCGCCTCGCGGCGAAAACATGGGGTATAGGCACAATGGCGAATCGGCAAGGTATCGGCATCCAGAATGGTGTCCTGATACAGATTGGTCACCGGCACCTCGCCGGTAGGAATCAAAAACGCGTCCTCGCCCTCAATTTTGTACAGGTCATCCGAAAATTTTGGTAATTGTCCTGTTCCCGTCATGGTTCTTCGATTGACAATTACCGGCACCCATACCTCTTCGTAAGCATGCCGATCCACATGCATGTCCAGCATAAATTGTATCAAGGCCCGTTCCAAACGCGATCCCATGCCGCGTAACACGGTGAAACGACTGCCGGAAATTGTAGTTCCGGCTTCAAAATCAAGAATTCCAAGTTTAACACCAATCTCCCAATGTGGTGGAACCTCATCCTGCCTCGGATCACCCCAGAGGCGCAGCTCAATGTTATCCCCTTCGTTATTTCCGTCCGGCGCCGATGCATGCGGAGGGTTAGGAATTTCCAGCAATATGGCGGCGAAAGCTTCTTCAGCCTGCCTGACCTCGGCCTCCAGAGCTTTGCATTGTTTAGCGACGGCCTGCATCTCCGTCAACTCTTCGGATACATCTTCATCCCTGGATTTCTTCTGTCCGATCAATCTGGACACACGATTGCGTTCAGCCAGCCATGTTCCCAGTCCAGCCTTTAATTCGCGCTGCCGGACATCAAGCTCCCGCGCCCTTCCCCATGGACTACCCGCTTCGATGACATAGGCGCCACGGCGCGAAAGTCGCGCTTGCATGTCATCGAACGATTTTCGGAATTCCCGGCGATCAATCACGTATAATCCCAAGAACAGGCATTGAATGTGAATGCAGGGTATAAGTATTTGGTTCGTATAGTGTCTCGATAAAGCATGTAGTCACCTCATGGGTGATGAATGATTTCTCGGAATGCCAGACGAACCAAAGGGTGGCGCCATGCGCCGTATGTCAATGTCGGATCCTGGGATAATAGTCATTCCCCGATCTCGGGTTCGCCTGTTTCCTCCTCTTCATCCTGCTGGTGCTCCGCCACGCGTACGGCGCCAATCACGTTCTCATCAGCGGAACAGTCAATCAGCTTCACACCCTGGGTGTTGCGGCCAATGACCGACACGCCATTCATGCGTATGCGCACCAGCCGCCCGGTATCGGTCATCATCATAACCTGATCTTCGTCCAACACCTGCAGTGCGCCAATCATGGTGCCATTGCGCCCGCCCGTCTTGAGCGTAAACACACCCTGACCGCCACGCTTCTGACGCGAATACGCATTCACCGACGTTCGCTTGCCGAAACCGTTCTCGCTGACAGCCAGCAGACTGGCCCCCTCCACCAGTAGCGTCATGGCAATCACCGTAGCCTCCCCGGGCATGCGCATACCGGTCACGCCGCGTGTTGCGCGCCCCATGGAGCGCACATCGGTCTCGGCAAAACGAATCGCCTTGCCGCCGCTGGAAGACAGTATGATTTCCTGCTCGCCATTGGAAATACGTACGGAGATCAGATCATCATCATGATCGAGCTTGATGGCAATAATACCATTGGCGCGAATATGGGCGTAATCCGTCAAGCTGGTTTTTTTCACGAGGCCATTCTTCGTTGCCATCACGATGTAATGCCCCTCGTCAAATTCACGAACAGCCAGCGTGGCGGATATTCTTTCTTTCTTCTCTACCGGCAGTAAATTGACCAGCGCCTTGCCACGCGCGGCGCGTCCGGCCTGCGGCACTTCATAGACTTTTTTACGGAACACGCGCCCACGGTCAGAGAAAAACAGCAAAAAATCATGTGTGGAAGCGGTCATGATCTGCGCAACGAAATCTTCTTCCTTGGTCGTCATCGCTGTCTTGCCCTTGCCTCCCCGGCGTTGGGCACGATACAGTGAAACGGGATTTCGCTTGATATAGCCCTCATTGGAAATCGTCACCACCATATCTTCTTCGGTAATCAGATCCTCCACCGAAAGCTCCGCTGTTTCGTCCATGATTTCCGTACGGCGCGGATCGGTATATTTATCGCGCACAGCCTGCAATTCTTCAACAATCACCTGCATCAATAATTTTTCATCAGCCAGAATCGCTTTCAGATTCGCGATGGTAGCCCGGACTTCTTCATGTTCCGCTTTAATTTTGCCACGTTCCAGCCCGGTCAAACGCTGAAGACGCATTTCCAGAATCGCTTTGGCCTGTTTGTCCGACAGACCAAAGCGCCGCATGAGTCCACCACGTGCCTCATCGGCTGTCTGACTGGCACGGATGAGTTTGATCACTTCATCAATATGATCTAGAGCAATCAGTAAACCTTCGAGAATATGGGCTCGATCCTCGGCCTTGGCCAATTCAAACAAACAACGCCGGGTCACCACCTGGCGTCGATGATCGACAAAATGCATCAGGAATTCACGCACACCGCACAACTTCGGTTGCCCGTCCACCAGCGCCAGCATGTTGCAACCAAAATTACATTGTAATTGTGTATGTTTGTACAAATTATTCAGAATGACTTCAGGAATTTCATTCCTTTTCAGTTCAATCGCGATACGCAGGCCATCGCGGTCGGACTCGTCACGAAGATCTGAAATACCTTCAATCTTCTTGTCACGGACCAGTGCTGCAATATTTTCAATCAACACAGCCTTGTTTACCTGATAGGGAAGCTCGGTAACAATAAGCGATTCGCGTTTGGTACGTGGATGAATCTCCACGATGGCCCGTGCACGCATGGTCACGGAACCGCGCCCCGTCAGAAAAGCACTACGCATGCCCTGGCGTCCATAAATAAAACCACCGGTGGGAAAATCCGGCCCCGGCATAATTTCCATAAGTTTTTCGTCATCAATACCGGGAATTTCGATCAGGGCAATGGTTGCATTGATAGTCTCACCCAGATTATGAGGCGGTATATTGGTGGCCATACCTACCGCAATCCCTTGTGAACCGTTGACCAGCAGATTAGGAAAACGTGCCGGCAACACCCTGGGTTCCCTGAGGGAATCATCATAATTAGGAGTAAAATCGACAGTATCTTTATCAATATCCGCCAGTAATTCACTGGCAAGCCGACTCATGCGCGCTTCGGTGTAACGCATGGCTGCTGGCGAATCACCATCGACCGAGCCAAAATTTCCCTGCCCGTCCACCAGGACGTGGCGCATACTCCATGTCTGCGCCATACGCACGAGTGCATCGTAGACGGCGGAATCGCCGTGTGGATGGTATTTACCAATCACATCACCAACCACGCGTGCGGATTTTTTGTACGGTTTATCATAGGTGCAACCGAGTTCCTGCATTGCAAAGAGAATGCGACGATGTACGGGCTTCAAGCCATCGCGCGCATCGGGAAGCGCCCGTCCGATAATGACACTCATCGCATAATCGAGATATGAACGGCGCATTTCCTCTTCAATCTGAACCGGTATGGAAGTCGTCAATTGATCCATTGTCATGTATCCCTCTGGCTTTTATCCTCTAGAATGGTAATGCCCTCGTCCCATCACCCTGGCACTCACCTATCCGCGTACCCGTATACGTTTATTCAAACAGTCTTTGTCACCACTCAGGAGCCCCCGTCTTTTACTCCGTAGCCTGTCTGCGTACAGACACGCGCGGGCGGCGGGGAAGCGAGGTCAAAACAGCATGATTTTGAGGCACCGAGTTGCGACCACGTAACGAAAAATCAGGATATTTTGTGTTGCTTCCCTGCCGCGCAGTAGATTTCCCCCGACCCGGACTATTTATGAATCACCGCGATGATTACGCCAGGTCTTTGTTCGCAACGGATTCCCGAGGGAAGGAGACCGTAGCCATACATACGGACGACCGACGAGGAATTCGGTGCGGGCAAAGGAACAAGAAAGGGCGCGGCAGCATTGATGAAATAGTCCGGGCTACGTCCGACAGGCTCCCGGGCCTTATTTTACCCTATCTGACGGTTCGTTGCCACAATCTGTTTTGAACCCTCAAACGTTCTTAATTTTTGTGAAGTACATGATAAAAAAATATGCCCCGGATGCTTATTGCTCAACGACGCGTAACTATTCATGAATCGTCGTGAAGCCCACGCCTGCCTGTGCGTACCGCACGCAGACAGGCCGGGCCCTGGTTCGCAACAGATTGTGCCATGTGCCGCATGTCAATGTCGGATCATGGGTCAAACACTTAGCTTTACAGACAGCCCCACGGCCTCAATCCGTCTGGCCATGCCTCCCATCCAGTTTCCATCCAATGGCGATACGTGCGCCGCTTCCGATTGCATGGAGGGTCTTGCAACGCCGTAAAGCAGAACTCCTTTCACCGAAACGGCATCGCGCCTGATGTCGGCAAGAAAATCCAGGTATGCTGTTACTTCCGCTTCAACCGGAGGGAGGCCATCCCAGTTGAACATGCAGGTCTGAATCCACGTCGGACAGCGTGCCGCTGTAATCTTCAATTGCTTCCGCAGGCGCATGGGACTTAATTTCACGCCGTTGATACGTACAATACCTTCATCCGTAGTTGAATCCACCTTGAACCATACCTCGCCCCCATGTTTTGCCATCATTTCAAGCCCCTTCCTGACGGGTGGACGATGGACATAAGAACCATTCGTAATCAATACAATGTTGATGCCTCCAGGAAAAGCCGCATCACGCAGTACGGAGACTATCGTTTCAACCACCACATCAAACTGATCGCAGCCGGTTGGTTCGCCATTGCCGGAAATCGCCACATCACAAATTCCGCGGCAGTCCTCCGGTACATGTTCTCGCATAAAACTACCACAAAGAATCTCTTGAATAAATTCGCTTAATTCCGTGTTTAACAAGGATATATCGATCTCTGGCGCTGATCCACGCACAAGGTTCGGAACCTGACAATAAACGCAGTGCCAGTTACAGGCGTTATTCGGGCTAAGATTCACCCCAATGGACACCCCGCCCGTCCGACGCGAAATAACGGGATAAACATAGGTTAGCCCCGCTGCATTCCGGTCATGATTTCGCGTATTAAGCATCATTAATGCATTTGTCCCGATGATTGGCGCATGCGCCAATTATAACGTTATCAGCTGTTATAAATAAACTGCCCCACCGCAGGCGTTAGTGCAGCATGTCTTCTGTAAAAGAGAATCTCTTTGGGTCTAATTCCCCGCAGCTTGCTGCGATATGAGAATCGTTATGCCTGTAATACCCCGCTGCTTGCGGCGGGGTAGTTTATTTTGGAGTCAGCACATCCTCAACAATAAATTGAATCGCATCCCCTCCCCGCCAGTCATCCTTTTGTAACCGACCGATCAGCGACACGATATGGCCGGGTTGAAGTATATCACTCAGGTCATTCCCATTAAACACAATGGCATCCAGCCAGTGAACGCCATCATGTACCTTCATCCGAACCACACTACCTTTTAAATCACGGCGGCTGGCAATACACACATCCCGCACCAGCCATGTACAGGCCGGATTACCATGCCCGACAGGCTCGAAACGCTGTAAACGTTCTGCCAAACCGATATGCATCGCAGCTAAACCCAGCACCCCGTCAATGATCTGAATATGGGCTGCACCTGCATTTTTTCGTTGTTCCAAAACGGCCACTCCAAAGCGGGTAACAAACACATTCCACCCCCCTGCCTTGATCGTGCCACCACCCGCACCGGCATGTCCGCCGAAACCTTCCAGACAATCGCTACATGTATTCAGCAGTTCCCCCACATGAAATCCCGGTCCGCCACGCAATGAAACGCGAATCCTGTCGTCAGGCGTTACAAAACCAACGGCGGCGGGTCGGCCATGTTTGCGAGCAAGCCTTCCCGCTGCCAGTCCCACCACACCCGCGTGCCAACGCTTGTCATACACGGCCAGGGTATCGGTACCATTCAGTCTGGCGTCGGCCTGCTTGAACACATCAGCCTCCACCCTGCGCCGCTGTTGATTGGTTTCGTCCAGTACCCCGGCCAACTGTGCCGCTTCATCCGCATCATGCGTGGATAACAGCCGCATGGCCTCTTCGCCGTGGCGCATACGTCCTGCCGCATTGATACGCGGTGCCAGATAGAAACCGACAGTTTCCGTCGTGACGGCTTTCCTGACCCTGGCCACCCGTATCAGCGCCGTCATGCCCAAAGAGGGATTTGTATTGAGCCGTTGCAAGCCGTAATATACCAGAATCCGGTTTACGCCGACCAAATCCATTACATCGGCCACCGTTGCCACGGCTACGCGATCCAGCAATGTTCGCAAATCATATTCGGGAGACCGCCTCCTCTCTTTCAGTCGGCTCCACACCGCCATCAGCAGAAAAAAAGCAACACCCGTACCGCACAGTTTCCGGTCGGCAAAGCCGCAGTCATGGCGTGCCGGATTAAGCAATGCAAAGGCATCGGGAAGTTTTGATTCGGGCAGATGGTGGTCAGTGATAATCAGATCGAAACCGAGTTTTTTAGCTTCGGAACAGGCATCAAAACACGTCGTTCCGGTATCAACGCTAATACCAAGCCGAATACCGGCCGCTGCGGCTGCGCGGACAACATCTACATCGATCCCGTGCCCATCCTCGAACCGGTGCGGAATGGAGAATGACACTTCCGCACCCGTACCACGTAAGGCTTCCAGCAGGATCGCTGTCCCATTGACGCCATCAGCGTCAAAATCGCCGAAGATATGAATCTTTTCGCCTGTGAGAATAGCCTCGGCAACGCGCCCCGCCGCTTTCTCCATATCCGCCATTCCAAACGCATCGGGTAAATCGGCAAGCCGCGGTGCAAAAAACGGATTGGCCTCGGTCAACCCCCTGGCATCAAGCAGGCCATTCCAGGCCGCTGCCGGATCGTCTGTAGTCAACGGGCCATTTCTCCATGCCAGCGTATACCCCCTGGTCGTCTTTTCTTCAGATAGCATCGTAGTGTTCCGTCCTATGCATTCGCTATCCCCAAGATCCGACATTGACATTGGATGCAGGGTGTAAGTATTTGGTTTGCATAGCGTTTCGAAAAATCATGTATTCACCTCATTGGTGATGAGTGATTTTTCGGAATGCCAGGCGAATCAAAGGGTTGCGGCATACGCCGCATGTCAATGTCGGATCTTGGGGCTATCCCTCGGCGGTGACAAATTATATAGGACAGGATACCATCCCCCTTCGTGTTTGTGGACACGCCATCATATCGCACCACGGAGTACGGATAATAATTCTGCTTCCCCTTGCGCTGCTCTCGGTATCCATGAGGATTTCCTCAACGTCGGCAACAGGGGTTCCGTTAATAGTGCCGCATAACCGTCTCCGGCCAAAATAATTTTTTTTGGCAAGGATGCCTTCTGTTTTAGCAACGATCCCATTCGTTCAACCTCGGTGATTACCATCCCGGGACTACCCATCTTCCCCACCGCTATTGCATGCAGAAAAGGATTCCGGGTCGTAACCGATGGCATGGTTTCAGGCAGAGGGGCAGGCCATGCGCATCCACCCCAGAACCACAATCCGTGAATATCCGGTTGTCCGCAACGTCGGGAAGCTTGCCTGCCATGCAATGTCATCTGAATTTCGGATATCAGGCGCATCAACCGTCCGCCATCTTTACCTTCGGGATGCTGGTTCGGCAATGTTTTCCCTGCAATCATGGCAAACGATTGGGGATGAACATGCATCGGCTCACAACAGGCAAGCAACACTGCCGCATCGGCATGTAACAAATGCATCCCCTCCTCCTCCAGCAGTACATTCAGGGTGTCACATAACCATCGGGCGTCTTCCTCACACCACGGCAACAAACCTTCCGGTATTACCCTCACCTGATCCCGGCCAAGCTGGCCGGAATACGGCGAGGCAACCCAGCATTGTTTCACATTTGCTGGCAGGTTGCTGCATTGTGCTGCCAACAATGCAGCGGGGGGCGCATCCACAATCACCGCATACCACTCCAATGGAGTTCTATCAGCGCATGCAAACCATTTCCGCCTGTATGTTGATAACTGCCTGCTCCACAAAAAAACATCAGGATGAAGCGAAATTCCATCCTGACGCTCAATCAACCCCTGACTGACAATGAACGTAGAAGCCATCATCAGCGGTAATCATTCTTCAATAGAGCCTCTTGCAAAACTCTGGGTGGATGAGCGGCACTCCCACTTTGAGACCAGTTTCGGGATTGAATGAGCTGCATGGTGATTCCATGGAGCGAAATTCAAGCTCGGAAATGGGCCGAAGTGGGGAAGCGGATCGCCGATCACGCGTGTTGCAAGACGCTCCTTGGTGTATAAGGATCTTTTCAGTACCATCACCCACCGAAGGACAACAGGTTAGGCGGTAGCTGTAAACAGCGAGCATGATCCCAAGATCCGACATTGACATGCGGCGCATGCCGCAACCCTTTGATTCGCCCGGCATTCCGAAAAATCATTCATCATCAATGAGGTGAATACATGATTTTTCGAAACGCCATGCAAACCAAATACTTACACCCTCCATCCAATATCAATGTCGGATCTTGGGATGATCGTAACAAAGTGTTGAAGAACCCGCATGATTCATAAATTGTCGTGATGATTGCGCAGGAACTTTGTCTGCAACGAATTCCGGGGAAGGAGGCCGTAGCCGTGCATACGGACGACCGATGAGGGATTCGGTGTGGGAAAACGAACAGTCAGGAGAGCGTCAGTTATGACCTTTAAACCACTTTCATATTCCCTTGCGTCTGGAGAAGTTGCATTGGTCGGAGCTGGTCCGGGAGCCGCGGATTTACTGACTTGCGCGGCAGCTCGATTGCTGGCCGATTGCGATGTAATTGTTCACGATGCCCTGGTGTCCCGGGAGGTGCTCGATCTTGGCTGTCCCGATGCCGCGCGTATCTTTGCTGGCAAGCGCGGTGGTCGGCCTTCCACCCATCAATCGGATATTTCCGACACGCTGATCCGGCTTTCCATGCGCGGCAAACGCGTGGTGCGCCTGAAGGGAGGCGATCCGTTCGTGTTCGGGCGCGCTGGAGATGAGGTGCGCGCACTGGCTGCTGCCGACGTTCCGTTCCGCATTATTCCCGGTATCACGGCGGGTGTTGCGGCCCCGGCCATGGCTGGTATTCCGGTTACGGATCGAACCGTAAATAGTTCTATTGCCTTTTTAACGGGGCATGAAGTGTCTGACGACAGTCGGATTGATTGGACGGCACTGGTTACGGCATTTCCAGTCATGGTGTTCTATATGGCGGCGCGCGTTCTTCCGGATCTGGCCATCCGTTTGATGGATGCCGGCATGGATTCAAATATGCCCGTCGCGGTGATTCGTAACGCATCGCTGGCGGATGAATCGGTTCATATCGGCACGTTAAAACAGGCGGGAAATGGCCAAATAACGGCCATCTCTCCATCCATCGTTATCATTGGTGAAACGGTGAGCCAGTGCATTCCATGGAGACATCATCCGGTTTGATGCCCGAGTTTTTGTCGCGTTATGCCAGTGGCTAACATGATCATCGCGGCAATGTATGAATAGTCCAGACTACATTCCATGGCGGCCCCTGGGAATATTGACCTTGATGACTTCCTGGTTAGTATCACCGCGCACTAAATTTATTCCGGTTTGACTGGCTGTTAGTGTAAATTCAAAGTCTCGTTGGAGTTGTTCATCTCCCATGTTAAAACAATATCTTCTTTCACCAGGTCCAACCGCCGTGCCTGAGCGCGTGTTGTTGCGCATGGCTCATCCCATGATTCATCACCGCACGCCCCAATTTTCGGCCATTTTCGCCGAAACCAAACGCATGCTGGAACAGGTGATTCAGACGAAGAACGATGCCTTGATGCTGGCCTCTTCCGGTTCCGGTGCCATGGAAGCCGCAGTTACCAACCTGTGTTCGCCCGGTGATACCATCATTTACGTCAATGGCGGCAAATTCGGTGCGCGATGGGGTAAGATTGCCGCGAAATACGGCGTGAAGACCGTCGAGATCAAGGTTGAATGGGGGACGGCGGTTGAAGCAACCGTCGTGGAAGCTGCGTTAAATGCCAACCCCGATGCGAAAGGCATATTTTTGCAAGCGTCGGAAACCAGTACGACCACCGAACACCCAATCCGTGAGCTGGCACGGTTGACGGCAGCGCGCGCATCCTGTGTGACCGTGGTGGATGCGATTACCGCACTGGGCATCATTGACATGCCGATGGATGACTGGGGCCTGGATGTGGTGATCTCGGGATCACAAAAAGCATTCATGTTGCCTCCGGGCCTGGCCATGATTGCGCTTTCAGACAAGGCGTGGACATTGACTAAATCCGCCACCTGTCCGAAATTTTATTTCGATCTCGCGACCGAGCAAAAGAGTCAGCGGGCCGGTCAGGATACGACGGCATGGACGCCTGCCGTGGCCCTGATCCTCGGTTTGAATGAAGTGCTGAACATGATGTTTGAGGAAGGTCTGGATAACATCCATGCCCGGCATGCATTGCTGGCACAAGCGACACGTGCCGGCGTGGCGGCGCTGGGCATGAAGCCTCTATCCTCAACCCCGGCCACTTCCGCAACCGGCGCTTTTGTACCCGATGGCGTGGACGGCGCGGCATTCGTAAAGTACTTGCGTGATACCATGGGGGTGACTTTTGCCGGTGGCCAGGATCATCTGAAGGGTAAAATTATTCGCATTGCACATCTGGGATATTACGATGTATTTGATATTTGCACGGCGATAAGTGCCATTGAAATTGCGTTAAACCGTTTTTCTTATCCGATCAAAATGGGACGCGGCGTAGCGGCGGCGCAAGCCGTGCTGGCCGAACGTTTCCCGATTCAGGAGTAAAACGATGCCTAAAGTCTGGATTGCGGACAAGATGTCCGGGCGCGCACTCGAAGTATTCAGGGCGCGCGGTGTTGAGGTGGATTACAAACCGGGTCTTTCAGATGAGGAAAAACTGGCCATTGCCGGTGATTATGACGGTATTGCCGTTCGTTCTTCAACGAAATTAAAGGGGGAATTGCTGAGTGCGGCAGGGTGTGTGAAGGTGATTGGCCGCGCCGGTATCGGCGTGGATAATATTGATGTCGAGGTCTGTTCGCGCCGGGGTATCGTGGTGATGAATACGCCGTTTGGCAACACCATTACGACCGCCGAACTGGCCGTCGCGCATATGGTTGCGGCGGCGCGTATGATTCCGCAGGCCTCATCATCCACGAGATCGGGCAAATGGGAAAAATCACGCTTCATGGGCATGGAACTGACAGGAAAGAAAGCCGGTGTGATTGGCGCGGGGAATATTGGCGCCATTGTATGCGACCGGCTCAAGGGCCTGCACATGGCCGTATATGTTTACGATCCGTTTATTTCTGACGAGCGGGCGGCGGCGATGGGCGTGGTCAAAGTGGAAACGGTGGCTGAACTGGCTGAAACCGTGGATATGCTAACCATCCATGTGCCACTGCTGGATACAACTCGAAACCTGATTAATGCTGATATCCTGGCCCGGATGAAAAAGGGTTCGATTCTGGTGAATTGCGCCCGTGGCGGCATTGTCGATGAGGGAGCGCTTTATGAGGCTTGTAAGTCCGGTCATTTGCGGGCGGCGGCACTGGACGTATTTGAGAACGAACCGGCACGCAAAAACCCTTTGTTTGAACTCGATAATGTCAGTTTTACACCACATATCGGGGCCTCCACGGACGAGGCACAGGAAAACGTGGCTGTTCAGGTGGCCGAACAGATGTCGGACTATCTGCTGAATGGCACGGTGCGCAACGCCGTGAATATGCCGTCGCTGTCCGAAGAGGAACAGCGTTTGTTGGCCCCATATCTGTTGCTGGCCGAACGCATGGGCCGTTTTGTCGGGCAGACCATGACGCCCGGTTATTCGCGCATCACGGCACATTTCGAGGGCCATGCCGCATCGATCAACCGCAAACCACTCATTAACAGTATGCTTCAGGGCCTGTTGTCGCAAAGCATGGAAGAGGTGAATGCAGTCAATGCCGGCATGCTGGCCAAGGATCGTGGCATCGAAGTAACTGAATCGGCGCGCGAAACATCGGAAAACTTCTCCACACTGATTCGCATGGAGGTAGAGGGTGATGAGGGGACACGCTGTGTGTCGGGAACATTATTCGATGAAACACGGCCGAGGCTGGTCAGTTTCGATACATATGAAGTAGAGATTGCACCCAGGGGGAACCTGATTTTTATCCAGAATGAGGACAGGCCGGGCGTGATTGCGGCGATTGGCTCCATTCTGGCGGAGGCCAATATTAATATTGGTGATTTTCGACTGGGGCGTCGGGAAGATGCGGACAATGCGGTGGCTCTGGTGCAAGTGGATACGCCGCCTGATGAGCATGTGATCAACAAGCTGGCAAATCTTCCTCATATTATCAGGGTTCGTTATGCCGAACTGGGAGCTATGTGACCGATCTGCCGATTATCGGGCTGGACGATGCTATCGGCGCACGCGCGAGGGCATTGCGTGATTTGCAAAGGCGGCTGCTTGCGCTGTTTGATGAGGCGGGATTTGATGAGGTCATCCCCCCGATTCTGGAACGACCGGATACGCTGAAATCAGGCGCCGGACATTTTCTGGCAGACCAGACCGTGGTCTTCTCCGACCCGGCGGGTGCCGGATTATTGGCGATTCGTTCAGACATGACGCCCCAGGTCGCCCGCATTGCGGCAACACGGTTGCAAAGCAAAGATATCCTGAAACTCTGCTATTCAGGTACGGTCATGCTGGCCAGGCCAGGATCACGGCGCGGTTCGCGCCAACAGTGGCAAACAGGGGTGGAATATCTGGGCGTGTCCGGCGCGGAAGCTGATGCCGGGGTGATGCGTTTGGCGGCGCAAAGCATGCTGACCGCCGGATTCAGACAACCGGTGTTACAGGTCGGACACATCGGTTTGCTCAGGGCACTGGTTGATGGGAGTTCGGTATCGTTGGAAACGTGGCGAAAACTTATTGCTCGCCGTTCACCGGATGATCTGTCCGCGACTATACCTGCCGGGGATATTTCCGAAATAAATCATCAGATGCTGCTTGCCATAGCTTCAGGGCTCGGTGATCTGGCATGGATTGAGACGTGGCAGGGTAAAATTAACGATACATTTGACCATGCCGCAAAGGAGCTGGCGTGCTTGACGAATCAGGTCAGCGCGCAGGTAGGAAGCGGTGTTCAGGTTCATGTTGATGCGGCGGTGATGCCTCGTTTTCTGTATCACAACGGGATTGTCTTCGCGGGCTTTGCCACCGGTGTTCCGTGGGCGCTACTACACGGCGGACGTTATGATGCGATGATGGCGGCACATGGCAGGGATATGCCCGCGACAGGATTTTCCTGTGATTTATGGGCATGGCTGGATGCGGTTCAGGCATGAGTTCCGCAAGGGGCTATCTGCTTCAACCCTTCACCACAAAGGATGCGGCGAGGACAACATGGCGAACATAGTGGTCATTGGGATTCAGTGGGGCGATGAGGGCAAGGGTAAAATTGTCGATCTGTTGACGCCCGACGCGGATGTGGTTGCGCGTTTCCAGGGTGGCCCCAATGCCGGGCACACGCTGGTCATTGGCAACAAAAAGACGGTGTTGCATCTTGTTCCATCCGGTATTCTTCATCACAATACCCTGTGCCTGATCGGTAACGGTACGGTGGTTGCGCCGGAAACGATTGTCGAAGAGATGGACGCCCTGATGCAGGCGGGCATTCCGGTAACCGATCGGCTCAGAATTTCCGACCGTTGCCAGTTGATTCTTCCTTATCATCGATCGCTGGATGCAGCGCGTGAGAAAGCCAGAGGCAAAGCGAGGATTGGCACGACAGGGCGTGGTATCGGGCCTGCCTATGAGGATAAAACCGCACGGCGCGGGATTCGTTTGATTGACCTGACATCGAACGATCTGAACGCGAAAATCTGCGAGAGCCTGGGGTGGGCAAATTTTCTGCTGACTGAATATTTTAAGACGGATGCGGTTCGTCGCGCGGATGTGGATACGGTACTCGATCTGGCACGGGAACGTTTGCTGCCACTAATAGCCGATGTTTCACTGCTGTTGCAGGAGCGTCACAAGGCCGGGGATTCGATGCTGTTTGAAGGTGCGCAGGGCACCATGCTGGATGTAGATTTTGGTACTTATCCATTCGTCACATCGTCGAACACAGTTTCCGGCGCGGCCATGGCAGGGCTGGGTATCGGCCCCGCCATGATCGATGAGGTGCTGGGAATCTGTAAGGCCTATACCACGAGGGTCGGGGCAGGGCCGTTTCCGACTGAACTCTACAACGCTGAAGGAATGAATCATTCCGCGGGCCGTCATCTGGCGGAGAGGGGACAGGAGTTTGGTGCAACGACGGGCCGCCCGCGCCGTACAGGGTGGTTCGATGCCGTGGTCGTACGGCACGCAGTGCGCGTAGCAGGCGTAACGGGGATGGCGGTGACCAAACTGGATGTCCTTGATGGCTTGTCTGACGTGAACCTGTGCGTGGCCTATGAACGTAATGGTGAACGCTTGCAATCTATTCCAGCGGATGCGGGAATCCTGGATGAATGCGTGCCCGTGTATGAAACATTGCCCGGCTGGTCCGAGAACACCTTCGGTTTGACGGATATGGCGCAGTTGCCGAACAATGCCAAAGCACTACTGGCCCGCATTGAGGAGGTGTGTGCTTGCCCGGTGAAGATGCTGTCCACTGGCCCGGATCGGGAGCATATCTGCTGGCTATAACCTGCCTTCCATTGACACTTGTCCGGTATCCGCTGAACCGGAACGCTTGTCTGCGCCCGTAGCTCAGCTGGATAGAGCATCAGGCTTCGAACCTGAGGGCCGGGGGTTCGAATCCCTCCGGGCGCGCCATAATAAGCTATATATATCAACAAAACTCAACGACTATGGACTAAAAGTCCATAGGTTGCTTGCGTGACTGAAAGTCA
>CAZBJB010000032.1:0-16341 GCA_964492105.1 uncultured Zetaproteobacteria bacterium
CGGGATTGAATGAGCTGCATGGTGGTTCCATGGAGCGAAATTCAAGCTCGGAAATTGGCCGAAGCGGGGAAGCCGATCGCCGCTCATGAGTTTTGCAAGAGGCTCGTGTTACACGAATTAATTTGATCCTATCCTGAAACAGAGAGTGTGGCGACGGCATGAATACGACCGGCAACAAGGCATGGGGCGATACCGCCTTTCGAGGACTGACGCTGACCTTCGCCATGGGCATCCTCGTCCTGTTCACCGCCATTGTGATCAGCCTGTGGCACGATTCTCTACCCTCCATCCATAAGTTCGGTTTCTCCTTCCTTATCAGCAGTGCATGGGATCCGGTCAAGGATAATTTTGGCGCTCTGATTCCAATTGGCGGAACGCTGATTTCTACCTTCCTGGCCATGCTGATTGCGGTACCGATCAGCATCGGCGTAGCGCTGTTTCTCGCCGAACTTGCGCCCGCATGGATGAAAGCGCCATTTGGCGTCGCTATTGAGCTGCTCGCCGCCATTCCCAGCATCGTCTATGGTATGTGGGGCCTGTTCGTATTGTCCCCTCTGATGGCCAACAACGTACAGCCATGGCTCTCCGCGCATTTCGGATTTCTCCCCTTCTTTACCGGCGCTCCCATGGGCATCGGTATGCTCACCGCCGGCCTGGTGCTGGCGCTGATGATTCTTCCTTTCATTGCCTCGGTCACACGCGATGTATTCCTGATGGTGCCACAAAACCTCAAGGAGGCTGCTTATGGCATGGGCTGCACCACATGGGAGGTGGTGCGTGATGTGATGATCCCGTATGGCAAGAAGGGTATCGCCGGCGCGGTTTTTCTGGGCATGGGCCGCGCGCTGGGTGAAACCATGGCGATCACCTTCGTGATTGGCAATGCCTATCACCTGTCATGGTCGCTGTTTGCGCCGGGCACCTCCATTGCCTCAACGCTGGCCAATGAATTTACGGAAGCGGATAGCAACGTCTACCTTTCCTCGCTGGTTGAACTGGGGCTGGTGCTGTTTTTGATTACCTTCATTATCCTGGGTCTCGCGCAACTATGGCTGAAGCAGGGTAATCCGGGCGGTAATCAATGAATTTCAGGTGGATCCAATGATTTGGCTGAACCGCCGGGCGCTCACCAACCGCATCGTCCTGACCGTATCCGGCATGGCGGCGGTGTTCGGACTGTTCATGCTTACATGGATTCTCGGCGATGTGGCTATTCGAGGTATTTCCGCCATTAACTGGAATTTTTTCACCGAGCTCCCCGTTCCACCCGGCATGAAGGGAGGAGGGCTGGCCAACGACATTGTCGGCACCCTGTTGATGACCGTGGTGGCTACCCTCATATCCGTTCCCTTCGGCGTGCTGGCCGGCACATGGCTGTCCGAATTCGGTCGGGAATCAAAAACAGGCCAGTTGATTCGATATTTCTCGGATATTCTGGTTTCCGCCCCCTCCATCGTTATCGGCGTGTTTGTTTATCTCATCATGGTTAAACCGATGGGCCACTTCTCCGGCTGGGCGGGCGCCGTGTCGCTGGCCATCATCATGTTGCCGGTCGTTTCGCGCACGACGGAAGAAATGCTCAAACTGGTGCCGCATGAGTTGCGTGAAGCCGCTCTGGCACTGGGTGCACCCTACTGGAAAATTATGCCACAGGTGATTTACCGGGCCGCCGCCGCCGGCATGATGACCGGTATCATGCTGGCCGTAGCGCGTGTGGCGGGTGAAACCGCACCATTGCTGTTTACTGCCCTGAACAGTCCCTATATGTTGAACAGTATGAATGAACCGATGGGAAACCTCACGGTCACGTTGTTCAACTACGCCATGAGCCCCTATGATGACTGGCAGAAGCTTGCATGGGGCGCGGCATTTCTGATTACCATGGCCGTACTGGTCACCACTATTTTCACGCGGCTTATGTTGCACAAAAGGAGTAGACATTGATCCCGGAAACCCTCGAAAGACAGGAATCCCTATCCGTGCCTCCCATCCCGGAACGCACACCCGAACAGATGGTTCGAGATGATAAAATCCGGAGCGGCAAAATCAAACTGTCCGTACGCGATCTGGATTTCTATTACGCCAATAAACAGGTGTTGTTCGGAAATACGCTGGATATTGCCAGCAACAAGGTAACGGCATTCATCGGGCCATCCGGTTGCGGAAAATCCACCCACATCCGCACCTACAATCGCATGTTCGATCTCTACAAGGGACACCGGGCCGATGGCGAAATCCTGATGGATGGCGTCAATATCATTGACCCCAAGATACCGTCCCTGGAACTCAGGCACAAGGTGGGTATGATTTTTCAGAAGCCGACACCCTTCCCGATGTCCATATCGGACAACATCGCCTACGGCTTGAAGCTGCATACGAGTATAAGCAGAAGCGAAATGGAGGGAAGGGTCGAGAAGGCGTTAAAGGACAGTGCGCTGTGGGATGAGGTCAAGGATATGCTGCACCAGCCCGGCACGGCACTTTCCGGAGGTCAGCAGCAACGCCTGTGCATCGCCCGCGCACTGGCCATTGAACCGGAGGTGATGCTGATGGATGAACCGTGTTCAGCGCTCGATCCCATTGCCACATCCAAGATCGAGGAACTGATTGATGAACTCAAACAGAAATTCACCATTGTCATCGTGACCCATAATATGCAGCAGGCGGCACGCGTATCTGATTTCACTGCGTTCTTCTATCTGGGGAAGCTGATTGAGTTCGGTGAAACCAATGCAGTATTCACCGCGCCAGTCAAACAACAGACCGAGGATTATATTACCGGTCGCTTCGGCTAACCGGAATCGAGGCCGTAATAGCGAAGCGCCATCCGACAGCGCAAGGCGGATGGCGCTTCGCCATTCCATCCCGCAGGGAAGACATGCGGAGAAGAGGAGATGAGTATGCCCGAACATACATCGAAACGATTCGCTGCTGAACTGGATGAACTGAATAATCTGATTAAATCCATGTTCAAAATCGTACGCAAAAACATCAAACAGGCTCTACTTGCGCTGGTTGACGGTGATGTGGAACTGGCAAGGACGGTCATCAAGCACGATGAAGCCGTCAATGCACTCGAAGTGCAGAGTGATGAAGCTGCCCGTAACCTCATCGTGCGCCATCAACCCGCCGCATCGGACCTGCGTTTCGTGTTCGCCGCCACCAAGATTGTCACTGACCTGGAGCGCATGAGTGATATGGCCACCAACATCGCGGATAATGTGGTGAATATCGAAGGCGCAACGCCAAAGAACCTGGCTTCCATTCCCGTGATGCAGGATCTGATCCTTGATCAACTGAAGGATGTCCGAAGCGCTTATCTGGAACGTAGCGCAACGAGAGCGCAAACCATCATTGAGCGTGATCACCTGATTAACGGGGCGTTTGCCAACACCCAACGTATCATGCTGACTGTCATGGTGGAAAAACCAGCCAAAATCACCCAATGTATGGCACTCATCAACATTGCCAAGGTGCTGGAACGTATTGGCGATCACATTACCAACATTGCCGAGATGGTTATTTATACCGATATCGGATATGAAGTGCGGCATATCGACATGGAATCCCTCAGAGAGTTGCTGGAAGGAGACGATGACTAACCCGCATAATTCACAGATGCTGCCGCGCCCCTGGCTTGTTCCTTTGTGCGCACCAAATCCCCCGTCGGCCGTTCGTATGCATGGCTACGGCCTTCTTTCCCGGCAATCCGTTGTGCCTGTCTGCGTGCATCGCACAGGCAAGGCGTAATCATCACGACGATTGACGAATAATGCGGACTGACACCCCTTCCCCTGATCCCATGCTGGCCGCGGCCATTGACATTGGCGCCAATGCCATGCGCCTGCACATCGCTGGACCGGATAGGGAAAATGGTTTGAAGAGCATTCATTATCACCGTGAACCCGTTCGCCTTGGGCACGATGCGTTCACTCGGGGCCGACTTTCCGAAGACACCATGGCAAAGGCATTGCAGGCATTTGAGACGTTCCGTTCCATTCTTGACCGGCATCCCGTACACACTATCCGGGCTACGGGAACCAGCGCCCTGCGCGACAGCATCAATGCGGACGAACTCATCCGCCGCATCAAAGATAAAACGGGTATCGACATTGAGATTATTTCCGGTGAGGAAGAGGCACGACTGATTCACCTCTCCGTGCATCACCGCGTTCCCGATATGAAGAGTATGAAAACGCTGTTGATTGATATTGGGGGCGGCAGCATAGAGGTCACCCTGGCGAAGCGTGGCGATATTATTGCCCTGGAAAGCTTCAGAATGGGTACAGTGCGTCTACTGGAACTGTTCCGGGATACATCCGGGGATTCGGAACGGCCCAAAATCATGCATGAATACATTGCTTCCATGCAACAAAAGGTGCGCGAAGAAATGGCCGGAACGCGTATTGGCCTTTGCATTGGCACCGGAGGCAGTATTGAAGCCTTGGGTGAACTGGGTGTGTCATTGCTGGGCAACGATTCAAACCGTCGGCTGAATTACCAGGACATCAAAAAATTGCTCAAACATCTGCAATCTATGGGTTATAAAGATCGCATTAATATCCTCGGGCTTCGTCCGGATCGGGCGGATGTCATCATTCCGGCCGCAATTGCATTAAAATCCATTATAAAGCTGGCGCGTCCGGCAACACTGCTCATTCCGTCTGCGGGCCTGGCTGATGGCGTATTGCTTGGTCTGCTTCAGGAACAGAATATCGACAACAAAGCACTGGCGCATCAGGCAATCGCCTGGGCAAAGAGTATGGCGCGAAAATACCATGCCGACCTTGATCACGCCCGCCATGTACGCATCCTGGCCCGAAAACTGTTTTCCCAACTTAAAGGTATTCATCAGTTGAATGGGCGTGATCTGCTGTTATTACAGGTTTCAGCCATTGTGCATGAGATTGGCATCACCGTGCGCCCCAACAAACATCATCGTCACGCCTTTTACCTGATCAATGCATCCCCCATGGTGGGTTTAAGTGCCAGTGAAAAGCTGCTGGTTGCCATCGTGGTGCGCTACCATCGCAAGCGGACACCGGATACCCGTGACGAACCGTTTAGCGAACTGACCGAAGGAGAACAGAAACGTGCATGTCGACTGAATGTCCTGCTGCGTCTGGCCATCGCCCTGGACAAGGAACGACGTGGTAGCGTGCGTGCAATCCATATCAGCCAGTCGGACAAGATCAGCCGTCTGCACATGGAAGGGAAAGGTGATTTGTTACTCGAACGCTGGGCTGTGCGGAAAGACATTCCGTGGTTTGAAACCGTTTTTGGGCGCAAACTGGAGATTACCTGATCCGCATGATTCATCCGCCACGGGAATACCATTTCACCACGCAACCAGAGCGCTACCCGATAACGTTGTGAATGGCTTTTGGCGATATGCTTAATCTCAGCGTGCCACAGCCCGGTTGTACATCACGCCAGCGTGTCACATCCAGACGCAGTTCCATGACGGTGCATGTTGGCACGTGATCCGCCACCGCACCCGTCAATACCGCGGCCATATCAGCAATGCCCGGATTGTGCCCCACCATCATTACACGTTCCCATGTCTCGTTCCATGCTTGCATGATCGCGATCAAGGTTGACGTGGAGGCCGCATAAATCCGCTCATCCTCCACCATACGGGAAGGCGGAACCTGTATCGCTGCGGCAAGCGAAGCCGCGGTCGCAAGCGCGCGCCTTGCCGGGCTGGTCACGATCATGTTCGGGAACATATTCCGTGCTGCCAAATATTGCCCCATTGTTGACGCATCAACCCTGCCCCGCTTATTCAAAGGCCGATCAAAATCATCCAGACCCACGTGACTCCAGTCAGATTTGGCATGTCGACCCAGATATAAATGTTTCATGTGCGCACTACTCCAAAAGCCTGCCCAAAACCCCGCCCAGCCTCACCATTGTGAATTCCGAAAAACAGGTGGTGAAGATCAGCCTGGCGTCAGACTGACGTTTACACAGCTTTTCCGCCAGCATCACCATGGCATGATCACATGACGCAGGTAAGTGACCTCCCTCACGCATCTCCTTGCCAAAATGTTCCAGGGAAGCATGCTCAACGACCAGGTCATGAATTTCACCGAGGTTATCCTGTAAATGCTTCAGACGCGTAACCAGCATCGAAACTTCATGCCGGGGATAAAAGGTTCGGAAAAATTCGATCAGATATCGCAGTTTCTTGCAGTGCTTACGTAATTCGTGCAGAGCCTCGGGGCGCGAACATTCTTGAATGGCGCCGCCCTCGTGTAAAATATGCCGGAACAGTCTGACAATGCACCTGTTTGCCATGTCCATAGCCCGAATGCCGGAGCCTTCGGAACATCCGCCATCAAGAAATTTTCGCCAATCCTGTTTGAACCGCTGATAGCGGGAAGATCGGAGTCCTTGTACCAGCGTTCGATGTGTTCCTTCCCGTTTACACGTAAGAAATGCCTGTAATGGCAACAAATTTTTTTGTATGTTCGGTGGTAACGCCTCTTGATATCCAACGAAATTCATGAGATATACGTCCAGATCACGGACAGGGCCGGTAAGCTTACCAAGCCAGGCAAATTCTCCCTGAAAATGTATCGTTGCTGATTGTGGCAACATCTCCTGGAACTGATCCAGTGCGGTACGTGCACGGCGAGTAGCAACGCGGAAATCGTGCAGAAATTCCGTATTACCATCCGCCATTAATCCTGGTTCATTTTCCTCCATTACGCGAAATACGTGTTGCAATATCTTCGCGGTAGCCAGATGCGACGGCATGTCCGGTTCAAGTACGACGACAGGCCTGGTGGAAGCATTCATACGGATTTTGCTGACACAGCCAGAGTCTTCAGCAGCGTCTCCTGTGCATTAAATCCGGACTGATTTGCTCGCGGATGCATGCGGACATAGGAGCCGTTATTTGCAAGACGCCATGCGGATTCATTATCTTCCAGATAATAGCGGAGCCCTTCACGAACAACGCGCTGTTTCAGGTGGTGTGCAATCACCGGAAAGGCGGTTTCCACACGTTTGTGCAGGTTGCGTATCAGCCAGTCGGCGCTGGAACAAAACACTTCCGATTTTCCTCCATGCCCGAAATAGAAAATGCGGGTATGCTCCAGAAATCGTCCGAGTACGGATCGTACGCGGATATGTTCCGACATACCCTTCATGCCCGGTCGCAGGCAACAGATGCCGCGTACAATCAGATCAATTTTTACGCCGGCCTGCGATGCGCGGTAAAGGGCGTCAATCACCTCTGTATCCTCCAAACCGTTCATCTTTGCAATAATACGGCCCGTACCACCATTACCGGCAATTTCGATCTCGCGATCAATATGTTCGATCAGGGTTCGATGCAAATCAAAGGGCGCCTGAATCATTTTTTTCAACCGGGACGCACGCCCAAGACCCGTGAGTTCCTGAAAAAGCTTGTGCGCATCCTCGCCGATTTCCCGATCCGACGTCAGCAATCCGAAATCGGTGTACAGGCGCGTTGTTACGCCATGATAATTTCCCGTTCCAAGATGGGTGTAACGGACAAGCCGTCTCCCCTGGCGGCGAACCACCATCAACATCTTTGCATGCGCCTTGTATCCCACCACGCCATAAACCACATGCGCGCCTGATTGCAGCAGGGCTTCGGAGAGATGAAGGTTTTCCGCCTCATCGAAACGGGCGCGCAGTTCCACCACCACGTTGACTTCCTTTCCATTCCGGGCGGCACGGCACAAGGCATCAACGATACGTGAATGATTGCCGGCGCGATACAGGGTCTGTTTGATGGCCAGCACATCCGGATCGGTGGCTGCCTGCTCCACCAACTTGATGACCGGCTCAAAGGATTGAAACGGATGGTGAATCAGAATATCGCGCTTGTCCAGCAGGGCGAACACATCCTCCGCCCCCATCAGTCCGGCGGGCATGGAAGGCACAAATGGCTGAAATTTTAGGTCCGGATTCTTCACCTGCTTGTACACTTCGGCCAGACGAGAAAGGTTGACGGGCCCTTCTACCTTGAAGACATCCTCCGAGGAAAGCTCGAATCTGTCGATCAAATAGCCCGCCACGTCATCGGGACAGTTATCGGGAACCTCGAGGCGCACCCCGCGTCCAAAACGCCGACTGGTTTGCAATCGACCTTCCACCTCCTGCCGCAGATCCGCCATTTCTTCTTCATCAAGATACAGTTCCGTGTCGCGCGTCAAGCGAAACTGATAACAACCCGTCACTTCCATTCCCGGAAACAAATTCTTCACAAAGGCGTGCATGATGGATGACAGGAAGACAAATCCGTACGGTACGCCGGAAATACGCTCGGGCAGCAGCACGGTGCGCGACAGCGACCTGGGAGCGGGTACGATAGCCATGCGATGCTCGCGTCCAAAGGCATCCTTGCCTTTCAGCGAAACGATAAAGTGTAAGCATTTGTTAGCAACCTTCGGAAAGGGATGAGCCGGATCAATCCCCAGAGGGCTGATGATCGGCATCAGGTTTTGCTTCATATGCCGCTTCAGCCACGCGCGTTGATCCTCATTCCACTGATCCCGGCGGAGAAAACAGACGCCTTCGCTGGCCAGTGCGGGAATCAGATCATCATTAAACACCGCGTACTGATTTTGTACCATATCAGCCACCCGTTCCCGAATCTGCTGCAATAGAGGAAAAATCTCCGCTTCATCTACACCTGTTGTCTTGAGTCCATGTGCCCGTTTCTTCCTCAGGGAAGCCACCCGTACTTCGAAGAATTCATCCAGATTGGAGCTGGAGATACACAGGAATTGCAATCGCTCCAACAGGGGAAGACTGGCGTCCTCGGCCATCGACAGCACCCGGCGATGAAATGCCAGCAGACTCAATTCCCGATTAAGATAACGATCCGGCCACGATTGGTTCATGGACGAACCCTATCGTTTCAGTGCGACATATGCATGACATAACATTGTCATGTCCGTGCCGCCATGCTGTCATTGTCTGTGTGTAGGGTTTCCTTCACGAACAAGAAAGGAGGTTGAAATGAACTCTCTTGCTTTCCACAAGCGCCATCGAACGAAGCAGGCCGCCGATCAGCATCGTTTATTCAGCAGCGAACAGAAGCAGTTGGAGAATGAACTCATCCACGATCAGCGGGTGGAGACTGTAGGTATGCTGGCGGGTGGCATTGCCCATGATTTCAATAATGTGTTGGCGGGCATACTGGGAAATCTGTTTCTGATGAGGAATGAACTGAAAGACAGGCCCGAGGTAACGGATCGAATAAAAACCATTGAAAATCAGGCCCATCGTGCAGCGGAGATGATCCGCCGAATGCTCACCTTTGCACGCAAGGGTGAGATAGACAGGCAACCGTTTGATTTGGGGCCCTTTGCCAGGGAACTGGTGAAATTCATCGAACCCGCCGTACCGGAAAATATTCAGTTGGACTTCGATATTAGCAATGAACCCATGATGATGAATGGTGATCCGGGCCAAATCCAGCAATGCATCCTGAACCTCATCAGTAATGCCCGGCACGCTATCGAAGAGAAATTCGGAAGGATGGAGGACGGTGAAGAGGGCCATATCAAGTTGTTCGTCCGCTACGGATATCCGGCGAAGAATGACAACGGTGAATATCTGATGGATCCGGATCAATCCCCACCGTTGCAATGCGTGGAGATGCGGGTGGAGGATAACGGTTGCGGCATGAGCGAGAAGATTCGTTCCCATATCTTCGAGCCTTATTTCACCACCAGGGGCGCGGGTGAAGGAACGGGGCTGGGGCTGCCGATGGTGTTTGACTGCGTTCGGATACATCAGGGCTGCGTGCGGGTGGAGAGCGAGCCGGGCAGGGGTAGCGCCTTCTCTATCAATTTTCCGTGTCTGGCGGGGCAGGGATACGTCACCACCGATGATGAAGATAAAACGCTTATTCAGGGCAACGGAGAACACATTCTGATTGCCGACGATAGCGAACTGTTGCGCGACACCCTCCGGGATATGCTGACCAAGGCTGGCTACCACGTGCTGACGGCTGAGGATGGCGAGGAAGCGGTTCGTGTGTTCCGCGAATTTCGGCGGTGGATCAGACTGGCCTTTGTGGATGTGGTGATGCCGCGCCATAACGGAAAGGCGGTAGCCCGCCGTATCAAAGCCATGCACCCGGACGCGGAAGTCGTGCTGATGACCGGATACGATTTGTCCGAAACGCATTTGCTGACACGCCATGGCCTGATGCAGGTCATGCGCAAACCCTGGGTGTTGAAGGATATCAACAGAGCGTTGCGTACAATTCGGGTTTCCGATACATCCATGAGAGCAAAAACGGCGTACATGACAGGGTCGCATCCCTGCCATCATGTGGTCACTGTATAGGCATATACACTGGAGCCTCTTGTAAAAACTCCGGGTGGATGAGCGGCAATCCCGCTTTGAGACCATTTTCGGGCTTGAATGAGTTGCATGGTGGTTCCATGAAGCGAAATTCAAGATCGGAAATGGGCCAAAGTGGGGCAGTAAATCGTCGCTCACGAGTTTTACAAGAGGCTCACTGTCTTATGCAGGAAAAGGAGGATGCGTATGCCCGAGCACAACACCCTGATTGTTTCAGGAAGGATCATTCCGGCCTACCAACTGGCCGGCATGATGCGAGCCAACGGATTCTTGCCGAGAGTGGAACACCATGTTCGCCCATGCGGGGCGGATATTGCAACATCGCTGTCCATCCTGATTACCGACATTGACGACCCCGGTGCGCGGGGTCTGGAAATTGCCCAATGGCGCCTTGCCCACGCACCCGAACTGACATGGTTCGCCATGTGTTCAGGTGGTAATACGCCCGCGATGCAGCTGGCCAGATCACTGATGGCCGATGGCTTCTTTTTCCTGACGATGTCGGGCCTGGTGCTGGATTACAAACGTGGCGCCGCACGGCTTTTGCCTCAGTATCTGAAACCGCCCACCCCCCATCATGGTATGAATGCCCGGATGCGCATCACGTGCGTACAGCACGCTGAATGGCCTCATTCCCTCCGACAAACTGTTACATGATGTCCCTGGTTTCTTCCTGGCGCCCGGTGGATAATACGATGGAAGGCGGCGGATGGCGCGCCACGCAACGGATTGCGTCCGCACGCCACGACCCTGTAGCGGAACCTGAAGCCTCTCTGCTGGCCGAACTGGATCGTATCATCCTGAAGAGGGAGGTTCGCACGCTGTTCCAGCCGATATTCGATCTGCGCAGTAAACGTGTTTTCGGCTATGAGGCGCTGAGTCGCGGGCCGGACGCCTCGCCCCTGCGCATGCCCGATCAACTTTTTGCCACTGCCCGCAAGCACCACCGCCTGTTCGCGCTTGAATACATCTGCCGGGAAATCGCGATCGGACAATTTCTTCAGATGGATGCCAGGGAATGGCTCTTTCTCAACGTAGATCCGTTGACCCTGATGGATCCCGGCTTCCGCGATGGCACCACCATGAAAACCCTTCAGCGAGAGGATTTATCGTGCTCCAGGGTGGTCATAGAGCTGACGGAACATACGCAAATCGGGGATATGGAAGGGCTGAAGAAAGCCGTCGACCATTACCGCAACATAGGCTTTGCCATTGCGCTGGATGATCTGAGTTCGGGTTATTCCAACCTGCAACTCATGGCGGAACTGCGCCCCGAATATATCAAGCTGGATATCTATTTCACTCGTCAACTGGCCGATGACCACGTAGCGCGGGCATTCGTGCGAACCATTGCCAATCTGGCCAGGCATCTCGGTTGCGCCATCATCGCCGAGGGAATTGAATCCCCCGAAATATTATGCGAAGTAGAAAAACTCGGGCTGGACTTTGCCCAGGGGTACCTGCTGGGCGAACCTTCCACGAATCCGAACAAGCACATCCCGGAGAACATTGCCGTTGATTTCCCATGCAGCGCGAATCAGAATACAGTCCACACCGTGAACATATCCCTCCTGCTCCACCACGCCGTCACATGTACGCCGGAGGATTCATCGGAGACGTTGCTTCAAATGTTCCAGAAGGATACAGGGCTTCTTGCCGTGCCGGTCGTGGAAAATGGGCGATCTATCGGCATGGTCAGGCGCGAGCCCCTGTTGAGACGCTTCTCCATCCCCTTCGGACACGATCTGTACGCCCGCAAGTCCGTTCACGACCTGATGTGGAAAGATCCACTGATCGTATCGGCGGATACGCCCATCGAAACAGTCAGTGCGCAGGTCACCCGTCGTCCGCATGAGCATATGTACGCGCCGGTCATCGTAGAAAGCGGCCATGACTACGTGGGCATGGTTTTTGTTCACGATTTGCTGGAGTACATCACACAGCATCGCATCGAACAGGCCATGAATGCCAACCCGCTGACGCACCTTCCGGGCAATATAGTCATTGAACAGGAAGTATCGCAACGGCTGACAATGCCAGGGACGTTTGTGCTGTGTTATATCGATCTGGATAACTTCAAGGCATTTAACGACCGTTACAGCTACAACCGCGGCGACGCGATGCTCCGTATGTTGGCCGATATCATCAAACAGACCCTGTCCCATGGGGATTTTGCCGGTCACATTGGCGGCGATGACTTCATTGTCATTCTCGAACAGCGTGATGGCTGGGAAGACGCGTTGCATGCCATCATGCATGCATTCCGTAACCGATCACGTACGCTCTATGATCTCGCGGACATGGAAAACGGATATATCATATCCAGAAACAGAAGCGGAGAAATACGAAAGTTCCCACTGGCATCGCTATCCATCGGCGCCGTTCCCTGCTCCCATGAACGATTCCCTTCGCACCTGGAAGCGGCTGAAGTCGCCAGCGAATTAAAATGCAAGGCAAAAAAAGTGGATGGAAATCGTCTGGAAATTGATCGACGGATGTATCAGTCAACGGATAGCGGGCCTGATCCGGAATCCGCGCGGGGCCGCTGATGGACCCCCCTTAACCAGGATACCTCCGTCACGCAGATGTCATCGTTCCGTTAAACCCGCGACACAAACTTGTCGCAAACCGGGTTTCCATGGTGGCTGCGATGCGTATTTGTGTATTACCTAGATCCTGCAAGTGATTGTGCGTGTAGAGTGCAAGATATTGGTTTATATGGTGTATTGAAAAAACAAAAGGAGTTATCATCATGACTGAATCTATTTTCCCGGTGAACACATCGGATCGATTTTCATTTCCCGAGGACGAAAAACCAAACCTCCTTGCGCAGCAACTGTTGCGGCGCATCCCTTTCGGGACAAGACCGCCTGTTGTGGAGGGGAAGGCCGTCCAGGATGAACGGATGGGGGTTTACCGCCGGGATCTTGGGCTTGTTTCCAATAATTTAGCGATGATTTCCGATGCCATGGGCGACTCGGCCAAGACATTGCACAAAGCTGCGAAAGTCAGTGCGACACAGGTTCAGGCGATGTCGAACGAGTTTTCCATGATGGCTGAACATATGCAGCAGACCATGCGGCAGGTCTCCGAATCGACTGCGCGATCCATGGCGGGTATTAATGAACAATTGCATGCAGTCCGCGAGAAGACGCATGAAGCGGCCCACCTGGGGTTGCGGAGCCGTGGAAAAATAGAAACGATGGTGAAAGCGTCCGATGATATCGGAGGCGTCGTCAAGTTGATTCATGATATCGCTGAGCAGACGCGGATGTTGGCCATGAACGCCACCATAGAATCAGTCAGGGTAGGCGAGGCGGGTGCCGGATTCAGGGTCATTGCGAATGAAGTCAAAACACTGGCTGTACGTACGGCTGCGGCGACGGAGGATATATCGGCGGCGATCAAGAATATGCGTGAGCATAGCCATGACGCCACCCATGCTGCGTTAGCTATCGTGGAATCCGTAGAGCATATCAGCAATCTTACGGACAACACTACCCGCATAGCGGCTGAGGTGACCGATCATGTGACCGATCATATCGCCCATGGGACATCGGAGACCAATGATGATCTGCAGCATATGTCAAAAGGGGTAGATGCCTCGTTTGGGTATGCCGATGACGTCCGTGTCATTGCTCAAAAAACGAACCGGGAGGCGTGTCATCTACGTGCCAGCATTGATGAATTGAGCCAGTTGACGATGACGCACCTGGGCGAATTCAAGGAAACAGGTGCGGAAGGGATTGAACTTTTTTAACGCTGGCTGAAATCAGAAAATCAAACCGTTACGGTATTATTCTGGAGGGTATATAACTTCTCAATTTCACGGAGATTTATTGACATTCATCATACCCTGGTCCAGAATCATTTCATGAATGTGCACACCCTAAGGCGTTTCGATGATGAGCTGACCCAGCTTAAGGAGCGCGTCCTGTCCATGGGCGGGCTGGTGGAGCGCGCCATCGGAAACGCGGTCAAAAGCATGCTGGAGCAGGATGAAAAGCTTGCCCGAAAAACCATCAACAGGGATACCGTCATAAATACCCTGGAAATTCAATGTGACGATATCACACGCGGTATCCTTGTGCGACGTCAACCTGCGGCTACCGATCTCCGCTTTATTATTGCCACCATCAAGGTGATAACGGATCTTGAACGCATGGGTAATCTGGCCGTGAATCTTGCCGAGGATGCCATACAAATACTGGATTGTCCGCCTGCCGATTTTTTCCGCCTGGAAATAATGGGGAACCAGGTGCAACAGCAGACTAATCACGCCCTGGACGCCTTCTCGCAAGGGAATATTAATCTGGCCATGTCCGTCATCAGGGAAAACAGGGGCGTGGACAAATTATACAAAAACATGTATCGTGAGATGATTGACTGCATGCTGAATGATCAGCGTACCATTGGCACTTCCATCACGCTGTCCAACGCAGCCATGAACCTGGAACGTATCGCTGATCACGCCACTAACATTGCCGAAATGGTGATTTACATGCAGCGTGGGCACGATATTCGCCATGTTGATCCTCAGGCTGCCGCCAGGATACTTGCGGGTTGATTTGTTTCGGGAGGATACCATGGTTCGTTTGCTCATAGCAATACTCGCTGTGTTATTCGGCACAGCCGGAATCTATGCCCGGGCGAATACCGTTAAAAATCCGGACAACAACTCCGCTGGAAAGTCCATAGCGCATGAGGATGTTATCCCGGATGCCATACGGCATTTGGTGAAAGGGCCGGATGTGGATATCCAATCCCTGCGAGATCCCTTTATTTCCTATCTGGTGCTAGTTGCTTCCAGAAACCGGGAAGCGCTGGTCAAACGCCAGTCAAATCTGGCCAGCCACAAACATGAAGTGTTGGAAGATTTTGATCTTGCAGTGCTTAAGCTGGTGGCTACCATGCGGATGGGTGAGGATCGTGTGGCCATGGTCGAGGATGCTTCAGGCAAGGGGTACATCGTCAGACGCGGTGATTACATGGGGAAAAACAATGGCCGCATTAAAAACATAACCGATAATACTCTTTATCTGGTTGAACAGATCGTCAATCCGGCTGGTGATTTCATAGAACGGTCGGTGACCCTGACCCTCAGGAAAAGCAGTCAGTAAATCCAATCGCAGCAGCGTGATCGACGATCTGCTTCCCTGCTCTGGCTCATTTCAGTTCATGGAGTTTGGTTCATGAGAGTATGAGAGTGTCTGATATGGCGATCCAGCGCATATTCGAGCGTCTGCAAGCCGGAAATCCCAATCCCGAAACGGAACTGCATTATCACAATCCGTTTGAACTGCTTGTTTCCGTCATTCTGTCGGCACAAGCCACGGATGTGAGCGTCAATAAGGCCACGGCAACGCTGTTTCCTGCCGCCAACACGCCAGGGGCGATCCTTGATCTGGGAGAGGAAACCCTGAAGCGTTATATTTCCTCCATCGGGCTCTATAATGGCAAGGCAAAGCATATCATCAGTACCTGTGAAATACTGATACGTGAACACGATAGCCAGATACCGGATTCCCGTGAGGCGCTGGAGAAGTTGCCCGGCGTCGGTCGCAAGACCGCCAATGTGGTACTCAATGTACTATTTGATCGGCCAACCATTGCAGTAGACACACACATCTTCCGTGTCGCCAACAGAACCGGACTGGCATCGGAAAAAACACCACTGGCAGTAGAAAAGGCGCTGCTGAAGGTCATTCCGGACGCGTATATGAAGCATGCCCATCACTGGCTGGTGCTGCATGGACGTTATATCTGTACGGCACGCAAGCCCGGGTGCCTCATTTGTCCTATCTTTGATGAATGCCAGTGGCCAAAAAAAGGGCAGGGCTAGACGGAAAGATGCTTAACCCCAAGATCCGGCATGGGTGCAATACAAAAAAGTACGTTTAAATAAGAATTAGCTGGACTCACCGGATAACAGTAAGCGTCAAAGCGACCCCATCTACCGCTGAAATATAAAGTTGCCAGCCTTCG
>CAZBJB010000033.1:0-16284 GCA_964492105.1 uncultured Zetaproteobacteria bacterium
GATCATAAACGGTGAAACTTCAGCTTATTGGTGATGAATGTTTTTTCGATATGCCAGATGAATCGAGGGGTTGCGCTATGTGTGATCGCGAGCACTTACAGGATCTGGGTTCAATGAATTTTTCGTCTTTTCCACGTCTTATAATACCAGTCCCGGATAACGCACAATCTCCGGCAAACTATCCCGCAGATGATGTTTCGGAGCAAACCCCAACTCGCGTTCAATCTGATCCGGGTTATACCATGCCGAACCAGTCAGTTTTTCCAGTGCACCGGAATCGAAGGCGAAGCGGCACCCGCGCAAACGACCGATGCCATCCCCGATCTTCGCCAAGCCTTTGAACACCGGCATCGGAATTTCCCAGTCTGGCACTTTTTTCCCCAAGGCTTCGCAGATCCATTCGTAAATTTGACGGGTAGAGCAGCCTTGTCCATCCGTAACAATGTAGGTCTGACCAATGGCCGTATCTCTTTCAGCAGCCAGGATCGCCGCCTGCACGACATCATCGACATGCACCATGGAGCGTTTATTACCTGTCTCCGGCGGCGGCGGAAATTGTCCCTTGTGAATGGACTCGATCATACGCGGCAAATTACCCTTGCGTGTCGGGCCGTATACCATACTCAGGCGCAATACCACCGGCTCCGGTATGTATCCACCTTCCAGTACCAGCCGCTCCGCCTCCAGCTTGCTCTTGCCATAGGGCGTTTCGGGATGACAACCAGCCGATTCATTCAGCGGTGTGTGTGAATCCGTTCCCTCACCCATGGCTTTCACACTGCTGAAAAAAATAAAGCGACGGATCCCCGCCTCTTTGGCCGCTTCCAATAATTTTTGTGTGCCTTCGGTATTGATACGGAAATATTCATCCTCATCCTGCTGTGTTTCACTCAAGGCATGCGCCTTGCCGGCCAGGTGAAACACGGTGTCTACATCATGCAATGCATCAACGGGCACACCCCGCGTCAAATCGGCCCGGAAAAAAGCATCCGGACCGTCCACCTGCTGCCTTCCAAGCGCCCGCACATGCACACAACGCGCTTTCAGCGCCGCACATAGCTCACGACCGATGAGCCCCGTTGCACCCGTTATTAAAAATATTTTTTCCGAATCGGTTCGCACTATCGTCCCCGGTTCAATCGCGTCTTCAGAAGTTCAGTATCTACCCAACGCGCCCCGCCAGCAATTTGATAAATTTTAGGCAGAACACCATGCCATGCATACGCTTCAAGGCAATCAAAGCATACGCATGCCTGTGTCAGCTCCGTCATGGAGAGCGGTAATAGATGCAGTATCGCAGTTCGTCCTCCCAGTGATTGTCCAATCGCCTTTTTGAGTTCCAATTGGAGGGAACCGGTCAATACAAACTCACCATTGATTCGGCTCTCATCACCCCTCACCGGCATTCTCATGCTGGCCTCGTAATTAGTTCAAGCATCTTTTGAGGATATTTCAGGCACACCTTGAACAGGTTGGTCTTAATCCCGTTTTCCCGGCAAGCTCGAACAATCTCCCTGGAAAGAATAAAATTACTTTTCAAGCTTTGCGTACTGACCCCTCCCATACGCATTTTAACCCAGACTTCGGGTACATAGTTAGCAGTCAACCCATACTGTCCAAAAAGGCGAGCACATAATTCAAAATCTGCCGAAATTTTGTAATCTGTTTTGAACCCACCGTATTTAACGAATATATCTCTATGAAGAAAGAGTGTGGGATGGGCTGGCATCCAACCATAAGCCAACCGCTCTGATTTAAATCGCTGCGAGCGGTAATGGCGTACTACCGATCCAGGGTCATCCCGCACATACACCAGGTCGGCATAGCACGCTTCAATGTCTTTTCCGAACTCAGCGGCGACATGTGCCAGAACACCCTTGTGAGCATAAATATCGTCTGCGTTCAAGAAGCCGATCACATCTCCCGATACCATCGCCAGCCCTTTATTCATCGCATCATAAATGCCCTCATCAGGCTCGGATATCCACCGAGTGGGGGGGTGTTCACGAATAATATCCAGCGTTTTATCGGTAGAGGCGCCATCAATAACGATATGCTCAATGTGATGATAACGTTGTTTCCGGACAGAATTTAGCGTATCCATAATGGTACCCGCAGCATTATAACAAACGGTAATAATGGATATCTTCATTCCAGCAACGCAATAAATTGCTTCCCAACTGCATCCCAGTCGGGTGGTAATTTACTTAGTGCCACACCCCAATCAGGTCTCCACCCGGAGGCCAATCGGCTTTTAGCCTCCTTAATGGCTACGCCTGCTGATTCAATATCCTCAGGGTCAAAATAGATAGCTCCGTCTTCACACATCCACCTGGCATAAGGCAGGTCCGCAGCTATAACAGGCAGCCCCAACACCATGGCCTCTACGAGCGGCAGCCCATAACTTTCTGTCAGCGATGGATAAAATAATGCATCCACTTCCGAATAAACCTGCATACACCGATCTGTAGACACTCTTCCGATATTATAAATTTTCTCCGGTATATTCCCAAATGGTAAAATCTCTGAGTCATTTAACGTAATAATCAATTCGCCGAGTCCCTCGAAAAAAGGGCTATCGTCTGGCTCTGACATAAATACGTCATGATTCTTGTGAG
Organism: uncultured Zetaproteobacteria bacterium; assembly: GCA_964492105.1. Taxonomy (GTDB): domain Bacteria; phylum Pseudomonadota; class Zetaproteobacteria; order Mariprofundales; family Mariprofundaceae; genus JAUZQZ01. The sequence goes on from CAZBJB010000033.1 coordinate 2,619, forward strand.
GGTACCCCGCTGCGGGATAAAACAGTTTCAGGCCATCGTTAAAGTGAATCCTCTTTTCTATCTCAACGCATTGTAACCATTCAGGGACCGGTTGAGGAATGACCATTACTTTATCCTTAATTGCGGGGTATGAAGCAATCAATTGATCTTTCATCGCGCCCGACTGAACAACAAAGTACCTGACATCCTTCGCAAGGGTCCGGAGAAGCATTCGCATGATGATAAAAGAGACACTTCCGGAACTAAAATGATTAACAGCGAGACTAATTAAATTGGCTTGATGAACAAGCACCACCTGGCCAGGAGCCTTCCTGACGGGTATATCGCCCAAGACAATCACATGTTCATAATGACGGAAGCCATAACCACCAAACAAACATTCCACAAATCTGGAAACAACCCTCGGAAGGTAACGCCTGACTGATTTAATCTGTTCCTTGCTTATATCCAGATCATCTGACCATGCTTTTCCGGCAGGCACGACATAATCAAATCGATAGCCAAGTTTTTCAAATACCGTCACCAGGGAACGAACCACCTGGATTGCGCCAAGTCCCGTCACATTGCTTGCGTGTACCAATATCGATCTATTTCTCAAAACACTCCCGCCATGATATATCGTTCATCAAGAAACCTAAATATTCCGCTCCTTAACGCGAAACAAAGGCGCATTTTTCAAACGCAAGGTCGCATCATCCATCGTGGATTCTTTCAGATAAATCGTATTTCCAGCACTGTTTGGCTCCTCCAACAGGCAAATTTTTCGCTCGAAAGGCTGATACCGAACCGCACAAAAGCCCATCTGTAACATTCTGTGATGCAGATTCATATCGTCGAAGCCATAGCGCGCTCCACAACCATTCAACTCCATAATCACTGCACACTGTTCCGGCTCAGCCAACACTGTAGTAGCACCCTGGATCACGGGGGTTTCATACCCTTCGACATCAATCTTGATAAGTCTCGGTATGCGGCCTTCCAACACATCGTCCAGTCTTTTGACCGGAACCGGACAAATGTTCTCGTGTTGCCCATCATGAGCGGGAACAACATGGTTCATCGTATCCAGATCCTTGGTAAAATACAGCGTACCTTCTTCCGCACCCAATGCGCAATTCAAAGCTTCTACCCTTTCCCCAATATGATTGATAACGATATTCCGGATCAGTTTGGCGTACGTGCCTGGCAATGCTTCAATTGCAACGCTCGTAGCTTCCACGATCTTAGCCGCCAGAACAGTATATACTCCCACATTTGCTCCAACATCGACAAACAAATCATCCGGTCTGAGGAAGTGCATCAAGAAGCCCATGTCCTCAAATTCGGCCAGTCCCGCGTAGATATTTCCGGTTGCACCGGTCATGCCCGGCTCAACCATCAACACCGCATCATTGACGAAAGGAACCTGAACCGTACCAGGCAACAGCCTGGAACCCGTCTGCCAGCGGAACCAGTCGACCAAGGCTGCCAATTTTCGCTTCCTGTTCAGGGGGTGTGAGAGAATAAACCTGAATGTGTTAAAGATCACGCCAGATACCATGGATTTTCAGGCTTATTATCTGCTTCCCGTACCGCATAGAGAACACAGTCATACATATAGCGGGCTGCCGCCTCCGGCATCAAATACTCACGGAAGACAGCAGCAGCATCTTTCCAGATCTGCCATTGATCAACATGAAGGGAAATGTCTTTCAAGCATGCCGCCAGCGCCACGGCATCACCGGCTGTCACCACAGCACCCGCGCCGCTCTTTTCCACCAAGGCTCTGGCGCCAACCTGATCGCTCACCAGCACCGGCACACCCTGCAATAAAGCTTCATTTACCACCACGCCCCAACCATCATACAGGCTTGGCAACACCAGGAGATCATAACCGGCGATCACCCGTTGCGTCTCCCCGAATGGAATCACCCCCCCGTACCGCACGGCCTCCATACTCGCCAGCATGGATCCATCACCGGGGCCATAGACATCCAGAGAGACATCCACTCCCTGCTTACGGCAAGCCTTCATGGCCTCAACCAACGTTTGAATACCTTTTCTTTTAATCAGGGAGCCGATAAATACCAGCTGTAATCCCTGTGCTCGTTCCGGAGGTTTCCGCCCGTCATTGTTCATGGCGGGAACAAAATAACCGAACGGGAACATACATTCCTTCCTCACGCCGATTTGTAGAAACTGCCGAACGGCCTTTTCCGAAATTGCAAACGTTGCACACAACCTCTTTGCCACCAGAAACCCGGCCAGACGATACAACCAGGGGCGCAATATGACTTTGAGATGGCTTTTCAGGGCGAACTCTTCGTTCAGGTAGCCTGTAGCCACCTCCGAGTAAGGCTCCGTCACCAGGCCTGTCTTGATTCCTCTTCTTTGCGCTTCCAGTAAAAAAAAGAAAAAACGGCGATCTCCCCACAATCCATTAAACAAGTGGATCGCATCGGGGTTCTTTTGCAAAACCGATACGCCCCCTCTCCACCAGCCCGATGAAGGTAAGTAGCGCACATCTAACCCTGTGGTATCCGGTTCGGTCCAACCTTGCCCTTTCCGCTCTTTTAACACCTTTACACCTGAAATGATAAAAACAGGCTCCCCCGCAACCTCTTGCAACGCCCGCAATGTATGCGACTGATGGTCTGTAAGTACACGCTGCCAGGAAACAATTCTCATTTGAAATTATCTCCCACCAGAAAGCGTGCCAACTCGGCACCCACACGCTCGGGCGCGCAACGCCGCAAAGCAGCCTCACGCCCCCGCTCGGCCATCATGCAGGCCTCATCACGATGCGTTATAGCCCAATACAGAGCGTCTGCCAGACTTTCAGGGGCCTCGTCTTTCAATAGCAAGGCATCCTGTGAAGAAAAGAGCTTCGGGACGTCGCTTACTTGCGTCGAGACAAGCAGCAATCCATGTGAAGACAACTCAATAACCTTGGATGGAAAAGTCGAATCATGAAAAGATCCGGACGCAAGCTTCAAACACAGACCGATATGTGATTCATCCAACAATTGCTCATATTCACCGGTTGTAACAGATCCACGAAATTCTACGATTCCATCGGTCCCACCCATGGCCAGATGCCTGATCTCATCGGCCATATCACCAAAGCCTGTCACAATAAAATGAATGTTCGATATGGACTCCGGGTGTTTGCGTATAAGAATCTGAATCGCCTGAATAAACAAAGAAACGCCAGTTTCCTCACACAATGTCCCACCAAAAAGAACCCGGATTTTCCCATCACTCCAATTCTTTTCGCAAGCCTTTGATGCATCAGCAACCCCATAACTAACCATCTGTCGCTGTGACTTCACCTGATTACCCAAAGCCTCACAAGCAAGCAACGACCCCTGACCACATGCCCAATTGAAAAAATATGTCAAGAATCTATGACTGACTCCCGGGCGCCCGACGAACCCATCTTCCAGATCAAGATAGCAGGGGATTCGCAATAAACGGGCGATGCAAAGTGTTGGCATATAATGCCAAAGGCGATTATAGGCTACCAGCACAGGCTGCTTTTTCCGTCTTCCAATCCGGAAGAGCTGCCCGGCCAGAGAGCATGCCGTCGCAAGATGTGTCAAAAATGGAATATCCCAAAAAGCAGCATAAAAGACCTGGATTCCAGTATGAAAGTACTCCGAGCGGAAAAACCGGGCAAAGCTTCCCTGCTGCCTCCCTCTCCCCATGCTTAATATCACAACCTCGGCACCAGCATTCTGAAGCGCCAGACACAAGCCAAACACCTTGTTCGTGGCTGCGGGGCTATCCGTCGTTATTTTCCGCTCTACTTTCGTGGCATCATCCAGGACATTACAGAGATAGATGACTTCACACAGCTTCACACGTCGTCCAGTGTCTTGATTTTTTTGGCGGGAATGCCTGCAACCATGCAATTCGGCGGAACATCTTTGTTGAGCAGCGCACCGGCGCCAATCACAGACCCATGACCAACCGTAACGCCTCCCAGAATCGTCACCCGTGTTCCAACCCAGCAACCATCTTCCACAACGATGGACTTACAGTAGCCTCTTCCTGCTCTGCGATTCGTATTCCCAACGTCATGCCTTCCCGGCACGAAAGCCACTTCAGGTGCAATATCGCAATCCTTGCCAATAGAAATCGCGACTGATGCATCGGTATAGAACCGGCACCGGGGACCAATCCAGGTGTGTTCTCCGATTGCCACACTGCCTCGTCCGTAAAACCAGGTATGTCCATTTACGCGCACACCATTTCCTATTCGCATATTACAGCAGCCAAGCAAAAAACTCTTTAACTCGAAAAATCTTGAAACGGGAAGAATCAACAGTAAAAAATTTACAAGATACCTCTTCATCCGAGACTCTCGTATATCTTCAGAAAGGCGTCCGATGTTTTCTCCCATGTATAGCTGTTGGCATACCGAACCCCTTTTGTACAATCCCTGGCCTTTACCGCTTGACTGATCGCATGGGAGAATGATTCAGCGTCCGCCGGATCAAAATATTCAACCACATCCCCCAAAGTCTCCCTCAACACAGGAATATCAGAAGCAACGACAGGGCAACCACAGGCCAATGCCTCCAAAGGAGGGATTCCAAAGCCCTCGTATAACGACGGGTACACGAAAGCAGATGCACCACGATAGAGACCACGCAACGCAGCATCATCCGCCTGGCACCACCGGATTTCATTCCCGTGTGGAAGCGCCCGGGACAGAAGTGGCGCCTCTCCTCCAACAACGACCAAATCGTAACCCCCGACCGATCCCTGAACGAACGTGTTGTATAACAATTCAAAGTTCTTGTATGGAGCTCTGCTCCCAACGTATAGAATATAAGGACGATTCGGTTCCCTGAATACATCGTTGCCAGGTGAAAAAAAGTCGGAGACACCAAGGGGTACCACTTGTATTTTTTCTTCCGGGATATTATGGAAATAAATCAAATCTGCCTTTGAAGACGCTGAAATCGTAACAACAAGATCAGCCTTCTGAAATATCTTTCTTTTCATCCGGATAATATGGTCAGCATCCCGAAATAACGCGGAATAACGCTCATGAACACAATCAAAATCGGAAACCAGCAGTCTCTGTCCATTCACATGATCAGGCAAACGATAATAAGATGAATGGTAAATGGTGTTTTGATGAGAACAATCCTGATTCCAGGCATGATTCAACCAAACCGCTTCCAGCTTTTCCCTTATACGGCCACTACCTTTGAATGACCATTTCCAACGATTCCCAACATGATTGGCAAGTGGGATATCGGTCCAATTAAATGCATCAACATAAAAACCACGAAACAACGTTATTTCCGATTGTAGCGACACCCCTTTAATAACCTCATAGTGCATTCTGCCGATGCCACCATATCGACCGTATCCGAACACTTTCCCGTCAATGAAAATTTTATTCATGATCTTTTTCCGGCCCTCACATCCGGATTTTCCCGACGCCTTGCCTTGCCTCTACCATCATGCGCACCACATCCTTCATACGATATGCCGGCCTCCAGCCCAATGTACGTTCAGCCTTTGCAGCATTCCCGCAGCTATTCATAATGTCGGATGGCCGAAACAGTGACTTATCCACCTTCACATAGTCATGCCAATCCAGATGCAAACAATCAAATGCCTCGGCAACAAACGTTTTCAGCGTATGACTTTCACCCGTCGCAATCACATAATCATCCGCCTGATCCTGCTGCAGGATGCGCCACATAGCATCGACATATTCCAACGCCCAACCCCAATCACGCCTGATATCCAGATTCCCCAGAGAGAGTGTTTCCCGGCTTCCCCTGGCAATCCGGCATGCAGCCACGACAATTTTTTGCGTCACAAAGCGTTCCGGACGCAATGGAGACTCATGGTTAAACAGTATACCGGAACAGGCATGAAGACCATACGCTTCCCGGTAATTGGCGATCTCCCAGAAAGCCGTGGCTTTGGCGACCGCATAAGGGCTTCTGGGATGAAACGGTGTATTTTCATCCGCGCGATCATTCCCCGTGTCGCCAAAACACTCGCCGGAACAGGCATTGTATAACCGGATGGGCCTGTTCAAAAAACGTATCGCCTCCAGGAGATTCAGTGCACCCAGGGCATGGCTTTCCAATGTCTCAACAGGTTGCCCGAAAGACAGCCCCACTGAGCTCTGTCCCGCCAGATTATAAATTTCATCAGGCTGCACCTTATCCATGACCTGAATCACGCTTCGGAAATCAATCAGAGACATGGACAGCATGTCCAGATGATGCAAAACCCCTTGCGACTTCAGATGCCGAAAAGAGCCCACTTGCGCATCTCTGGACGTCCCGGCTACCCTGTACCCTTTATGCAGCAACAGGTTCGCCAAATAAGAACCATCTTGCCCCGCAACCCCACAGATCAACGCCTGTTTTTTTTGTAAAGCCATAACACACCTTCCCATTCATCATATCTTAAGCAAACCATTGAATACACAAAATATACGGGAGAAATCAAACGCCTTGTTTATACCCGGGATCCGACATTGACATTGGATGCAGGGTGTAAGTATTTGGTTTGCATGGCGTTTCGAACAATCATGTATTCACCTCATTGGTGATGAGTGATTTTTCGGAATGCCAGGCGAATCAAAGGGTTGCGGCATGCACCGCATGTCAATGCCGGATCCTGGGTTTATAGCGTTCCGTGATCCTGTCATCGCATACCGTTCATCAAACGCTGGTGATCGGGCATCACAAGGGAGGGGAATCTGAACAGTGGATACAGCCGGGATCCAAAACACAGCATAAAACGCAAGATGAAGGCGTGTACCTGAACCCGCGCAAACAGGTGCAAACCGGACAGGCCAAGATACATATAACCGTGCTCCACCGCCAGGGCGATCAGCGTCCTTTTCTGGTAAAATGCGATGTGCTGGCCCGTTGGAAAATAGAAATAGTGCCAGTCCCTGTCCACGGGATCGGAAAAGGTCTCGGTGCTGGCCAAAAATATATCCGGCTGCATTCCCCCCAGAATGCGATCGAAAAATAACCGCGGTTCCTGCAAATGCTCCAGCACCTCGAACGCAGTCACGCCTTTATATGGCTGATCGGGAGCGCCTTCAAACCCGCGCGCGAAAATATTCTCCGCATAGGGATCCCAGCAGTGGAAATCAAACCCGTGATCCCGCATAAGCCGTGTAAAAACACCATGCCCGCCGCCATAATCCAGAAATACACCTCCTTGCATGTTCAGCGATTTCAACAGCACGGACACAACTTTCATCAACTGAATATTACGTAACATCACGCCCGTATCCACGGCGGCCATCGCACTTGCATAGGCCTCATCCAGCCAATACGGCACTTCGGTTTGTAAAAGACCACATGATCGGCACTGATAATATGCCGCATCATGCTGGACAAGCACCCTGGATTGGAACTCAAATCTGGCCGTATCACCACATAGACGGCATGGAATCCCGGGTGCTGTGGTGTGTGCTGCGTGTTTATCCGGCATGGAACACCTCTCGAATCTGCCCCATGCCGGTGGCATAGGTGCGTATGCCCAGCTTCCTGCGGACTTCCAGCAGCATCAACACATGCAGCAGGGCCATGCCAAACGACATCCCTGCCGCCACACCTTCAGCGCCAAACACGGCTCCGGAAATGACGGTAACGGGAAGCGTAATCACGGATGCGGTCAGCGACAGCCGCATTAGCTCCTTCTGATAACCCGTCATCATTAACACGGGGCCGCAGAATCCCGCCCACGCGTTGACGACAACGCCCATACCCAAAAGCAGCAATATCCAGTAGGCACCGGCATAGTAGGAGCCAAACAGCATACCGAGAATGTCTTTCCCCCAAAGGGTGAAAATCGACATGACGCATACAGAAGCAACAAAGCTTGCGGAGGCCAGCATCCTCAAAATGCGTTCCAGCGCCTGTGTCTCATTCCGGGCGTGCATACTGGCCACCATGGGAGGAACGATAGCGTTCAGCGCCAGCAGTGGAAACTGAAGAAGCACAGCCAGCCGCACGGCGGTTCCGTAGAGCGCGGTATCGGCAGTCGTGGTCAGAAATCCGACCGCCCACAGGCCAAAAGTAGTCATTAGCACGACCGTTAGATTACTGATCAGAAGCGGAATGCCGGTACGGAGCAGCTCTTTCAGAGACACCCGTTGTTCATAAGGAAGCCGCGATACCTTCATCCATACCATCAGCATGGCGGCTATCGCGCTCACCAGGGCAGCCAGTACCACAAGCATGATCACCCGATGCAATGAGACCGTTTGACCATCCATCCATATCCATAGCATCAAGAGAAGAAACAGCGCGCTGGTTAACAACCCCTCAAAAAATGTGGCCAGCCTGATATCATGAAATCCGCGAAGACATTCGACGGCAAGCATGCGCAGTGACGTCAGCACAATCCATCCCGCCACGAGGATACTGCCCACGCTCATCAGCGAGGCATGAAAAAGGAACACGCCCCACGACGCCACCGAAACAGCATACAGGCAGGCAATCAGAGCACTGGTCACCATCACGACCATGAAGGATTTCGCCACTGTATCCCTGATCCGCGATTCACACCCCTTGCCGGAAGCCTCTGCGATATAACGAACGACAACCTGACCCAATCCCATTTGGGCAACAAGCGCCGCAACGGTGCCGATGCTCATGATCAAAAAATAGGTACCCACCTCATCGGGCGAAAGAAGGCGTGTCAACATGGCATTGGCGGCAACACCCGCCGCCATAGCCAGCATCTTGCCCGCAAATGCCCAACTCCCGCCGGCAATCAGGTACCGGGCATAATTTCTTGAGTTCGGCTCCATCAATCAGCCATGCAGTCTGATTCATAAATCAGGCAGGCTTTCACGACTTCTTTATCCACCATGGCGCATGCGCGCGCGCGGCATAACCATGGATACCAAATGCGGCACGATAACCCCCGGTAAACACCATCAAGGTCATGACCACAGCCAGTATACCCAGGATTGTCTTGAACACGCCATGCCGGGGAAGTCTGATCCGTACATCATACCGTTCAGCGATGAGAAGAAGCAAGGCCAGTTGCCCCGTCCACATCCACATCACGCCGAGGAAATAAGAGGGTGGCACGGTATTGATCATGATCAGAAAAATACAGTTGGTGGCAATGAGCGTAGCCACCACAAACCGTGATTTCGCATCTTCAAGTCGTCTGAAAACAATGATCCCCATAAATACAGGCATCAACAGGAGCCCCAGATTCAACAACATAACCGGAATGCCGAAATCGCTGGCAATGACGAGGTAATGATTGAGCGGGCTGTCAAAGGCATCAACACGCCTTCCCGTCTGCTGATACGCCAGATTGGAATACTCCCGGTAAAATCCATTAGGCCCCCATCCGGCCAGAGGTGATTTCATAATCAGTTCGGTTGCCTGTCTGTACAGGTGCCCCCTGGCCTCGCCCCGTGTAAATACCGAAAGAACCCCTCCCGTTTCATACGTGTGCCAAGTCTGAGCCAGCCTGCGTGCGGATCCGCCGATCTCATTCATCTGCTGTGTAATTGTGGGCGAACAAAAACATATGATACCCAGCAGCATGATCGGGCTTGCAAGCAAGGCAGCCCGCGCCTTCCAGTGCCAATGCCGCTGGGAACAGGATACAAGCACGGGCAGGCACAGAAAGGCGAGCAGGATGCCTGCCGCCGCCGTACGATTTTTCGTCGCCCATTCAGCCAGTATGAATAGCATCAGCAGCAGCAGGTAACAGATACGAATGGTCCGGCTTTTCTCCCACCGGATGCCTATAGCAAGCACTGGAAGCGCAAGAAAAAGCGTCAACGCCAAAGCATTGGGATCGGTTGCCAGTCCTTCATAGCGTTGCCCCCACCATCCGGTGTGAAGAAATGCGGAATCCACGAACCTCTGATATACAGCTACTCCCGCACTGATACCCACGGCCATGGAGACGATTCGTGTCATCCCCTGAAAGCTCATCCGCCTGAGAAACGCAAGCTGCCCGAGGATCATGACCGGAAAGAATGAATAGTATAACGTAAATGCTATTTCAGACTTGAGACTCATTTCCGCGGATATGCCTTGCACATTCATCGTCAGATCACCCGGCACGCCCATCAACCCCGTCATGTGAATAAGGCCAATGCCCGCAACCAGACAGGCATAATAAGCACAAAGCCATGCGTATCCGGAGACATGTGAAACCAAATGCCGCCGGAGCACGTCAAAGGCTGCCGCCACGCTCAGCACAAGGAAACAAATCAGGATCAACCAGGTTCCGGCATGTTGAAGATGCAGCCTGCCCATCACCGGACTCACGCACAAAAATGCGATGGTCAACACCCCGTATTGAGCCCAGGATCCGATATTGACATTGGATGCAGGGCGTAAGTATTTGGTTTGCATGGTGTTTCGAGAAATCATGTATTCACCTCATTGGTGATGAAGGATTTTTCGGAATGCCAGGCGAATCAAAGGGTTGCGGCATGCGCCGCATGTCAATGCCGGATCCTGGGATTGAGATCTAACCTGCATGGATAACGCGTGCAAGAGGATCAATATGCATTCTTTCCTCCGAAACCCCTGATCACCGTCAGTAAAATAATTTTGATATCCAGCCAGACGGACCAGCGGCGAATATAGTCCAGATCATATTCCACCCGTTTCTTCATTTTATCCAGTGTATCCGTTTCTCCGCGCCAGCCGTTCACTTGCGCCCAGCCGGTGATCCCCGGTCGTACCTTGTGACGCCACATGTAGCTCCGGATGAGTTTGCGATACTGCTCGTTGTGGGCTACCGCGTGCGGGCGCGGCCCGACGATGCTCATCCGGCCTTGCAGCACATTGTAAAACTGCGGCAACTCATCCAGGGATGTACGACGCAGGAAAGCGCCAAAACGGGTCACGCGCGGATCGCAGTGCTTTGCCTGGCGCACTTCATCCCCGTTTTCGCATACGGTCATGGTACGAAATTTATACACCTTGATCTGTTTGCCGTTCAGTCCATAACGATATTGTTTGAAGAACACAGATCCCTGTGACGAAAGCCTGACGCCAATCGCGATCAGCAGCATCAGGGGGAAAATCGACAGTAAAATGATCAACGACAGTATGATATCCTCCATTCTCTTGACGATACCGAATGGCCCGGATAATGGCGTATCACACAGGGCGAAAACAGGCAGACCGTCTACGTCCTGCTCGCGTGCGCCGAGCAATTCGAAGATGAACAGATCCGGCGCCAAAAAGACGGAGGCCGTACAATCCTGCAGGGCGTCAAAAAGTTCCCGCATACGTTTTTCCGCGCGCATCGGCAGCGCCAGGTAGACTTGATCCACGTGCCTGTGCCGGACATAAGCAGACACGTCCGATCCCTTACCCAGCACCGGCACATCCTGAATATGCTTTTCTTCCTTTCTTGTATCGTCGTCAAAAAAACCCAGAATGCGGATACCCATCCATTCCGCAGAGATGATACGCGCGGCCAGTATCTGACCCAGGTCACCCGCACCGACGATCACGGCCGTGCGCGTGTTTCGCCCATTCTTGCGCAGGGTGCGCAAAAGTGCGCGCTCGGCAACATGAAGTAACACCAGTGCCAGCGGAGAGAGCACAAACCATCCACCCACGACCAGGCGGGAGTAGGCGTCGGTAAATTTCATGCCCCATGCGATAAGCAGCAGGGCGCAGATCACCACCAGCCATGCGCCGATAATCAGGCCTGCATCCTGCAAGAGTCCCGCACCGCGCCACGGCCGATAGGCATCCACTGCACCCATCGCGGCCCACGTGAGCAAGGCGCCCAGCACGGTTGTCATCTGGTATGGCTGATCCCATGGAAGTTCTCTCATCATGCACAGGGCCGGCAACAGCGCAAATACAACCGCGGCATCCAGTAGCTGCTGACCGAGTGAAAGCCATGAATGATAGTACCGCAGCACACCCGATTTCCGAACCACCGATTACTTCCCCCTCAACCGTGGAATACACGCAACAATGTTTTCTTTTCCCGTGTATCTCGTGGTTACCTTTACTGACGAGCCAATTGCAAAACTCATGAGCGGCGATTGCCTTCCCCACGCATCCACTCAGAGTTGTGCAATTGGCTCTGACATCTACACTTTTCAAGCAAAAAACAGGAAGCGTGCATATATATAGGCGACGCCTTCGCCAATGATCGTACGCACGCCCGCGCTGGATGTCCACCATTTCCCGGGGTCATATGTTCTATCCCGGACGGCAATCACACCCACATCTATTCCTGGCCCCAACGCCTTCTCAAACAGCAGGCGGGATCTTCGCGCATGTGCACCCAAAGTTACCAGATTAAGGGAATGAATAGTCATTCCCGATTGCTTCAGCCATTTCCTCAGTGCCAGGGCGGAGGCGTAAGTTCGATCTCTTCGCACACGGGGGGCCGGAACCGCGACAATCCTCCCGGCATCAACGCCAAGCCGCACCATGGTGGTGGCGGCAAGCTGCGCATATGCCTCATATTGGCTCAGGAATGAGCCACGCTCCAATGGACCGCCCGTGGTAATCAGCAGACGGTAGTCATGGCGCTCGAATATATGAACGGCCTGCTGCAACGCCGTATCCGGTAGCCAGCCCTCGACCACCAATATATCACCATGTACAGGCGCATTGATAGCCAGAAACGGGTAAATGTTTGCAATTGACCAGACCAGGCCCGCTACAACAACCAGACATGCGCTGGCCCAGCCCCTCCCCGTCAACCTCCATCTTTGCTTTCGTGCGATGAAACCAAAGAATCCTGTTTCATCCATGCCTGTTTCCCGCTGCCAGCGAACACAACAGCATGCAGGCAAATTCGCTATTGGTCACTAAGGAGCCTCTTGCAAAACTCATGAGCGACGATTGGCTTCCCGGCTTCGGCCCATTTCCGATCTGGAATTTCGCCCCATGGAACCACCATGAAGCTCATTCCATCTCGAAAATGGACTCAACGTGGGATTGCCGCTCATCCACCCGGAGTTTGTCGAGTAGACCGGATTCTCTGGTTGCATGGCTCGTGTTTGTTTCCTCTGTTTGCTGACCGGTCGCCCGTCAGTGCCACAATATCCTTGCCATACTGCCATTGTCTTCAGGCCCCTCACAGAACCGTGCTGGCGCTATTCACGCACACGGATCCTCAATAGTACATCGACGAACATCAGAACAGATTAACCATAATCCGGGCTGTCGGTAGTGGAAACCGTTGTAGAAGAAGCTCAAACTTCGCCCAATTACAACAGCCTCGCTTACATCGACAGTTCAGCCACACATGCAACAATCGACAGACCTCATGATACAACCTGCCGATTCTTCGCCCGTTGTCCGTTACGCCGTAACAAGCATAATGTCCGCGCAGTCTGGCCTCCAGTCTTTGCATCAGCTTCGCCGTCGGCAGCGTGCGATTCAGTCTAAGCCAGTGTTTTACCGCCTTAACCTTCATCGAAAATCGCTTGCAAGAGCCTAGCCGAAAAGTATAATTACACAATTTATTTTCATAAAATTAATGTAACCGGTTGAGGCTCTTCAACGCTTTCATACGGTAATTAACCCTGCTATGGGCCTTGGTGATAGCCAGGCATTGGCATCGGGCGGAGCGGATACTTGGAATATCTTCAGTATGAAATACTGGAGATCCTTGATCCCTCTGGCGCGTTTTCTAATGAGGCCTATAGCAACATTTCCCG
>CAZBJB010000034.1:0-16251 GCA_964492105.1 uncultured Zetaproteobacteria bacterium
ATTATTACGAATGGTTGCGTGAATAAATCAGATCATAAACGGTGAAACTTCAGTTCATGAATCGTGCAGGTTAAATTGTCACATTCTTGACAGGAAGAGGGCGATTGGCATTATTCGCCTCCCTTAAGCGGGAATAGCTCAGTTGGTAGAGCGCAACCTTGCCAAGGTTGAGGTCGCCGGTTCGAACCCGGTTTCCCGCTCCAGCTTACAGACCCGAAAAGCCCTTTTCTCTATAGGGTTGAGTCTTCGGCAGGGTAGCCAAGTGGTAAGGCAGAGGTCTGCAAAACCTTTATTCGCGGGTTCGATTCCCGCTCCTGCCTCCATACATCAATCTAGCACAATCCAATAACGTCTCTAAGCCACTGTAAACTGGTGATTTTTTATTGCCTTTGTCTCTCACCTTGTCCTTTACAGTTTTATGATATACACTAAAATTTACGGTAACACAAAAAATGGAGAAAAAAGCTACCGTACATTTTCGGGGATGCGATATGGCAAAGGGCTTGTTATTTGATGCAAAAATAAGGGCTGCAAAGGTTCCGGACGGTCAAAAGATGTTGAAGATGGGAGACGGTGGCGGCCTGTTTCCGGTAGTGAGTAGCGACTCACCCCGCTTCGCGGCGCCCAATCCAAGAGTAACAAAATCAAGCGCCTACGATTTTGTTACTCAAGAGGAAGGGATGCAAGCAGTGGCGCTTGGAATATGCCCTGAATGGCAAACGTAAGACGTTGAACCTGGCCAGTTATCCGGATATAACATTGAGACGCGCTCGGGAACTTCGCTACGAGGCGCGCAAGCTGCTGGCTGAAAAGATTGATCCGGTCGTTGCGCGTCAGGCAGAGCGAAGGGCTAAGGTTACAAGCTTTGAAACCGTGGCGTATGAGTGGCTTGGCAAGCAGTCATTCACTGACAGATACACGCGCACCACCAAAACCCGTATTGAGAGGTCTCTGCTCCCGAGACCTGGTAGCCGCCCTATTACAGAGATCAAGGTAGATGAAATCAGGGACGCCTTCACCCCCATAGAAAATGCTGGCAACTTGGAAACCTTGCGAACATAACCTAAACTATTATAAATCGCCGTGATGATTGCGCCTGCCTGTGCGTGCCGCACGCAGACAGGCATGGACTTTGTTCGCAACGGATTGCCGAGGAAGGAGGCCGTAGCCATGCATACGGACAAGGGATTCGGTGCAAACAGAGTTTCCGCCCGTGTGCCCAATCTGAATACCTGTGGAGATTAACGGTGCTGCAAAGCGTTTCAATACCATGGTAGAGTAGGGTAATGGACATCCTGAGTTCGGTCGCCACGGGCTTATATTTCTTCCCGTCTTCGTATGGATTCGCATGATCCTTGCGTCACGCGGATCCGGAATTGATGGATAAACCGACACATGCGTCGGGAGGCAAACGATGGAGCATATTCCTTGCGGCATCCATTGCTTGCCATGTGCTGCTGGCCATATTGGTTGCATGGCTGTATGTCAGCAGACCTTTACCGAAACATGCGTTGCCAAAATCCATGGATGTGGTGTTGCTCAAGCCGGAAAAAGCAAAGCCCGCGACACCGCCAAAAAAGGTCGAGGCTCTTTCCAACAGGACTGCTCGGGGATCGACTTCCCATGCATATGACCAGTTGACCCGGGTGGCCCGTGGCCCCCGTCTCGTTCAGCAACGTAAGCCGAAACGACCTGTTACACCGCAAATGTCGCATACGCCGCCACCCGTATTCCGGTCCGGACCGCAGCGACGCATCCGCACGCTGGCGCGGCGTGGCCCCATGCCGGAAGCCCGCAAGCCGCGACCGCCAAAACGCAAGCCAAGCCCCGAACCACGGCGACGACGACCCATACCGCTGGCCGATTTGATGCCATCCCGTATGGCCATGGCGGAACTGTCACGCGATTTCGAGCGTGAACGGCGTTTGAAGAAGAAGCTTTCGCGCGAGGCCGATATCCCCATTAACACACGCAAGGTCAAGTATGCGCCTTACGCCCATTTGCTGGTACGCGCGCTGGAGGAACAATGGCGTCCGGGCCAGGCCAATTACCGTGAATATCCAGTCAATGAGCGCCAGGCGATGCTACGTCTGACGATTAAGCGGGACGGATCGCTGGGAGGCATCAAAATCCTGCGTCCCAGTCCTATCCGGCAGTTGAATGAAAGCGCCATCGCTGCCATTCACGCTGCCGCACCCTTTCGACCCTTACCCCTGTCGTGGGGGCTGGATCGTGTCAATTTCTACCTGACCTTTGAAGTATTGGAGAACCGGTTTGTCTTTCGCCGGACGTACTGACCTCATCGGAAGCACAACCGGTTCTATCCATGCCACGCAATCAGCGATACGCCGCGCTGGCTTTGAATTGCCTCATCCGGGCATAGACGCGCGCGGGATATCCGGTCGCGCCAAGCGAACCGTTATAGGCAGCCAATGCTCTGGAAAGACTGCCATAACGATCCTTATACATGCGCAGGATGGCACAGCCATAACGAATATTGGTCTCGATTTCGAACAGGTTGTCATCCTTTGAACCCAGTTTTTCCTTCCAGAAAGGCATGACCTGCATCAGGCCACGCGCACCGACATGGCTGATAGCGAAGTGATCGAACTGTGATTCCACGGCAATCACGGAGAGAATCAGTTCAGGAGAGAAGTCAAAGCGATGAGCATAGACATAGACCCAGCGGGCCAGCGTTTGTGCTTCAACGGGATCATGCACCCAGGGTTTGATCACCTGTCGAATATCCTTTATCCAGACGATTTTCCTGAAATTTTTTACAACATCCTTGTGCGGTGGCTTCAGCATCCGCCGCAGATCCTCCTTCTCTTCCGGCTGCATGTCGAGAAGACCCACATCTGTTTCCACGATGTTCAACGCCGCGGTCGTCTGCACCAATCGCTGTTTTTGTTCCGGCGTGCCCATCAACCAGAAAGGCAGGGTTGCCAGAAATCCCACCATCAGGATTCCGACCAGGATCGCCTTGGGCGGCATCCCTCCGAGGCGCATGGAAAGCTCCCTGGCGTTCAGGAAGTTCTCCCGTCAAATTCATCGCGTACAACACCCGGAACATCTTCCAGAGGCACGTCCATGCTCTCGCCGCCACGTATGGCCACCTCCGCCGTACCGGCAGACAGCCCCCGATCACCAAGCGCCACCCGTATCGGAACCCCCATTAACTCCGCATCACGAAACTTCACACCCGGCCGTTCGTTTCGATCATCCCACAGGACATCCGGGACGGCGGTTCGTATGCCCTCATACAGGCGCCCGCACCTCTTGATCACGTCTTCATTCCTGCCAAGTGACAGGATGACAACATGAAATGGCGCCAGATTCATCGGCCAGATCATACCCGTTTCGTCATAACATTGTTCCACTACCGCCGCGAGCAGGCGGGAAATCCCCATGCCGTAGCATCCCATCGTAGCCACGGAACGCTTGCCATTTGCATCCTGAAAAGCAACGCCCATCGGTTCGGAATACCGCCGCCCCAGTTCAAACACGTGCCCCGCCTCAATGCCACGATGAAGCTGAATATCCCCGCCGCATGCCTGACAGGTATCATCCTTCCGGCATTCCCGCACATCCGCATACTCGGTATGTGGAACGTCACGCGCCATATCAAGACCGGACACATGCGCATCCCTCTCGTTTGCTCCCGCGAACAGGCCCGCTGCGCCCTTCAGCGTGTTATCAGCGAGCACCCTGGCTGTTAAGCCCTGGGGCCCGATGTACCCCGTCATGCCGCCCGCGGCCTTCATATCCTCTTCAGTCGTGGCCATTGCCAGTTCATCCGCGCCCAGCACATGCGTAAGCTTGGCCTCCTGCACGGAATCGTCGCCACGTACGCATACAGCCACGATCTCATCTTCCGTATCAGTGCGTTTTACCCGATAAATCAACGTCTTCACCAGCAGTGCGGGATCCACATGCAGCGTTCCCGCCACATCCGCCACCGCCGTCACTCCCGGTGTACCGAGGGTCTCCAAATCGGCACTGCCGGAAACAGGAACCTCGCGACATGATATCGCCATTTCCACATTGGCGGCATAATCACAAGACGAACAATGCGCAATCACATCCTCACCCGATTCCGCCAGTACGTGAAATTCATGGGATCGCCGTCCGCCAATGGATCCCGTGTTTGCCTGCACCGCCCGGAAATTCAAGCCAAGACGGGTAAATATCCGTGTATAGGCATCAAACATCTTCTGATATTCACGTGCCAGACTCTCATCATCCGCATGAAAGGAATAGGCATCCTTCATGATAAATTCACGCCCGCGCATCAATCCAAACCGCGGGCGCAC
The DNA here is from genome assembly GCA_964492105.1 of uncultured Zetaproteobacteria bacterium. Taxonomy (GTDB): domain Bacteria; phylum Pseudomonadota; class Zetaproteobacteria; order Mariprofundales; family Mariprofundaceae; genus JAUZQZ01. Next base: position 4,314 of record CAZBJB010000034.1, read on the forward strand.
TTCATCACGAAACTTGGCCTGAATCTGGTACAGGTTTATCGGTAACTGTTTGTAAGATCGCAATTCACGGCGCACCAGATCACACACCACCTCTTCATGCGTCGGGCCAAGGCAGGATTCGTGATGGTGACGATCTGTAATGCGCAGCAACTCACGCCCATATTTATTCCAGCGGCCTGACTGCCGCCATAACTCGGCGGGCTGCACCATGGGCATCAGAATTTCCTGTGCGCCGGCGCGATCCATTTCCTCGCGCACCACAGCCTCTATCTTGCGTAATACGCGCAGGCCCAGCGGCAGAAAATCATACACGCCGGATGTGACCCGCCGTATAAATCCGCCCCGCAGTAAAAGCTTGTGGGACATCACCTCGGCATCCGCCGGATCATCCCGCAGCGTCGGTGAAAACAGATGGCTCATTCGCATGGTGTGCAGTCTACCGTTCCATCGGCATACATGGTAGACTGGACTATTCATGAATCGCCGCGATGATCGCGCCTGCCCGTGCGTCCTGCAGGCTGACCGGGCTTGTTACCGCCACCGAACTCAAGGAAGCGGATCGCCGCTCACGAGTGTTGCAAGAGGCTCGGGATGCAGTCGGAAGCGTCAAGGGGTAAAAGCTATGGGGAATAACAACCGGAATACGACGGACGTTATCGCATTGCTGTGCAAGATTGGCGCGGATTTGTCAGTAGAAAAGGATCACAATAAATTATTTGAATATATCCTGTTAAGCGCTATCCGGTTAACCCGCGCGGATGGGGGTACTTTATATATTCGCAGGGATGACGTCTTGACGTTCGCTGTGGTGCGTTCGGTTTCCTTTGCCATCGCCATGGGGGGAACAACCGGTGTCGAGGCAGATTTTCCTCCGGTGCCCTTATTTAATCCGGATGGATCACCCAATGACGCCAATGTGGCGGCCTATGCCGCCTTGCATGGCACTACGGTTAATATTGCGGACGCTTACACGGAAAAGGGATTTAATTTTTCAGGGCCGCGCGCGTTTGATCAGCAAACGGGATACCGTTCAAAATCATTCCTGACCATTCCGCTGATCGACCACAAGGATAAAGTGATTGGCGTATTGCAGTTGATCAATCGTATAGACGACAAAACCGGAGATGTTGCCCGCTTCTCCACCGAGGATCAAAGTCTGGGAGAGTCACTGGCATCACAGGTCGCAATCTCTCTGAGCAATAAACGCCTGATCGAATCACTTGAATCCCTGTTTAACTCTTTCATCGAAATGCTTGCCCATGCGATTGATGAGAAATCCCCTTATACCGGCGGGCACTGCCGTCGGGTTCCTCAATTAACCCTGATGCTTGCGGATGCCGCCATCCATAGTGACAAGGGCCCGCTCAAGGAGTTTAGTCTAAACGAGCAGGAATTGTATAACTTGCGCATCGCGGGTTGGCTCCACGATTGTGGCAAAATTGTTACGCCGGTGCATGTGGTGGACAAAGCGACCAAACTTGAGACGATCTGGGATCGGATTCATTTATTGGACACCCGTTTCGAGGCGGTCCGCCGGGGTCGCCGGATATCCATGCTGGAACAACAGCTTGATGCTGTCCGTTCCGGAGCGAACGATACACATCTGGAAGCACTGGAGTATGCATATCAAAACTTTACCAAACGTCTGGAAGAGGATCGTGTATTTTTGCATCAATGCAATATTGGCGGTGAATACATGGAGGCATCCGATATTGAGCATGTCAACGACATTGCCCACCGCTATCACTGGCGGGATACGCAAGGTCGAGACATCCCGTTTCTGACAAAAAATGAGCTATACAACCTGTGTATTCCCAAGGGAACCCTAACGCCGGAAGAGCGGGACGTCATCAACAACCATATTGTTGTCACCATTGACATGTTGAAGTCCCTGAATTTTCCCGAGGAAATGACTGAAGTCGTTGAATATGCGGGTGGACATCACGAACGCATGGACGGCAAGGGTTATCCCTGTGGTCTGACAAAAAATGATCTCAGCCTGCCAGCCCGGATGATGGCAATCGCCGACATATTTGAAGCCCTCTCAGCCCGTGACCGGCCATACAAGAAGGCCAAGACGCTACGTGAATCATTAACCATTATGGGTTATATGGCCAGGGAAGGACAGATTGATCCGGACTTGTTCGACGTATTGATACGGGAAAAGGTTTATCTTCGATATGGTAAACAGTTTTTGAGCCCCGAACAGATGGACGATGTTGATCCCGCCAACATTCCCGGCTACACCCCTTGATTCCATGGCACGCGGGATTGGCGGGGCGTACCGGCGCTATACCCGCTACGACAATGTCCTCAATGTCAATGTCGGATATTGTTTGTGCCAGGCATGCCATGTTGTGAGGCGGTGTAAGTCCGCTACGCGCCCTGCAGGGGGAAACGTAAATTGAAGCCAACTGCGTCGCCGCGAGGCGGGGGCTGTTACGTCTTTCATTTCAACTGGCGCACATCTCGGAATCGCGATTTGGTGTTCCGGCGACTGATAGAACAAGCGGTGATTACCGAACCGATTACTTAAGCCGAGGTGGCTCATGGGTATTCATGGTGAGAAACTACTACATGTTGTGGTAGGAGGAGCTAATTGACTATCCCCCTAAAGAAATTCAGGCAGCTTATGCCCTTGCTTTGACGCTTACTATCAACACACCAAGGAATGGAGAGAAGAGATACGGAAAGCATCCAACTCAAAAATCAGAATCCCTCATGGAACGAATTGTTATAGCCAGTAGTAATGAAGGGGATATTGTCATGGGATCGTTTTGTGGTAGTGCCACAATGGGAGTTGCAGCATTAAGGCACGGTAGAAAATTTGTAGGCATAGACTTGGGAAAAGAATACCTTGATGAATATGCCATACCAAGGCTTAATGACGAACTTGCCCGCAAGGATCAGCCAAAACTAATAGTCTGTGAAGGATCAGGAACCTATGGAATGTTGCCATAATCAATAGGAGTAAAGAATGGAAAGGGCTGAGGCTGTTAGAAAATTACGTTCTTTGGTAGGCAAAGAGCTTCACGAATTGGCAAAAGCGTATGACGTAACGATCTACATTTCTTAAAAAATTTATTCTATTGGATTGGCAGTCTGTCGTGAGGAATCCCACTTGATTCAAACACTAAAAAAGCTTTGGAAAACACCGGTCGCCAGCCGTGCAGGTACTGGCGGCTACGACATTACGCTGGCGGTTACGGCACTGATGGTTGAGGTGATGATGATGGATGGTCGGCTGGACGATGCCGAGTATAATGAGATCGTAGCCTCGTTACGACAGCGTTTTGAACTGTCCGAAGCGGAAGCTAACAAACTGATTGATCGGGCAGAAAACGCGGCGGACAAGGCACACGATCTGTACCAGTTCACATCACGCATCATTGAGGAATATCCGATTGAGAAACGCACATCCATCATCTGCGATCTGTGGCGCGTCGCCATGGCCGACGGGCATGTGGATGCTTATGAGGAACAGCTGATACGCAAGATTGCTGACCTGATCGGCGTAGCGCATCGCCGGTTCATTGATGCCAAAATGACAGCGAGGGAGGACACCTGAAGTGACCGACGCGCACGGTCATATCAAATGTGAAAAATCGTTCATTGGCCGGTGACGCTATCCCGGACGATTCATGAATAGTTCGGGCTAAAGGCAGACTATACCCTCCTCATCGGGCCAATGGGCGCAGGTGGATCCATCATCAGCTGGCCGCATGGGCCAGCTGATGTGCTTCGATATGGATCAAATGATTGTAAAAAAACAGGATGAGCCCGCTTAATGCCTTACGAACCAGACCACCAGCCAGCCAATAGCGACCGCCGCAATACCCATCGCGCGCAGGACGAGAAGCGGCACATCGGGCAGTTGCCGCATCAGCGCAATCATTCTTCCCGGAAACAAGGTGTAGGCCGCACCTTCCAGCACCAGCACCAGACCCAGGGCCACCCACAAATCATTCATGTCAACACCATTCCGGTGCTGCTGACTGGATTATTTTCCAGAATGCTCGAAAAAATGAAAAAATTCCGTGTCAGGTGAAATCACCATCTTTGTCCCTTTACCAATCGAATCACGATAGGCCTGTAACGAACGCGTAAAGACGTAGAATTTCGGATCCTTCTCATATGCCCGCGCATAAATAAGGGTTGTCTTGGCATCGGCCTTACCTCGAATAATTTCGCTCTTCTTATACGCAGTGGCCAGCAGAATCCTGCGCTGCTTGTCAGCTTCGGCGCGAATCTCCTTGGCTGCCTCCGCACCTTGGGAACGATATTGCTTGGCAATACGCTGGCGTTCTGCTTTCATTCGTTTGAACACGGCAGCACTGTTTTCAGGCGGGAGATCGGCGCGCTTGATGCGAACATCCATGATACTGATACCCATATTTCGCACATTACTATTCGCTGTTCTGGTAATCGTACGCATCAATTTGGCCCGTAGCGTGGCATTTGCACCACCGGATACGATTTCAATCAGCGTGTGACGTCCCAACACGTTGCGTATCTTACTGCGAATGACATCCTCCATACGCGCGGCCACGCCGTCTTCATCGCGTGCCACCTGGTAGACTTTCAATGGATCATCAATGCGCCAGCGTGTATACGCGTCCACCAGAATCGTCTTCTTGTCCATGGTGATCACTTCATTAGGCGGTGCATCCTGAACCAGCAGACGACGATCAAACCGGGTAACCGATTCCCACGGTAACTTAAAATGCAGGCCCGGCATCCGAACGACGCGTTTTGGATTGCCGAACTGCAACACCAACGCCTGCTGGCGCTGACTCACCGTGTAAGCACACGTGCTTGCAAGCAAACCGGCGAGTATCAGCGCAATCAATCCAAACGTCATCTTCGTACTCATGGCTTCACCTCTACCTTGCCGCGCATGCTGTCCAGAGGCAAATAAGGCAATACCCGCCCAGCTACGGACTTATCAATGATGATCTTGTCCACCTTGGAGAGGACATCTTGCATTGCCTCAAGATACAGACGTTTCCTGGTGACATCAGGTGCCGTGCGATAAGCATCCAGCAAGCTGAGAAAACGTTTGGATTCGCCCTGAGCCCGATCCACGACCGCAACGGCATAACCCTCTGCATCCAGAACGGTTTTCTTGGCTTCGCCCCTCGCTTTCGGGATGATATCGTTGGCATAAGCCTCGGCGACATTCTTGGCACGCGCTTTATCCTCACGCGCACTGGCCACATCCTTGAATTCCTTGATCACGCGTTCCGGTGGCTGCGCGTTGTGTAGCTTCACCGCAGTAATCAGGATACCCGATCTGTAGCTATTTAAAATGGATTGAACCAACTTTTCCACCTCCACTTCTACCTCTGCTTTCCCGGTCGTCAACACATCATCAATCATGGTGCGCCCGATCACTTCACGAATGGCGGATTCGGCCGCATCCCGCACCGCCTTGGTAATATGTGCGATATTAAATGCATATTCGGATATATCCTTGACCTTGTATTGCACGATGAAGGAGACATTGACGATATTTTCGTCCTTGGTCAGCATCAGTGCTTCCTGATCAATTGTACGGACACGCCCTCCCGGCAGGGTGCGAAAACCAACCTCCAGTCGCTGTACGCGGGTTACCGGTATCTTTTCCACCGATTCAACAGGATAGGGTAAATGCCAGTTCAGACCCGGACCTTCGATGGCCACGAACTTGCCGAACTGCAACACCACGGCCTCTTCATCCGCCGCCACAACATAAATACCGGAGGCCACCCATAACAGCAGCGCGATGATCACCACGCCCATGATGACGCCCTTGCTCGGCCCTGTTATGCCACCCCCCCCGCTACCTCCGCCGCCGAATATACCGGCGAAGCGCTGTTGCAAACGGCGAATCAGCTCATCCAGGTCAGGAGGCTGTTGGCCGGGCTTGCTCCCCCATGGATTATTCTGCGGATTCTGATCATTCCCAGGCATCAAATACCTCCAAATACAACGCGTTTACTTGTGCGGCGCAGTGTATCACCGCGGAATCTGTATGCACGTATTAATGCGCGGCCAGTTCCAGTTCATCGCAAGAAAAATCACAAGCTGTTAGTCTCCGGTGATGTTCATGCCGTCTGTCGAAGCCTGCTGACCCATGCCCACTTTGTTTCGCTGGATCTTCCTTGGCTGTTTGGGGCGCGTCACCGTCACGCTGACCACCCTGCTGGCCATCTTTATGATTGCCGAATCCTTCGATAAAGCCCGTTATCTGGGTCATGGACTGACGCCCGGCTTGATGATTGAATATCTGTTACTCAAAATCCCATTCATGATGAGTGAATTCATGCCTGCAATTCTGTTACTTGCAGCCAGTATTTTCATCGCTGAACTCTCCCACAATCACGAACTGGTGGCTCTGCGGGCGGCGGGCCTTGGCATCAACAAGATTATCACGCCACTGCTGGCCGTAGCCGTGCTTGCTGCAGGGATTACATTCAGTCTCGGTGAGTGGGTCACCCCCATCACCAACCAGCGGCTTGATCTTATTGACCGGGTGAATATCCATCACCAACAGGATGTGCGCCACGGCATCCAATGGTTAAAGGATGGACATCGCTTCTTTCGTCTGCAACCGCTGGGTGAACAGTATGGTATGCCGCAGTTCCGCCTGGTCATGCTGAAAACCGATGATGCCGGTCACTGGAAGGAGCGTGTGGATGCCGCGCGCGCTTCATACATCCATGGCATCTGGTCGCTTACAGATGTCGATATTAGTCACCCTAAACAAGACGGAATGTCCTTGAAGCACCTGGATCACCTGCAACTGGTGTCGGATACGGGGCCGGGCACGGCCGATCCGCCCAGCCCACGCCATATGCGTTTCCTGGAACTGATGCACTATGCAAGGAGCCTGGAACAGGCCGGTCTCGCCTCAGCGAAATTCCGTTTCTCCATGCAACGAAAACTGGCCGTGCCTGCATTGTGTCTGGTCATGGTATTGCTGGCCGTCACACTGTGCATGCATACGGATAACCGCGGCGGGAAGGCTTCATGGGGGATTGCAGCCGCCATTGGCCTGGGGCTTGGTTCTTATGTCGTAGGTTCCGCAGCTCAGATCAGCGCCGTAGCAACATACCTGCCTCCCGGATTTGCCGCATGGTTGCCCGACATCATTGCCGCGGGTTTCACGGGGTTTTTACTCTTGTATCAGGAAGGGTACTAACCCGAACGACTCATGAATCGTCGTGATCATTACGCCTGCCTGCGCGTGCCGCACGCAGACAGGCGGGGCTTTTGTTCGCAACGGATTCCGAGGGAGGCGTGCGCAGCCGCGCATATGGTCAACCGATGCGGAATTCGCTGCAAACGAAGGAGCAAGCAAGGGCGGGACTAGGCTGCCGAGGCAAGAACCTGTATGAATTCCTCATGCAGCACCGGATTGGCCGCCAGCACATCCCCTTTCTTCAAATTTACGCGGCTCCCATCCAGCCCCGTTACGATACCGCCCGCTTCCTGCACCAGCAGAATGCCAGCCGCAATGTCCCATGATCTCAGGCCTGCTTCCCAATAAGCATCCAGCCGTCCCGCCGCTACATAGGCCAAATCCAGCGCTGCCGAACCACCGCGCCGATAGCCACTTACCTCCCGCATACATGATTCCATACGTTTTTGAAAAACCGGTAGCTGCTCTCGCCTGTAAGGTGGCAGGCCCGAGGCAAAGATGGCATCGGTCAGCTTTGTACCCGAATCCACACGCAAGCGGTGACGATTGAGGAAAGCTCCATTCCCATTCTGGGCTTCAAAGGTCTCATTACGCATGGGGTCATGCACCACGGCCAGCAGTGGCTTGCCCTGTTTCCATGCCGCAATTGATACGGCAAAATGTGGATAACCATGGATAAAATTGGTTGTCCCGTCCAACGGATCAATATGCCATTGTATATCCGCATCAGGATTCCTTCTTCCGGATTCCTCGGCGACAATACCATGTGTGGGGTAGTGCTGGCGAATTTCGTGGATAATCAGGGATTCGGACTTGCGATCCGCTTCGGTGACATAATCGCGATCCTGCTTTTCTTCCACCCGCAATCCATCCCGTTCATCAAACATCCGTACCAGCACATCTCCCGCGCGCCGGGCCGCGCGTACAGCTACATATAGCAAGGCATTTCTCCAGTATGGCTAAGGACTGACGGATTCTAGCCCGCATAATTCACAAATGCTACCGCACCGCGGCTTCGAACACCCTCCCCGACAATCCGTTGCGAACAAAAGCCAGGCCTGTCTGCATGCGGCACGCACAGGCAGGCGTCATCACGACGATTCATGAATAGTGCAGGTTAAGAGTCCGGGTTAAATCACCCGCGCATTGCCACCATCCACGGGCAGTTGCGTTCCCGTGGTACAGGCAAACAGCGGACCTGCCATGAGCGAAGCCAATTCAGCCACATGCCGCGACGTTACTTCTACCCCCAGCACATTATCGGTTTTGTATTCCGTCACGCTCAAGCCGTAATGTGCCGCGCGGCTGGCAAGCACGTCATCCGTCCATATCGCCGTATCAAATACGGCATTCGGATGCAGCATGTTGACCCGGATGCCCTGCCCGGCCATTTCCAGCGCCGCCACGCGGCCTAACTGCGTCAGCCCCGCCTTGGCAACGGAATAGGCCGCCGCGCCCGGCCCCGGCGCCGGTACATTTTTGGAGGCGATGATGACAATGGCCGGATCAATGCCCAGCGCCAGATATGGCTGACAAAAAGAAAGCAATCGCTGATGACTGGTCAGATTGACCGCCATGCTTTTATCCCATGAAACCGTGTCCATTTCGGCAATATAATTGTCGGGGGGGAAGATGCCCGCATTGGAAATCACGATATCCAGCCCACCGAAACATCGTGTCGCCTCATCCACGGCAAGCTGCAATCCCTTGTCATCTGTGACGTCACAGACCAGGCCCATGCAATCGTCTGTATTGAATATTTCGTGTACAAGCGGATTCATGTCCAGCGCCACCACGGCCGCCCCCTGCTTCCGAAGCACGTGGACACAAGCCTTGCCGATACCGCTGGCCGCCCCGGTCACCAGCGCCACCTTGCCCTGATGCGACGGCACGCGGTTGCTTTTGTTCAATTTGGCCTGCTCCAGTTCCCAATACTCAATATCAAACAAATCCTTTTCACTTATCGGCGTCCAGCCACCCATTGCTTCGGCGCGCCGCACGGCGGGCCGTGTATGCGCCGCGATATCGGCCACAATTCCGGCATCCTTTACGCTGTGTCCGAAACTGATACATCCATACCCCGGCCACACGGCCCAGCGCGGCGCGGCGTCCAGGCAGGTCAGCGCGGCAGTGGCGTGCTGACCAAAATATGCCCGGTAGTTTCCGGCAAACGTATTCACGGCCACTTCAGCATCATCGCCAACCACCAACGGTGCGGGTTTGGTTCGAATCACATGGTCAGGTGTCAGCGTTCCACCCTGAACGGCCTCAACAGCAGTCGCATCCAGTGAAAAGGATACCGCTTCGTCGCCCGCATCCAGTCGAGCCACCATGGCCTCACCCTGCGCCTTGCAGACAGCCCGGCGCAACCGCGCCAGTCCGATCAGGTTTTTCCTGGTGGTGACGGATCCCGTTTGAACCGGGGCATGCTTATCCAGATAATCCTCCGCCCCGGAAACCAGCCGGATCATATGTTCGTAGCTCTCCCGTGCATCATCAGCAAACGTAAAAATGCCATGATGCAGCAGTACCATGCCTTCCATCTGACGCCAATCCACGTTCCGCGTCCATTCATGAATCGTTTTCGCCAGCATAAAACCGGGCATCACATAGGGAATCACCAATACGCGATCGCCGTATAAATCCCGAATACGCGATTCACCTTCTGGCGTGTTGGAGATCGTGACCACTGCATCGGCATGGGTATGATCTACATAGGTCAATGGAATCAGGGCATGCAAAATCGCTTCCACCGAGGGGGTGGGCGCGGACGGATCGAGCATGGATGATCGCTGTGCCCTGACCATGTCCGTGTCGTTCAATGTTGGCAACTCGGCCAGGCGGCGCAAGGCATCCAACCGTACCGGCGCGAAATCGCCGGTTTCGATCGTCGCCAGATCCCGGCCACTGCCTTTCACGTACAATGTGTCGATATCATCGCCCAATACGTCGCGAACAATCGTCTTGACCGACGTATTGCCGCCGCCATGCAGAACCAGTGACGGCTCGCGCCCCAGCAGCCGCGAGGTATACGCCCGCAGGCTCAGTGGATCGGAATATAGCGCTGCTTCATCGTCACGCCATAGGCTTTTCATGTATCTTCCCCTGAAGCAGGTAATGTTCCGTCAGGCAACAGGCTGTTCACGAAATCCTCCGCATGGAAGGGAATCAAATCCCCCAGCATTTCGCCCGTGCCGACATAACGGATCGGTAGTCCGAATCGACTTGCCAATTGCGATACAATACCGCCCTTGGCCGTACCGTCGAGTTTGGTTACAATCAAGCCAGTCGTTCCCGCTACTTCGCGAAATTTCTCAACCTGCGCCACGGCATTCTGGCCCGTGCCACCATCCACCACCTGCCAGACTTCATGCGGCGCGCCATCCAGTGCCTTGCCGATAACGCGCCTGACCTTGCCTAACTCCCCCATCAGCCCCTTGTCCGTCTGCACGCGCCCTGCGGTGTCTATAATGATGATGTCGTAACGCCGTGCCACGCCGCGCTGTATCGTATCGAAGGCCACCGCCGCCGGATCCGCGCCATCGCCCTGACGCACCATATCGGCACCCGCGCGTTCCACCCACACGGCCAACTGATCCATGGCCGCGGCACGGAATGTGTCACAGGCGCCGATCAGCACCTTTTTATGTTCGGAACGGAATTGGCTTGCCAGCTTGCCGATCGTTGTTGTTTTGCCGGTTCCGTTCACACCCACGACCAGCAGTACAAACGGACTATCGGAAGGGTAGGTTACAGCTTGTTGTGTCGGGAACGTTTCAAGCATGGCCCCACGCAGTGCAGCGAACGGATCCCTGGCTTTCCTTGCGTGCGCAATCAATGTCGACGCAGTTTCCGCACCGCAATCGGCCATAATCAGGCCATCTTCAATGGCCAACCACGCATCCTCGGACAGATTCCCTGTTTCTCGCCCCGGCAATATGTGCGATAAACCTTCGCGACTACGCGACAGGCCTTTCTTCAGCCGTGCAAACAGTGATGCCATGTCTTTGCCTCCGGGAGTTGATGGGGATCACTTGCCGAGTTTACCACCCATTCGCATACGTTTTCCCTGCGAGAGAGACGTGAGGTAAGCGATCATCGATCTCATGGCTGCGCTATCGTATGCGGGAGGTGTTCCCCTCAATCCGCCGGCAACACAACGGCGAACCTGATCCTCCAGCGTGATGATCTTCCTTACCTTGAGATTGAATCGAGGAAAGAGCGCGGCTGCACCAACAATAGCAGGATGTATGCGGCCATCCGGTGTAACAGTCGAACCACGTCCGGCATCGTGATGACATTGCTCGCAGGTTGCGCCCGTCCCACCAAAGGTTTGATGCGTAAACAGTATCTTCCCTTCGTCAACAGCTTGCGTGAGCGGATCTGCGCCAGTAGCCCGCGCCGCACTGGCTAATGGGCATATGCTGATCAACAACACGGAAAGCAACCCCGACCAGCGGATATATGATACATTGTACCCCATAAGCATTCTCCTGAACTTGAACGTAAATACACGTATACAGAGGGCCGCAAGGCTGATGCGGCCCATCCGGTATAGTATGATGTCCTCGTAAAAAGTCACCAGCGCGATGTTCAACCCCCAAGAACGAAGAACGGGGTCGGGCTTGCGACTTTGCATTGTGATGTAGAATGAAGCAGGAGTATAGTGGATCCCAAATTCAGGACAGGTTCTTAAGGTGGATTCAAGGGTAGTGTTTCTCTCCAGAAAGGAGAAGAGGATGACACGAAAACATT